>JAJYBV010000018.1 GCA_021778805.1 Chloroflexota bacterium | reverse complement strand
CATTGATCTCTTGGAGTCGCCTGAATATGGTCGTATCCTTGGTGAGATGACTGAAAAGCAGGTTGGTCTTTTCAAGGCTTTAGGAGTTGAACCTCCCTCGTTACACTTTTCGGGAACTTAGGATGTATAGTGTCTGATGAAAAATAAAATAAGGCAATAGCAATTTTGGCGAACCAAAGATTACTTGAAACACCAAAACAATGCTGATTTAAGAGGTAACCATCCAAAAAAGCAGGTGGCGGCGTGTATATCAGCCATATAACCAAAGTTCTCACACCGCCAAGGTGGGTTCAATTAGTAAACAAGATAACATAAAAAGTGGTAATTTTTCACATTTTTAAAATGTTACCTGTTTTCCGATTTCAGTATTTTGCAGCACTTGGTGCTGACGAATATTAATAACCGCAGATAAACGGTTTAATGAATCGGCCTGCTGTTTCAGCAGTTCGCAAACATGTACGGTATCGTTGTCAAATTCCGTTTCTCCGCTTTGCGCAGTGCTGTTTAAATGTGCAGCAATCATCACAATTTCAGAGCTGATCCTGGCTAAATCCTGTCCCATTTTCACTAATTCACTGGAATCGTGATATAAATTTTTAAACTTAACCAGAAAATTTTGCTGTAATTGCAGCATCGCGCCGATTGAATTGTCTATCATGGTTTGTGTTTGATGGATGTTTATCGACTGCCGGCCAAAACTTATATCATGAATAATCTGTGTCAACTGATTGGCGCCATCCTGCAATCGCTGCACCATTTGGTCAGCTTGGCTCATATGCGCTAATCGCTCTACCATTAAATTTAAACTTACACTCAATGCAAATATTTCGCTGCTCTGTGGCAATCTTAATGGCCGATAATCACCATTGGCAATTCTGGCGTGTGTTTCTTGTACTGCCTGTATATCTCTTTCCAGTATATTTTGCCGCTCCAATATTTTTTGATTGGCTACTTCCAGTGAATCGGCTTTGGCAGCGTCAAACAGTGAAACTCGCACGGTATATGCAGACGCTACACCGAAAACAATTAGCACAATTTGTCCCAACGTTACACTGGCCGCCAAAAACAAAGGACCTCCCAAAAAATTCGAGAATGTTGTAAAACTGGTGTCATGCGGCAACACAAAAATACAGATCATATTCATCAGGAAAATAATACTATTTACCATTGCCGGCCATGGCATATCCAACAAAAAACTGGAAGCGAAAATTGGCAGTACATCTGCAAGCAAATAATACAGATTCCCTGCTGTAAAATTCGTTGCGCCAATTGTTCCCGGTGTAATCGATGGTGTAAGATATAGCGCCACACCATAAAACAAAATTGTATCTAACACAAAAATTGCAGATGCTGTTACCGTGTGTTTTCGCGCATTCAGCAGCAGCACACCTAAATAAATAACTGCTACTGCTGTTAAACCAACAGTCATATTCAGTGAAAACACTGGACGCAACGCCGGAAGATATCCCGAAAGATCAAGCGCCAGCATGGCAAGTGTAACTGGCGGTAGCAGTGTTTGTCTGCGCTGCATATCAATTGTTTTCACACGGGCAACAATTTCTTGAAACCCCGTAGAATTTTGCGCCGCATAATCAACTCGTAAACTCATGTATTGACTCCTTTTACCTATTATTTGTAATTTAAGTTTCTCTCTTCTTGTGAATCTTTTTATTTTCGCAAATCACCAAATTTTCCGCGACTTTTTTATCCTTGGCATATATACGGAAGGACGTTTGTATGCTATACTAGGGACAAAAGTCACTTGTGCGCAAGAAATTTTTATACGTTTTCCGGTTTGCTGAATTTTCATGTACGCTATAGTCCGCTCTGCGCTTTTCAGCGTATGCACTTCAATAACCATAAAAATGCTCACTTGTGGCAAACGATCAGTCATTCATGCATGGAATTATGAAAGGAACTTTTATGATCTTTGGTGTATCCTGGCATATGGCCGCATTTGAGGCCTGGGAAGCAGTTATATTTGTGCTGTGCCTTATTCACGCAATTCGCTCGGGTATACGCGTCCGCGAACGGGTAGCGCTGCTATTAGCGGGAACAATTTATGGATTAACATTAGAAACACTCACTATTTATCAGCTTCACGCCTACTATTATGGCACATTTTTGGTAATGGTCAAGCAGGTTCCGCTGGCAATAGCCGTCGGGTGGGGAATTATCTTATACAGCGCAGTGGCGTTTGCCGATGCATTGCCTCTAACACCTCTTGCTTGGTCTGCGCTCGTTGGGTTGCTTGGCTTAAATATTGATTTATCGATGGATGCAGTTGCTATTCGTGTGCATATGTGGAACTGGCTGATACCATTTTCCTATTCCGCCGGAAAACCCTATGACAATTTACCTTTGACCGCACAATGGTTTGGTGTGCCCTATGGGAATTTTTATAGCTGGTTTATTGTTTTAGCTTCTTTTGCCGGACTATTCCGACTGCTGAAAGCTGGAAACGCTAAAACAGTTTGGGGAACCATCGGCCGCAGCGCGGCTGCGTATTTCAGCTCATTGATTATTTTAATTGGACTGGATCAGTTTTATTATGTGGTGTTTGCCGGCAGCAAAGCAAATTATGGCTGGATTATGGTTGCGCTGGAAATTGCGCTGGCTGCCGCCGCTTTACTAACAGGTGTGCGCGGCGCTAAAGCGGCCCCTCGCGACATTCAAGCCATAAAAGGTTTTCCATCATTTGGCGTGCCATTTGCGTTTCACATGTATTTCACTTTTATGTTGCTAACTCTGGCAATATCCGCAGCGTTTGCTGCGCCATACCCAATTTTGCTGGTAATTTCCGGACTTATGCTGTTGGTTAGTTTTGCTCTTCACATTGGCAGACATTTTATTGCCGCAAAACCGGACACCAAAACAGTCAATACTGCAACTCCGGTAGAAGTTGCCGCAGCTACTGAATAAAACTGCAGAATTTTTAAGTTACATTGATTGCGCCGCTGGATGATAGTTTGCTGCCAGCGGCGCAGCTATTTGCAGCATAAAAAATATATCGATACATTTTTCCGTTTTCATCCGGATGCCGTCGAATGAATCTATGGTTCTAAATTTACTGTACCATCGGCGAATATTCATTTTCGGTAATTATGCTCGATTGTTGCAAAAGCACCTAGTTGTATGGTACAATAAAAATACTCTAGGGGATGTCGGGTTTCGACAGGGAAAAGAGTGGATTGATTGCAAGCCGAGGCGCCAGACGCACTCTCGTTAATCACTGGCAAAAACATAGCTGCCAAAAAGACAGCTTTCGGAGCTGCGGCTCCGGCACTCGCTCTCGCTGCCTAAACTACAGTGAAGCGCGTCTCCCTCATTTTCTTCCGGCGGATGAGTCAGAGGCGTCACTTAGCTGGAACGCCCACACACGATTGTCTGCGGCTTGTGTGTTAAGATTAGCAGGCTGCGCTACGCAAAATCTTGTTGATATGATATTTGCGGGCAAGAATATGAAATATCAACTAAGCTTGTAGTACATCATTTTAGTCTTTTGCTTGGACGGGGAGTTCAACTCTCCCCCATCTCCACCACTTCAGCCCGCTTTATCAGCGGGCTTTTTCATTTCAACCCCAACCATAAAAGAGTTGCACAGCTTTTCGGACTTACTATATAAAGCTTACATTTTTAGCTTCATCAAAATATGTTACAATATACCATACAGACAAGCATGTTTTTACCTCCGGCGCGAAGCGCGAGAGGCAACATGATTGTTGTACTGCCGTGAGGACTCTAAATAGAAACCCCACACGCGGTTTTATCCTTAATTTTTTTGCTACAAAAGGAAGGACAGAAATGCAGCGATTATATATTTTAGCGTCGGATATTCATATCATACCAACTGGTGGATTGTGGGATGTAATTTTCCGTAAAACGTGGATTAATGTCAATATTTTTGGCGCTTTTGGCGCAAATGGCTTTCAGCTTAATTTGGCTGGTCTCATTATCATTATCGCGGTTGGCGCATTGGCAACGTTTTCCGCAGAAAAACTTGTCGGTGAAAAACCCGGCAAAAGTATGCTGTCATCGGTTATTTTTACCTTGCTTGGCGCATATATTTTTGCGGGTATTACTCATTTGCCATTTGAAGTCTATGTGGAAAATGTGCCGATTTTTGCAGCATTATTTGGCGCTATTGTCTTTGGTGTATTTTTTGTGCTGATTAAACGCGCATTTACCAAATCATCAAAATCCTAAAAAAATGCTACAAAAAAACGAGGAATTACCGATGCTCCTTATAAAGAATTTCTCGGTATTCCTCGTCGGATTTATTTTTGGCAGCAATAACTACTTCTTGACGCTGGATTTCTCTGTGGATTTATGTATTAAATTGTTTTCAATTGTTTTAGCGTCAGAAACAACCGTCTCTTCCAATTTCTCACCCTCTTGAAGAATCTCTCTGCTGCCTTCGGCAATAGCTTTTACTCCTTCAGTAACAGCTATTGTCAGTGCGCCAGCGTACCCCAGCGCAACAGCAAAGACTGCTCCGGCAATAAATGAAAGCCGAGAGAGATTGTGACTGATGAAAAGAAATGATCCGCCTATTACTGCCCCAAAGCCAATAGCTCCAAATCCAAGAAATCCGCCAAGAACTTTAAGAACACCTTGCTCAACTGCGCGAACAACATACGATAATAACCCGCGCGCATGCTTCATATCCTGCATTATCATAAACTATATTTCCTGTTATTGTCAGATTTCTTGCGGAATCTGCAAGAAGTATCAGTAATCCGTTTAATACGCGCTTCACCTTAAGACCTGCGCTACAGTGAAACACGCAATGCCGACAAGATTTTTACATCAAAATTGGCGCACAGACCCGCTGCGGCATTTTTACAAGATCGGCAATACATTAAATTACTATTAGCAATCACCAATCGGCTCCGCTTCAGCTGAGCCTGCGCACAAAATTTAACGCACAAGCTATACTATTGCTGTTCCTCATCATGCTGACCGGTAAACTTGCGTTCGATGCCAGTAACAGTGCCTTCTACAGCGCCGAGAGCGCGTTCCGGTAATTTTTCTGCATCTTTTAATAAATTGCCGGCTCCGCTGCCAATGGATTGAAAAATATGACCGGTTTCATGGCCAACAGCTTCACCGCCATATTCAATACCCTTTACCAGTGTTGAAGCGCCTTTTTCAACATCTTTTAAAACGGTTGAAGCAACATGTTCGGCTTCTACCGCAACTTCTTCAACCACGGTAATTAATCCGCGGATACCTTCTTCAATTGCAATGATAAGCGATACGTTCATTCCAAACGAAAAACCGAGCAAAATAGCAACAACATGGGTAAGTGTTGCCGGAGGAAACTGTTTGGTTAAAAATGCGGCTGTTCCTTCCACAATTAAAAGGGTAACAATGAATACGCCGGCAAACGCAGTTGCTATACGGCGAAACATGCGCGAAAGTGTGGAAAGAAGATGCTTAAGGATTTTACTTAGTTCTTTCATGTCATAAACCTTTCAGGTATGGCAAAAATAATATCAATCAAGCTTAGCATATCAGATTTTTAAGATTTTGTCTTCATTTTATAGCGGTAATAGCTAACATTCCTATGTGGAAAAAGTATGTTATACTTTTTTTTGATTGCAAAGTATGAATGTTAAAGGAAAAATACAATAATGGCGACAACATCACCCGTTTTTTGTATCTGTGGAACCGAGGATGACCGGGAGTTTATTGCGCAACTTCACAGATCTATTCAGTCACGCGGACTTGGTTTAACTCCTCTTTTACAAATGAAACACGCTAGCCCTGAAATCGTAAGCCAAGAACAAGCCTTAATTGAAAAAGCTGAAATAGTTTTTGTTATTATTTCATACAAAAATGTTAGAGAACCAGAAATAATCAAAAAATATCGCTACAGTTTACATTTACATAAAACAGTAATACCTATAATTCGCCAAAAAGTACCAAACCCGCCGAAAGATCTTGTTTCTTTGCAATGGCTGGATTTTACCGGCGAATGGGATGTTGGATTTGATCAATTCCTGATAATTTTAGATAGCAAAAATGTAACTTTGTGGCCAAAGCCAGAGAAACCAGTGTTTGATCCGGAAATTATTCGTGCAAAATATCGTTCAGGAAGAACCGAACCTTCATGGCGCGTAGTTCAGAAACTAACACCAACCTTCAAATTTTTTACATTAACCATTGTTTTATATACACTGTTTATGTTTGGTATAACTATCATTTCGGTTTTTTTTGATATTCATTATCAAGCAGGAGTGATAGTAAATCTTATTGTATATTTCTTTATGGTAATCTATCTCTCCGTATCAGTTGGTATATACCAAGAGAATAGCAAGACACTTATAATTACTCCCCTTGGTTTTCTTTATTATGCGCTTAGTGATGGACAATCTTTTGATTTTTCAGATTATTCAAACATAATATTGCAAAAAGGCAAATTATTCGGTAAAGCAAATCTTATTTTAACCGCTATTAAATCTGGTAATCAAATAACTTATGAATTGCCCCAGATACTTTTAGAAATGAATCATATTGGTGATATAATTCTGCAATATTATCAAGTTTCTAAAAACACCAATACTATACAGGATAACAATTATCCGTATATTTTTATAAGTTACGCACACAAAAATATGCTTACAGCTCAAATAATTACTCAGAATTTAATACAAACCGGCGTTCCAATATGGATGGATCGCATGAAATTAATTGGGGGTAGCGCATGGTTAAATGAAATTCAAAAAGGAATCGAAAACGCCCAAGCTGTTCTGCTTATTGTTACTCCGGATTCAATGAAATCTAAGACCGTGCAGCAAGAATATGCATATGCAATTCAATTGGGCAAACCAATTATTCCTGTTTTAGCAAAAAACACAAGTAACATCCCTGATGAATTAAAGAAATTTCAATTCGTAGATTTTCGCAAACATGTGTATGACGCATTAACTGACCTTTATTTTGTTTTAAATTCTTTGGGGTTACTTTATGCAAGTAACAAATTACAATCTACTTTTGATTTCAATGTTTTTCTAACCATGGCTTATGCAAAAGATGCTCAAAATTTACCTTCCGAATGGCGTTTATTTACTAGTATATCTATGTATGAACGTTTGAAAACAGTATTTCTTGGGATTATTGCCATCAGTCCTATTCTCTTCGACTTATTAACTGTTGCATCTTGGTTCTGGAAGGATATTTATTCAGTTATTGTTCTTTCCCTGTTAATTAGGAGTATACAGCAAAAAAAGGTTTTTGGGCGATATAGTCATTATGCTCTTTTACAACCCAATGGAGCTGTTTTATTCTTTCAAAAGCGCATAAATGAATTTTCATATGCCAAAGTTCAAATTGTTAAATATACAATCAGTCCTTTTGGTGTTTATCTCTATTTTCGGCTTAATGAATCCAAAGTGTTACAACAGGTAAGACTTTCAGATGCTATGGGAGAAAAGAAAAAAATAGTGTCCACTATTCTTTCTGATTATCAAAAATATGCTGCTTTACATCCAAAAAAAGTTTAAACTATACATGGTCACCCCAGCTATTTTTAAGCCATTGGCGTTTTGGCCAATGGCTTTTCTATAAATTTGTGCACATTGCATAATGTCAAAGTGAGTTTTCCCATGTACACTATACAGTGTGATACACAAAGTTTAATTCTTTTGTGAGATTGTTACAAATCGATGTTTTTAGAACCGATATGTATCAGTCTGTTGCAAACCCTATTCCGCTAATAATTCCCGAGGAGATGTTTATTTCGGTATGACCCCTAAAGAAGTTGTAAGCTTTGCCGCCGAAAAAGGCGCCAAATTCGTAGATTATAGATTTGTTGACCTGCCCGGAACTTGGCAGCACTTCAGCTGCCCAATTGAAACACTGGAAGAATCAACCTTCATCGAAGGTGTTGGCTTCGACGGATCAAGCATTCGCGGTTTCCAGGAAATTAATGAAAGCGATATGCTGCTCATCCCCGATGCGTCTACTGCCGTTATGGATCCGTTTACCGCCGTTCCTACTCTCATTCTTGTTTGCAATGTTGCTGAACCCGGATCTTTTGCCCCATATTCACGCGATCCTCGGCAGATTGCCTTAAAAGCAGAGGCATATTTGCAATCTACCGGCATTGCCGATACCAGCTATTGGGGTCCCGAAGCAGAGTTTTTCATGTTCGATAACGTGCACTATACTTCAACCGGACATGAACAAATTGCTGTAGTTAACTCGGAGGAAGCGCACTGGAATAGCGGAAGAACTGCCGGTGAGGCAAATTTAGGCCACCACATTCGCCCTAAAGAAGGTTATTTCCCCGTTTCACCAAGCGATACATTCCAAGACATCCGCTCGGAAATGGTGCTTACGTTGCAAGCAGTCGGCATTGCGGTTGAAGCGCAGCACCATGAAGTTGCCGTAGCGCAGAATGAAATCGACATGCGCTTTGGCTCCTTAGTTAAAATGGCAGACAATGTTTTAATGTACAAATATATCGTAAAAAATGTTGCGAAACGCGCCGGCAAAACAGTAACTTTCATGCCCAAACCTGTGTTTGGTGATAATGGATCCGGCATGCATGTGCACCAAAGCCTATGGAAAGGTGAAAAACCACTGTTTGCTGATAAAGCCGGTTACGCAGGTATGAGTGAAATGGCGCTGTTTTATATCGGCGGCATCTTAAAGCACGCTCCGGCTATCCTTGCCTTTGCCGCTCCAACTACAAACAGCTATAAACGCTTGGTTCCCGGCTACGAAGCTCCGGTTAACTTGGTCTTCTCAAAACGCAACCGCTCTGCCGCTGTGCGTATTCCTATGTATTCCGAAAACCCCAAAGCGAAAAGAGTCGAGTTCCGTCCGCCAGACCCAACCTGCAACCCATATTTAACTTTCTCGGCGCTGCTGATGGCTGGGCTGGATGGCATCCGCAATAAAATTGATCCAACAAAATTTGGATTTGGTCCATTAGATCGCAATATTTATGAACTGCCGGAAGCCGAAAAACGCGAAATCCGCTCCGTTCCTGGCTCATTGGATGAAGCGCTGGACGCTTTGGAGCGCGACTACGATTTTCTGCTGGAAGGTGGCGTATTCAGCAAAGATTTAATTGAAAAATATGTCGAATTAAAACGTGAAGTCGCCGCAGAGGTTCGCCTTCGCCCAACACCGATTGAATTCACCCTATTTTACGACGCATAAATCAATAGCATTCAATTGGTTGTTGCAATAAGTGAGGCGGCAGAAATAATTCTGCCGCCTTTTCTGTGCAGACTGGTTTCCCTTCTTATATTTTCTGCCCATATGCTACAAAATATGGGTGAAATCGCCCTTTTGATGTTAATAAATCCTGATGATTGCGTTCCAACATCTCATCATATGCATCCTCTGAAATCAATCCGGCTTTAAGACATAACGGCTTAATAGCGCGCATAGCTTCTTCAGTATTTGCCGCCATTAATCCGCCGTCTTCGCCAAAAGCATACCCCATAGGAATTTGTATGCGGTAAAAGTGAATATTGCGCAGCCCTGCTTTAGATAAACGCCCTGCAAGATGGTTTCCTGCCTGGTAATCAAACCCGCGCGACGCAAACAATGTTTTTGCTAAATCTATAAATTGTGCGCCGATAGCAGTATTTTTGACGTCTACCTCAAAATTCGTGTCTACTAATTCAACCCAGCCGCCCGGCGCAGTCATCGCAACTAAACCGTTTACCGCTGTATCCCATACTGCGTCAGGCAAAGCAATCACCATCGCGCGCATATGCGTAAAATCAAATAGATTATTCCAATGATTGATGACGCCCTGAGAAATATCTCCCTCAAATACCGTTAAATTTTCCGGCTTCACTCCTTCTGCTCCCACAATTGCCAAGCTATCTTCCGCCGGTGGATGAATATCCGAAGCGTATACACTGGCTTTGGGAAACATTTTAGCCATCTCAGATCCCCAACGGCCGGTGCCGCAGCCGGCGTCTAATATTGTGTGCGGATTTTTAATCGGCGCTATAAAGTTTCGGCGCATATACTTGCGCAGCATAAAATGCTGTAGATCCAGCCGCTGATCTTCTTTCCAATCCTTTGGCAACGCATAAGGAGCCTCTGTTATAAATACTCTTCTGCCTGCTCTAAAAGTTTTGGGCGCCGTTGTTTTTGGCGCAACAGCTGTGTTTGTGCGAAAAAACCACATGCAAATAAACCTCCTTAAAACAAGAATACACGATTATTAGCATTCGTTCAAGTAAGTTTGTGTTAAAAATAGTTCCACTTCTTACAGGTGATATTCCGGAAATTACCTTTTTTTTGGCGCATAAATCATACTCTGTTTGTTATGGATACGACCAGGTTATATTCTGGGTTTGGTCAGGTATGGTCGCTGAAAACACATGTTCCGGAAAGTTTTGGGGTGGTTGTATGGCAACAGTTACTGCGTTCATTGTGCCGCTTTGCCGCTCCATTGTATAGGTATACCGCGCAAATGACCCGGTTATTGCTGCTGCGTGCGGTGCAATCCAATTTAGTGTAAGAACAGCAGTGCAGAACGGCGGAATAACTGTCAGACCGCCAAACATCGCTCTGCCGGACAAATCGCTGGCAAAATTAGTAGGGCCGCCGATAGTGTCGAAATATCCCGGCGCAGACCCTTGCAGCCGGCCAATAGAGTTAATAATGGGATCCGGCAAAAAGAATCCGTAAGGATTTGAGGCGGTTTTTTGACAGATTGGATGTTCTGCCGGTTGACAAAATCCACTGCATTGAATCGGCGCGCCTGTTTCATCAAAGCCGGATCCGTTGATGTAGGCAGCGTTTGGCGGAACATATACCCGTATATACTCTCGCAACGTTAAATTACCATATACATTACCGGTTGGCTGATAGTTGATAGTAATCGTCATATGATGATTTGCGCTTCCCGTTACAGTTAGTGAAACTGAATCGTGGATAGTAACTGTGGTATACAAACTGCCTTTATTCGCGCCGATATTAGCCATGATAACAGCTGTTGTATCGTGCGATGGATTTGCGGCAAGAGATGAATCCCAGCCGAGCTGAGTAAGAATATTTTCAGCGTTGCTTTGATGAAAATATATTTGTATTTCTTTATTTTTTATATCGCTGATGATAGATTCTACTGCTGCAGCCTGAATTTGCAACGGCGCCGCCTTCAGTTTATTTTGCAGCGCCTGCGCCAGCGCTGCGGTAAATTGCTTGCGTTGCGTAGTATCGGGATTGTTTGCGCATTTTGCTTCCAGCGCCTGCCCCGGCCCCAATTGAAAATAGTGAAGCAATGCCTCCAGATTATCCGCTGTTGCAGTATAGTTATAGCAAGCAATAGTTATTGGCCCAAGAATATTCGGCGCCAGTAGCTGTTCTATAACTAACGGAGAAATATTGATAACACCATCGATTGTTTGATGCGCTTCATGCTCATATGCGTATAGCTCCAATTGCGCCGAAACTGGGAAACTGCCCGAAAGATTCGCGTCACGCAGCCCCCAATCAATCCACGGCCACCACTCGGAATAAGGAGCCGGCGCGGAATATCCCGGAAACATCTGCGTAGGAGGAAAATCCAGTTTAGTAACATCTGTTAATTGAATATTGCTGAATGTTCCTCCTGCGGCGCGCAGCAAGCCAAATTGGCCGGTAAATCCACCGGATGGACGCAATTCTGCGCGATCCATCGTCATAACAAGATATGTGCGCGGCGAATCGACACCAAATATCCAGCGCAGCGCAGGAAGGTTTTGCAGGAGCGTGGAAAAATATGGAAGCAGTTTTTCTGCCATTGGCATCGCTTGTGCAATTTCCTCCCGATGGCTGGCGGATATCGGCAGATCTGCAATTTGCAGTTTTGGCAGCTGCAAAAACAGATCCGATACGCTAAGCGCAATTTGCGGCGCAATGATGTTTAAGGCATCGAACAGCGCAGGAGTGAAGATATGGGTTCCGGTGGATGATAGCAGTGGTTTTTGCAGCAAAGGTATAAATAATTGCGCGTTTGCAAGAAACGCCGAAATCATGCGCGAAACATCCACACCAATTTTCACCGCAACATCCAAGGAAAGCGCTTTGTTATAGAATGGCGTTAGCCAAAGCAAATTCAGCGCGCCGGTATGATTCTGAATTTGATAATCAATTGCGCTGAAAACAGCGTAAGCGTCATTGCTGCTGCTTAAAATCTCTGCTGCAGCCGGCCCTTGTAAAAGCTGTTCGGCGCGGCTGAGCCATGAGTTATTTTTTTTTTGCTCCGACGCTGTAGAAATAATTGCGGAGATGCGCTGCAAATCTTGTTCTCCGCGCTTTGCAAGCGATTGCAATTGCGCATATTGCTGAAATCCAGATTCTGCAGCCGCAGCTAAAGGCAGGCCAAGCAGAAAAACAACACTGCAAACAATCATAAAACGGATGATTTTCTGCCGCTGGGTGAGTTTTTTATCTGATTTATTGTGGATGGTTCTATGAAGCAGATGTGTGCGCTTAGTTGAAATATTTTTTATAAAATGGGGTTTACCCTGTGTTTGCCAGTTCATAAAAATATTCCTGCCACCGAATTATCCATCTTTGCAATGCTATCTATTGACTAGTATATCGGCCGACACAAACTTTCTCACTAGTGAAGCTTGCCATTTCCCTCAATAATTGCTGTCAGTTGCATTGCTTTTCAAATAACGCAACCTGCCATGTTTCTTCCGGCGCAATTTCAACTAAACGATACCCTTGTTCCGTATAAAACTTCCGCAGATGATCGTTGCCTGCCCAGCAGTCTAACCGGATTGTATCTCTATTGCGCTGTGCAGCCCAATCTTCCACGGATTTCAACAACTTTTGACTCATACCAGCGCCGCGAAATGCAATATCTACCGCTAATTTGCTTAAGTAAACTGCGGAATGCGGTCTGTTTGCCCATAACTGATTTGAATATGTAGTTACTACGGCGCAGCCTGCTAATTTATTTTGGGAAAAAGTCAATAAAATATCCCCATCTCGCAACCATTCCTGTATTTTCTCTTCGGTAAATTCCTCTGGAATCCATTGATCTATGCCTTTTTTTTGCAAATTTGCCGCAACTTCCCGCAATAGCGCAATAACAATTTGCTGATCTCCGATAGTTGCTGTCCTGATAGCTACATCATGTATCATAAACCTATCTCCCCATATGTATGTTTATTGCTTCAATGCTACTTGCGCTCATTTTTTAATGGTAATTTTAGAAAATATCACACTCCGGAACCGATAGAGCTGCGCAACGTTTCGCCGATTAAATTCAACGCGATGACCGTTAACGCAATAAATAGCCCAGGAAAAGCTATCCACCACCAATTATTTGCAAGAATATATGGCACACCAGTATAGATAATCGTTCCCCACGTTTGCGTTGTTGTAATGCCAATTTGCAAAAAATCAATAGTAGATTCCGCTAAAATAAAAGTTGACACTGAAAGCGCCGCCCAAACTATGATAATTGGCGCAGTCTGCGGCAATGCATGCCTAAGCAATATGCGAAATTCAGAGATTCCCTGAGATCGCGCTGCCTCAATATATTCCTTATTTGCAACAACTATAATTTCAGAGTGCACGATGCGCGCAATTTCTGCCCAACCCAGAAATCCAAATAGCAAAGTAAAATAAAGCGGAGTTCTTACTTGCTGCAACGTTATGGAAACACCGATAACTAATGGCAAAAATGGCGCCGCTAAAAATATATCTGTTATGCGCATAAGAATTGTTTCAGTTAATCCGCCAAAATACCCGCTTAGCGCGCCGATAACAACCCCTAAAAATACGGCAATACTTGCCGCGCCGAAACCAAGGGGTAAAGACACCCGCGCGCCATACACAGTTTGTGAAAATACACTTTGTGAAAAAGGCGGTGAAGTATAACCAAATATACCAACTGGAAAATTAGCAAAAGTTGGAGCAACCTGCTTAAAACCAAATTGAAATATAAAAGTATGATATGCGTCTATGCCTTTCGTAATATTCGGAGCAAATATCGCTAGCGCTATCATAAATGCTAGCAAAGCAATTCCAGCCCAAGCCCCGCGTTTATGAAAAAATCGGCTCCAAATACTGCTTCTTTGCCGCTTATTAACAGTAAACTCATCTGTATCCGAGGTATCTACCAATGTAACCAAATCCATCATGGCGCAATCTCATTCTCACCTATATCGTTCGGACCGTTATAATATAACAGTAATAGATTTTTCAGATTTGCCAATTGCTCATGTTCAATTGGTTTTCGTCTGTTTCTTCTCATCTATGACGTAGATTCATAAGTATAAAAATACTATAGAACATCAATGCCGCATTTGCAATAGCCGCTTGGAAAACAAGGCAAATATCGGGTTATAATACAAGGAATTGCTCTTCCAACGCCGAATAATTCAGCCATATATATGCAGAGATTCATAAATGAAACACCTCGCGGTAAGCAAGAGGCCATGCAATCCGGTAGGGGCGACCATTGCGGTCGCCCTAGAATATCGCGCAGGTATATCTTGTCCCTTTTGTATATATGAAAAAACAGCGTCATGTGGTGTTAGTCTTTCTTACGCGGAGTTTCGAGTATCTCTTGGGTAGTTACCGAAAAGCCTATATATTTTTTGTTATTTTCACCGATTATGATACAAATACAGATGGATGCCCTAATTTTATTATGGAGAAATACCAGCATGTTCAAAAAGAAAAAAAACGATCAGCCCGAAAGCATTGAAAGTTTAGCGGATAAAGTTACCGGCGGAAAGTTATCACGCCGAGGTTTTATTGCTGCGTTAAGCGCTATGGGAGCAACCACAGCCGCAGCCGCAACAATACTTACCGTTGCGGCTGAAAAATCAAAAATTTCAGCTTCAACCGGAACTAATCGGCCACTTACACAAAATGAACAAAAAACAGTAACCGATTATCAAAAACATCTTTCATTCCGGCAAAATGCCCCAACACCTCAACCATCGCATACACCGGTATCGCCAACAGGCAACGCTGAAGTAGAACGGCATATTCAAATGGTTTTGAATGATTACCATCCGGACGCTATACTTGAAGATCCGCTTTCCGGCAAACAGATTATCGGCCATGAGGCCATTGCCGCGCATAAACGCACCGAAGCCTTTGGTTTGCGTAACATCAATATTGAGCCAACAAACACCTTTGTCAACGGCGAGCAAATCATTTCCGAATGGGTCGCCACCGGCGCGCATGTCGGCACATTCTTAGGTTTTCCGGCAACAAATCGCGTTTTTAATATTAAAGGCGTTACTGTAGTTACCCGCAGAGATGGCAAAATTGTAAAAGAATCGCTATTTTATAACCTTGATGACGTTCGGCAGCAATTAGGCATCACTTTTTAACGTATTTGCAGCATATAATTGCGGGGTTTGGTTAACACATCAAACCTCGTTTTTTAACGCAACTTTTTTATCAACCGCAGCTATACGTATCTCGCTAACATAATGATTGCCCTGTGCGTCTGTAAGCCATGCTTGATCTGGAGTTGGAGCCATCTCACTTACAGAAAGTATAAACTCATTATCAGGCGCATCATCCTGCAGCGCAGCGTGAATTTCTTTGATAAACAATTCTGCATATACTGGGCTGTCTAAATCCAAATAACATGGCTTCCGCTCCTTCCAGGTTTGGTAAAACACAAATCGCGGCATACCATGTTGCTGCGCCCAACGTCGTAACTCTAAATAATTCTTTGCAGAATCTTGTCCAGCTACAAACAAAAGCTGATCCTTGTAAAATCTCCAAGCCTCGCGCGCTACAACCAGGCGATCCAAAGTAACTCGCGGCGTATGTTCTTGTTTTGGAAATAACCCAAAATAATCTCCAGCAATAACCGAAAAATAATCACTGAAAACTGCCATCACATCAAAATGTTTCTGGTCATCATAGGTATGCACAACCAATTCCCCATAGATGCGTTCTATAACTAAATCGCCTAAACAAACAGTTTTATCTCGTGGCGCGTCACATACATCGAAAGTTGTAACCAATCGAACATCTTTTGGCAGCGCTAATGACTGCTGGATTCGCGGTGATGGAAGCGCCAGACTGGAGGCAAGCGGCAAAACCAGCGGAAAAGGAACATCTTCCTGCATTGCAGCAAACATATCTTCAACATTTGGGTTTTGCTCAGTAAATAAATTACCGTCAAGTGTATTCATGCCTAAATGCAATTCACCCAAAATATATTTAAAATCATTGCTGTTCAGCGCATCCAAATTTTCGGCGGCAAACATAATATCTGGGCTGTGAAAAACCGCTGAGTTCCAGCCTGGTCCCGGCGCATCAAAAAGTTCACGAACTTGATGCTCTATAGCCTCTGCTGAAAGTTCAATCCGTCGCAGATCCGTTTCTCTTGGTAGAATCTCCGCCCATTTTTGATGAAATAGTTGTTGCGCCGGCTGTAAATATGGCTGCACATCTGAAGTAAATTGGGAAAAAACCCATGAATAATATTCAGCAAATGAAATGATGGAAGTTTTATTGTTCAGCGCTAGTTTATCATAGCTATCCTCTAAAAATTTCCGGCATCCTTCCGCCAACTCACATCCCAACCAGCGTGCGCTCGTAAGAATTAACGCTAATGGCGACTCTAAACCTTTCAAAGTAGATACGCCAATGTGCGCTTCTGCGTCCCGCACACAATCTTCATATAATACCGTTCTGCCTGCATACAACTCACCGGCAGATCGCGTGGCTGATATTAGTGTGAGTGAAGAAAACCACGTTTCAAAATTCGCAATTGCGCGATCTATTTCCACAGATGTTTCAGCTTGCTGCACTTCTCGCATATGAATCTCTAAATCTAAAACTACTGAAAGCGCTGCTGCGCGTATTTCGGGGTTAGTTATCTGCTCAATATTTTCTCGGAATGCGCGTTCCGGAAAGGGATTTTCTAATGAAACAGCCAGAGACCAAGTAATTCTTCTTTGTGTTTGCATAGTCGCTAATAGCCTATATACATCTGATGTCTGCGTTATCCCCGGAACATGTTGGTTTAATAATCGCTCTGCGATTTCAATTGCCATAGCTTCACCGTTGCACGCCAGCAAAACCTCAGATTGTGCAGAAGTCATCGCAACAGGAGCAGTAAACGGCATATATAATTTATTTTGGCTCACCCGAAGTTGCGGAGCTAATCGCGGTTTTGCCCAGCGCAAAATTGTTGGATACTGTGCCGCAAGCGCTGCCCCAATTGCATTAACACACCACCCTTCAACATATACAGTTCGCTTTGCCAGTAAACTTGGCCCCAATTTCAGATCTGTTGCAGTGTTTTCGGTCCAGTATGCCCAGCCAACCGGTCCAAAAAAACCGATTGTGTCATTTTTCAAACAATAGCGCTGTAAATATTTCGCCAGTGTCAGACGATGACGCTTTTGGTGTTCTGACTTTTGAGTTAAAAATGGCTTCAATCCAGTATGCAACGCTTGACGATTCTGCCAAACAATTGCCTGTTGAAACCGGTCATCAGACACAATTTCGCGCAAACGCGAAGTTGCTTCTGCAAAACTGCGCTTATATTCATCAAGATATATCTGCTGTGCAGTAGCAAGCTTCGTTTGAATATTTCTTAACAACACGAAAGCTATTTGCGCTTGCTCCGGTAAATCTTTAACTTCTGGTATTTTACCTGCATGCAATCGATGGATAGCATTCGTATAAACTTTTATCCGAGTAGTGTCTGCGCTGCGCAATGTTTTTAGCAATAAAACTGTAGAATGTTTTTGCTGCCGATATTCCGTCTCCAAACTCACTATTTGCTCAGCCGCCACTACAATTTCCTTAGATGCAAGCATCAAGGGATATTCGGCAGGAAAACCGGCTCCGCGTAATATTGACTGTCGCCAAAGCACCCAAGTAGGGTCTTTTAAGAGCACATGCAATCGATCGGAATTCAATTTAGTTTGCATTGAGATCTGTTTCATCTTTTCTTCGACTCCTATACCACATGATCATCTTTTGGCATAGCCACTATCCCCAACTGCCTATATACAACACGTGCGCGCGGCAATAAATCTGGCTGACCAAGGATTTCTGCCTTTGCCATCCTATCAACTGCTGCTGCAAAATCTCGAATTGTTGGCGCTTCAAAAAGCATACGTAAGGTAACTGTGGTATGCATCGAATCGATGATCCGCGATAATAATTGTGTCGCTAGCAAAGAATGTCCGCCTAAATCAAAAAAATTATCATCTACGCTAATAGAACTTATATGCAATACCTCCTGCCATAAATGCGCTAGCGCAATTTCAGTTGAAGTAACTGGTTCTGCAACTTGTTTACCAGTTACTTGCCGATCTGCCGGATCAGGCAGCGCCTTTCGATCTAATTTTCCGTTTGGAGTAAGTGGAAGAGCATCCATCACAACAAACGCGGAAGGTATCATATAAATCGGCAACTTTATCTGGGCAAAATTCCGCAACTCTTCAGCAATTTGCTGCGCAGCAGATTCTTGATGTAAAACCACATATGCAATAAGGCGTTTTGCGTCTCCTTCACCGATGGCAGTAACTGCGACTTCACAAACTGCTGGATATTCCCGCAATATAGCTTCAATTTCTCCCGGCTCTACCCGAAATCCGCGAATTTGCGTTTGTTGGTCGCTGCGCGCCATATATTCTACATCGCCGGTTGGTAAATAGCGCCCTAAATCTCCGGTGCAATACATGCGGTCCGTAGGATCTTGCGTAAACGGATTACTAATAAAACGCTCATGGGTCAATGCTTCATTGCCCAAATAGCCTTTTGCAAGATGAGGGCTGCGCATCACTATTTCACCCTGTTCCCCAACTCCGCACATAGCGCGTTCCGGTGTTAAAACAAGTATTTGTGTATCTCTCATGCCGCGCCCCAACGGTATCACTTCTTTTATTATTTGCCCTGGCTGTATTTGCTCTTCCCTTGGAATAGGATAATAACTTACCGCGCGCTGCGTTTCAGTAGACCCAAATAGATTTATGCATTGTACAAGCGGCGCAATAGCCCACAAACGCGCAACATCATGCCGCTTCAGTGCATCGCCTACAACAAAAGCATAGCGCAGCGCAGGCAAACGCAGATATTGCTCTGTGGATGGCAGTTGTGTTACCAACTGCAGCATTGCTGGTGTAAAATTTGCAAATGTAATACCTTCTTGCGCCATCCACCTGGCAGACCATCCCGGCGACGCTATTTCATTTGGATCTGGAACACAAATCGTGGCGCCAAAACACAACGGTGTAAAAATATCTTTTTGCAACGGATCATGTGACAAACCGGAAAACATAGCATAGCGATCGTTTTCATCCAAACCAAAAACAGTTTGCATCCATGGAAAAAAATGCGTTAATGGGCCATGGCGCTGCAAAATTCCTTTTGGTTGCCCAGTTGATCCCGATGTAAATGTTACGCTGGCTATATCATCCGGTCCAATTTCCCGGCGCAACAGCGGTTCTACTGGAAACTCTGCCAGGAAATTCATTTCATGCGCATCGCTTAATCTTGGCAAAGTTATAATACGCTGTGAATCTTCACCACCAAAATATGTTAGCAACTCCTGCGGCAAATCACCGGCGCCGGCCACAACTATGATCGCTTGCGCTTGTGTTTGTTGAGTATAATACAGTAATCTTGCCGGTGGATATGCCGGATCGAGAATAGTATACGCAGCGCCGGATTTCAATATTCCTAAAATTGCCCATACCAGTGAAGCGTTTCGATGGGCATATATTGCGACAACATTTCCCAAAGAAATATTTTTTTGAGACAGGAGATGAGCAAGCTGATTACTGCGATGATCAAGTTCATAATAACTCCAAGAATCTTGTGCATCACAAACCGCCAATTTGTTTGGCAAACGCACAGCTTGTTTAGCAAATAGTTCATGCACTGCGCCTTCCCATTGGTTAGAAAGCGGCATTGCAGGATCTGGCAAAATTGCTTGCGCTGCCGGTGTTACCAAAGATAATTTCCGTATAGGAATATCGGGGAACCGCATAGCCTGTTCCGCAAGATAGATATACTGCCCAGCAAATTCTTGCATGCGCGGCGCTGCAAACAAACTTGCGCTATATAACAGCTCTAATTTTATTTCACGAGCCAATTCTTCAACATATACCGTCAAATCAAATTTTGAACCAATATCTTCCGGCATAGAAATAGCAACTTGCAAATCACCCCAACGGCTTTGCAATTCTGGGGTATTTACTACATTGAAGGACACTTGGAAAATTGGATTATGGCTGAGGTCGCGCACTACATTCAATTCCTCAAGCAATCTGTCAAATACGATATCCTGATGAGAAAATGCGCCTAACGCTGTTTCTCGTGTTTGCGCTATCAACTCACGGAAGGAAACATTTTGCGCAAGATCGATACGCATCGGAAGCATATTCACAAAGAAACCAATAATCTTCTCAACCTCAGCGCGAGTCCTATTGGCTATAGGAATACCAGCAACTATATCTGCCTGACCTGAAAGCCGCGACAACAGTATTTGAAAAATCGCCAGTAACGTCATAAATAATGTGGCGCTAGTTTGCTTGCTGAATAAACGTAACTGATCGCTTAAGGACGCCGGTATATTAAACCCAAGGTATGCGCCTTGATAGTTTTGCAGAGCTGGGCGTGTAAAGTCTGTTGGCAAGGAAAGTGTAGATGGTAAATCCTGCAAGCGCTCCTTCCAATACGCCAATTGGCTTTCTTGCTCGGCGCTATGGCTATGTTCCCGCTGCCATACTGCATAATCGGCATATTGCAACTCCATCGGAGGCAATGGAAATGTATCTCCATGCAGAAACGCTGAATACAGCGCCGCCAATTCCTCGGTAAAAATTGCCAATGACCAGCCATCAGAACAAATGTGATGCATATTTACAATCAAAATATGTTGTTCCGATTCCATGCGCACTAAGGTAAATCGTACTAGCGGACCACGATCAAGGTAAAATACGTGCTGGCCTTCATAACTAATGAAGGTTTGCGCATATTGCTCTCGTTCCTTTTCATCCGGCAAACCTGAAAGATCAATAAGCTGCAGTGTTATTGGAGCATATGGCGCTATTACTTGCGCCGGATTGCCTTTTTCCGATGTAAATGTTGTCCGCAAAGCGTTTTGCCGCTCATAAATAGCATTTAGGCTTTGTTCCAACGCCGCAAGGTGAAGAAAACCTCGCATATGAAACGCCATGGGCATGTTATAGCTAGTATTGCCCGGTTGAAGCTGATCCAGCAGCCACAATCGCTGCTGAGCATATGAAAGCGGTAATTTTTTATTATAATAAGAATCCATTTTTGTCATTTTTTGTTTAAATGTATCTTGCGGAATCTGTTCCTGAATTCGAGCCAGGTACACCGCCAAGTCCTCCAATATGGCGTGTTCAAAAACGGTGATTAGTGGAATTTCAATGCCCATTGTTTCGCGAATTCGGGAAACCAGCCGAGTCGCCAAAAGTGAATGTCCGCCTAAATCAAAAAAATTATCACTCGCGCTTACGCGATCAACACGCAATATCTCACCCCACAGTTGAGCCAGTGCGATTTCCATGGCAGTGCTTGGCGCGGAATATGTCTCATTTCCGCGAGTAGATGCATGCGTAGGCGCAGGTAAAGCGCGGCGATCAACCTTGCCGCTGGAATTCAGCGGAAAGGCGTCCAATACTATAAATTCAACAGGTATCATATATGAAGGAAGCAGCGCCTGCAAATACTCACGGAAATTTTGTTCAGCAATAGGGCTTTCTGCAGTTATATAACCAACCAAATATTTTTCCCCATAATTGTCTTTATGAACGACAACCACGCAATCGCGCACCTTTGGATGCTGCGCCAGCCGAAACTCAATCTCACCCGGCTCAATGCGGTACCCGCGAATTTTTACCTGCTGGTCGATACGGCCCAAAAACTGAACCTGCCCATCTGCCAAATACCTCACCAAATCACCTGTCCGGTACATCCGCGCATTCGGCTCTGCGCTATACGGATCCGGCAGAAATTGCTCCGCCGTCAGCTCCGGCCGCCGCCAATATCCCCGCGCGACCCCGTCTCCGCCTATATACAGCTCGCCGGGCACTCCCACCGGTACCGGATGCCCCGCTGCGTCCAACACATAGATGTGGGTATTGGCGATGGGCCGGCCAATTGCTACATTGTCTCCCACCTGCTCCGGATCCGTCATCGGGTTGCAGCAGGTAAACGTTGTGCCTTCCGTCGGCCCATACCCATTGATCAGCGTCAGCCCGGGGTGCGCAAGCAGTGTTTGCCGCACATGCGCCGCAGAAAGCACATCGCCCCCCGCTAACAGCTGCCGCACCGGTTGCAGGCATTCCACTTGCTCTTCCACCACCACATGAAACAGCCCCGCCGTCAGCCACAGGGTGGTAATCTGCTCACGCAGCAAAGTGGCGGCCAACGTTTCCAGCGTCGGCGCTTCGGCGGCAAACAGCGCCAAACGGCCGCCGTTCAGCAGCGGCCCCCAGACCTCCAGGGTTGCTGCGTCAAAGGAAATTGCGGCAACCTGCAAAAAATGTTCCTGCGCCGTGAGATGGGCATAGGTTGTATTGCGCACCAGGCGAATGACCGCGCGGTGCGGCACACAGACCCCTTTCGGCAGGCCGGTTGAGCCTGAGGTATAGTTGATATAGGCGGCGCTGAGCGCGGTGGCGGGAGAAACTAGCGGCGCATCCGACAGCGCAGCGATGGTATCCGCGGCGGTGTCCAGCCGCACAAGAGCAGCGCTTAAGGGCGGCAAAGCAACCGATTGCTGAGAAAGAATCACAGCGACTTGGGCATCGGCAAACAAAAGAGCCAAGCGTTCCGCGGGATAGGAGGGATCGAGCGGCACATAGAAGCCGCCGGCTTTGAGAATGGCCAGGAGACTGATGATGAGATCAGCAGAACGCAAGAGGCAGACACCAACCGGAGATTCCAAGCCGACCCCTAAAGTTTGCAGATAGCGGGCCAGCTGGTTAGAGCGGCGGTCGAGTTCTGCGTAGGAAAGGCAAGCGTCTGCCGTTACAAGAGCAATGGCGTCGGGAGTCTGGGCCGCAACATCGGCAAACAGCGCAGGGATGGACGCATGGCGCGGGTAGGTAGTTTGGGTGGCGTTCCATTCCCGAATAATTTTCTGCCACTCTAAAGATCCCTTTTCCAGTAAAGAAAAAGTAGAAATTCGCTCATACGGAGCATGTACAATTGCAGTGAGCAATTGCACAAAAATGTTTGCCATACGCTGAATGGAGGTAGCTTCAAATAAATCTGTGCTATACTCAAACGTTGCATATGCGCCGTTTTCTGTTTGCGTAACATCAACAGATAAATCAAATTTAGCGGCGCCCGTCTGCCAGTTTATTCTTTCCGATCGCATACCATCTAAATGCTGCGTTGCTTCCTGAAAAATAAACAGCGCTTGAACTAACGGCGAATGGCTGGCGTCTCGTTCCGGCCGCAGCGCCTCAATCAGCATATCAAATGGCGCATCTTGATGTTCTTGCGCCGCAAGTACCAGTTGCTGTGTTTGCGCTAAAAATTCCGCAAATGTTGGATCGTTTTCCAGATGAACCGGCAATGGCAGGGTGTTTACAAAAAATCCCAGCATATGTTCCAGTTCCGGCCGAGTCCGCCCAGATACTACGGTTCCCACTATAAAAGCGTCTTGGCGGGTATACCGCTGCAGCAAAATTTCAAACGCTGCAAGAAAAACAGTGTAAAGTGTAGTTCCTTGCCGCTTGCTAAGGCCTGTAATCTGCATGGCAAGTTTGGCGTCTATAGTGCAATAATACTGAGCGCCGCGATAGGTTTGAATACTCGGCCGGGGATAATCCACCGGCAGATCTAATATTGCCGGTATTTCTTGCAATTGTTCCCGCCAAAAAACCACTTGCTGGGCGCATTCCTCTCCGTTCAGCCACTCTTTTTGCCAGACAGCATAATCCCCATAATGCATATTTTGCGGCTGAATATCCGGCTGTTTTCCAGTGCATATTGCTTCATATGCTGCCAGCCATTCCTGCAGCAATATTTCTACCGACCACCCATCACAAATGATATGGTGTTGAGTTATGATCAGTGAAAATTCCTCCGCATCCCACAGCACAACCGCCGCACGAAGCAACGGCCCTTTTTCTAATTGAAACGGCTGCACAGCTTCATATTGCGCGCGATCCTCTAAAAACGTTTGCCGCTCAGCTTCAAGCAGACCTCTGGCGTTATATACCGCGATCGCGGGATCCGGTGGTTCGGGATGAATGATTTGTACAGGGCCGTTTGGCGTATTGGCAAACGTTGTGCGCAAACTTTCATGCCGCAGGGTTATAAAGCGCAGGCTTTCAACCAACATTTCTTTATGAAACGGCCGCTGAACACGCACGGCAATTGGAACGTGGTACAACGGGCTTTCGGGATCCAGTTGGTCAAAAAACCACAAGCGTTCCTGCCCGGAGGAAAGTGGCAGCGGTATACTGCGATCCACCTGAGATAAAACAGGCGCAGCAATTGGCGCAGCAATATTATGCTCAAGCAGCGCCGCCAGTTCAGCGGCAGTTGGCGCAGTAAATATTGCGCGAAGCGGCAATTGCACACCAAACGCTTCCCGCAATTGCGAAATAAGCCGAACAGCCAACAGCGAATGCCCGCCCAGCGCAAAAAAATTATCCGTAATCCCCACCTGTGAGATATGCAGTACATGAGCAAAAGATTCCGCAACACGCCGTTCTGTTGATGTTTGTGGCGCAATATAAACAAGGGGTTGCATGGTATCAGCGTCTGGTTTGGGAAGCGCTTTGCGATCGATTTTTCCATTTGGTGAAAGCGGAAAAGCGTTCAAGATAATGCATACCGCAGGAACCATATACCCCGGCAAATGTGATTGCAAAAATTCGCGCAATTCCACTGAAGTTATTTGTTTGGAACGTGAAACGGCATACGCAACAATACGCTGCTCGCCAAAATCATCTTTCCATAATTGCACGATAGCTTGCCCAACATTGGGGTGTTCTTGCATTAATGCTTCAATTTCCCCCAATTCAATTCGGAAGCCTCTCAATTTTATTTGCGAATCAGCGCGGCCGATAAATTCCAATTCACCATTCGGACGATATCGCACCAAATCACCGGTTTTGTACATGCGTGCGCCGGGTTTTGAACTGAATGGATTGCGCAAAAATCGCTCGGCGGTAAGCTCCGGGCGGTATAAATACTCCCGCGCTAATCCGGCGCCACCTAAATATAACTCGCCAATAACCCCTTGAGGCACTAAACGCAAACGCGAATCCAGCACATACGCGACGGTATTAGCAATCGGGCGCCCAATTGCCGGGGACTGCGCCGCGCCGCGGGGAATAAGCGCCCAAGTTGAATAGGTTGTGTCTTCCGATGGCCCATAAAGGTTATAAACCTGCTCCACTGACGTTTGTTGATATAACTGCTCAACCAATGCGCCGGAAAGCGGCTCACCGGCAACATTTATTACCTTAACAGAGTCCGGTATGCCATTCATAATCAGCAATTCACTCATTGCGGAAGGCACAGTATTAATAAGCGTCACCTTATCTCGCGATTCCAAGCCTGGCAAACTCAGCGCATTTTCCCCTAATACAATGGCGCCGCCAATGCTTAACGGAACAAATATCTCAAATATCGAAAGATCAAAGCAAACCGACGTAGCGGCAAATACATACGCAAGCGCATCCGGCGAATATACAGTGTGCGCCCATGCAATCATAGCCACTGCGCTGTGATGTTCTATTGCCACACCTTTCGGTCTGCCGGTAGAGCCGGAAGTATAAATGATATACGCCAAATGATGTGGCTGCAGCGTACCCAATGGATTGTCGTCCGGAAAATTATTCAATAATAACTTGATTTCTGAAAAAACCAAAATTTTCGCAGTTGTCGCAGGGATTTTGCTGCGCACTGCGTTATCGGTAATTAGCAATGGCGTTTGTGCGTCACTTAATGAATATTCCAAACGGTCTGCCGGATAATTAGGATCCAACGGTAAATACGCAGCGCCGGATTTCAATACTCCCAATATGGCTATAAGCAATTCCGGAGTACGATTTAAACATACGCCGATTATAACTTCCGGTCCGGCCCCAAGTGAACGTAAATAATGCGCCAGCCGATTTGCAGAAATATTCAATTCAGAGTATGTCATCTTTCCTTCCGCGGCAAATAGAGCAAATTTATCCGGAGTTCGCGCAACTTGCTCTTCAAAAAGTGTATGAAGGGTCGCATACGGAATTGGAGTTACCGGCCCGGCCCATTCTACAAGTTGGCGCCATTCTTCAGCGGCGTTGAGCAGTGAAATATCAGAAAGTTTACTTGCCGGATGCGAAGTAATTTCAACCAGCAATTGCGAAAAATGCCCAAACATGCGCTCGATTGTCTCTGCTGCAAATAAATCGGTATTATACTCAAATGTAATATGCAAACCATCGGCAAATTGAGCAATATCCACCGATAGCTCGAATTTAGCGGCATACATTTGCCACGAAATAAACTCAGCGTTTGCCCAAGGCGCAAGCAAAGGATTTTCCTGAAAGGTAAACAGCGCCTGAACTAACGGCGAATGGCTGGCGTCTCGTTCCGGCCGCAGCGCCTCAATTAACATATCAAATGGCGCATCTTGATGTTCTTGCGCCGCAAGTACCAGCTGCTGTGTTTGCGCTAAAAATTCCGCAAATGTTGGATCGTTTTCCAGATGAACCGGCAATGGCAGGGTATTCACAAAAAATCCCAGCATATGTTCCAGTTCCGGCCGAGTCCGCCCCGATACAACTGTTCCCACTATAAAAGTGTCTTGTCTGGTATAGCGCTGCAGCAATATTTCAAATGCGGCCAGTAAAGCTGAAAATAATGTTACATTTGCGCGAAGACTAAGTTGCTGCAATTGCTCAATCATCGCAGAATCCAATATATTTGAATACTGAGCGCCGCGATAGGTTTGAATACTCGGCCGGGGATAATCCACCGGCAGATCTAATATTGCCGGTATATCTTGCAATTGTTCCCGCCAAAAAGCCACTTGTTGGGCGCATTCCTCTCCGTTCTGCCATTCTTTTTGCCATACTGCGTAATCCGCATAATGCATATCTTGCGGCTGAATATCCGGCTGTTTTCCAGTGCATATTGCTTCATATGCTGTCAGCCATTCCCGCAGCAATATTTCTACCGACCACCCATCACAAATGATATGGTGTTGAGTTATGATCAGTGAAAATTCCTCCGCATCCCACAGTACAACCGCCGAACGAAGCAATGGTCCTTTTTCTAATCGAAACGGCTGCACAGCCTCATATTGCGCGCGATCCTCTAAAAACGACTGCCGCTCAGCCTCTAGCAGACCTCTGGCGTCATATACCGCGATCGCGGGATCCGGTGGTTCGGGATGAATGATTTGTATAGGGCCGTTTGGCGTATTGGCAAACGTTGTGCGCAAACTTTCATGCCGCAGTGTTATAAAGCGCAGGCTTTCAACCAGAATTTCTTTATGAAACGGACGTTGAACACGCACGGCATAGGGAACATAATACAATGTGCTATCCGGATCCAGTTGATCAAAAAACCACAAGCGTTCCTGTCCGGAGGAAAGTGGTATTGGATGAGTGCGATCTACGTGTGAAATAGGCTCCAATTTTCGAACTTGCGCTGAAGATTGTATATTGAGCAGCTCCGCCAATTCAGCAATTGTAGGTGTAAGAAAAATTGCCCGCAACGGAATCGCAACGCCAAAAACGGTTTGCATGCGCGCCAGCACCCGCGCCGCCAGCAACGAATGCCCGCCCAGCGCAAAAAAATTATCCGTTATCCCCACTCGCTTTATATGCAGCGCTTCTTCCCATATCTCCGCCAATTGCGCTTCTTCCGGTGTCCGCGCCGCTACATACCCTTCCACTTCCCACTGCTCTATCACCGGCTCCGGCAGCGCTTGAGTATCTATCTTCCCATTGGGTGTCAACGGAAATCGCTCCAACACTACATACGCCGCCGGTACCATATATTCCGGCAATTGCTTCCGCAGTTTCTCCCGCAATTCTTTTACTTCTATCCCTCCGCTTTCCGGCGCCAAATACGCCACGAGCCGCTCTTCCCCCGCACTATCCTTCCATACCTGCACTAATGCTTGGCTTACTCCCTGCTGCTCCCGCAGCGCCGCCTCTATCTCTCCCGGCTCGATCCGATAACCGCGCAGCTTCACTTGGCCATCCGCTCGCCCCACATATTCCAGCTTCCCATCCCCGCGCTTCCGGCACAGATCCCCCGTCCGATACATCCGCGCTCCCGCAGCTTCACTGTATCTATCTGCCACAAACCTGTCCCGCGTCAATTCCTCTCTTCCCAAATATCCCCGTCCAACTTGCGCTCCTCCTACATACAGCTCTCCCACCGCTCCTTCCGGTACCATATTGCTCTGTTCATCTAAGATATACAGCCGGGTGTTCGCTATCCCTTCCCCAATATCCGGCTCTGCTCCTGCTCCTCTGTGCTGTATTTCCCCGGATGTTACCAGCACCGTTGTTTCAGTCGGCCCATAGTTGTTGACCACCCGCGCCGGAAATCCTTCCCGCGGGTATACATGCAGCGCCTGCCCTCCTGTTAACAAATACCGCAACCGGCTCCCTTCCCACTGCTCCAGCCGGATCACCTGCTCCGCCTGCACCGTCGGGATCATGCTGTGTGTGATCTCGTGCGCTATCAGCCAATCACGCAGCTTCTCGGCGCTCAGCCGTGCGTCTTCATCCACAATATGCAAGCTCGCTCCGTTTGCCAAACATGGCCATATCTCCATGATCGTTGCGTCAAAGCTCGGCCCCACAAACTGCGAACACCGAGCTTCCTCCGTGATCGCAAACCGATCTCCATACCAGCTCACCAAATTGCGTACATTCGCTTGCGTTATCTGCACTCCCTTCGGCTTGCCCGTTGACCCCGATGTGTATATGACATACGCCAATTGTTCTCCCACTGTCGTTGCCAGGGTATATGCCGGGTCTGTCTCTTCCTGCAAATCGATACTCAGCGCCGGCACAGTTGCCACACCGGTTGCTTCCGCCAGGTCCGGTCGCGTTATTTGCGCTTTCGCTCCTGAATCTTGCAGCATATATTGCCGCCGCTCTACCGGATACTCCGGGTCGATGGGCACATATGCTCCTCCGGCGTACCACACTCCCAATAGCGCCACAACCAGTTCAATCGACCGTTCGAAACATACCCCTACTACCACTTCCGGTCCAACCCCCAGCTCCGTCAGCTGGCGCGCCAGCCGTTTTGCGTGCGCCGTCAACTCTGCATAGGTCAGCTGTTTTTCTCCCTGAGCCACCGCTAACCCATTTGGGTTTTTCTGCGCTGCTGCCTCTACTGCCTCCGGCAGGTACGCCCGGTTGCTATAATCAGTCTCGAAAAGCGTATTGCGATCGATTATACGCCGGTATTCTTCAGGAGAGATCAATGAAAAATCTTTTATTGCCTGGTGTGGAGTCTCTGCTATATTGCTCAGCAAGCATATAAAGCGCTTGGCCATATTCTGAACAGTAGCCGGCGAAAATAGATCTGAGGCA
This sequence comes from Chloroflexota bacterium, assembly GCA_021778805.1. Classification (GTDB taxonomy): domain Bacteria; phylum Chloroflexota; class Ktedonobacteria; order Ktedonobacterales; family JACDGC01; genus JAJYBV01. The sequence continues at coordinate 18,231 of JAJYBV010000018.1, read as the reverse complement.
TATACAAACGACGCATGCAATTCATGCGCAGTTTCGGTTATTTCCAAGGTAAAATCAAACTGTGTGGATCCTGATTCAACTTCGATAACTTGCATCGTTTGATCATCTTCCAGCGTTCCCAAACGAGTATTTTGCAAAACAAACATCACCTGAATCAACGGATGATGACTTAAATCTCGCTTCGGCTGCATTGCTTCAACAATATGTTCAAATGGAATATCCTGATTGGCAAAAGCTTCGAGCACGATATGTTTCGTGCGTTCCAGCAGGGCTGTAAAACTTGGATTACCGGAAAGTTTTGCCGGTAAAGGAAGAGTATTGACAAAAAAACCGATAAGTCTTTCTAATTCAGGTCGCTGCCGGCCGGCAACAACCGTACCGACAATAAATTCTTCTTGGCGGGTATAGCGTTGCAATAAAATTTCAAACGCGCTCAGCAGCGTCATAAAAAGCGTAACACCTTCGTTGCGGCTCAGCGCAGTAAGTTTTTGCGTCACCGTTTGCTCGATGATAAACGTGTGCCGTTTGCCGCGAAAAGTTTGTGCAGCCGGGCGGGAAAAATCAGCAGGAATCTGCAGTAATTGCGGCAGACCGGAAAGCTGTTCAAGCCAAAAAGCGGTTTGCTGCGCAGCCACTGCTTCTTGAAATTGCCCGCGTTGCCACACAGCAAAATCAGCGTATTGAATAAGAAGTTCCGGAAGTATCGGATCACTGGAAGAGATATACGCTTCATAGATCATCAGCAAATCCTGAAGCATCACCTCAACAGACCATCCATCTGAAATAATATGATGTTGTGTTATCAGCAAAACCGTTTCATTTTGTGCGGCAATAGCGGTTATATAAAATAATGGTCCGCGCTCCAAATTCATTGAGCAGTGCGCGGCCTGTTCGGCGTATTGCTGTATAACTTGCTCACGTTCTGTTTCCGCCACAGATTGAAGTTGAATCACATTTATCAGGACAGGGCATTGTTCAGCGATAATTTGCACAGGACCGGTTGGGGTATTAACAAAAGTCGTGCGCAAACTTTCATGTCGCAGTATTAAGCGATCGACGCTGCGCTGTAAAATGGTCATATTGAGTGTACGGGGCAAACGAACCGCCAAAACAATGGTATACAATGGATTATTTGGCTGCAATTGCTCAAAAAACCACATCCGCTCTTGCGCATATGAAAGCAGTAACGGAGTATCAGGCTCTGAAATCTTCTCAATAGCTTTGCCAGTTTTATGGGCAGATTCGCTTAACAGCAGTGGAACTAATTCAACAATAGTTGGTGTTGTAAATAGCGTTTTCAACGGAATAGCAACGCCAAAAACGGTTTGCATGCGCGCCAGCACCCGCGCCGCCAACAGCGAATGCCCGCCTAGCGCAAAAAAATTATCCGTTATCCCCACTCGCTTTATATGCAACGCTTCTTCCCATATCTCCGCCAATTGCGCTTCTTCCGGCGTCCGCGCCGCTACATACCCTTCCACTTCCCACTGCTCTATCACCGGCTCCGGCAGCGCTTGAGTATCTATCTTCCCATTGGGTGTCAACGGAAATCGCTCCAACACTACATACGCCGCCGGTACCATATATTCCGGCAATTGCTTCCGCAGTTTCTCCCGCAATTCTTTTACTTCTATCCCTCCGCTTTCCGGCGCCAAATACGCCACGAGCCGCTCTTCCCCCGCACTATCCTTCCATACCTGCACTAATGCTTGGCTTACTCCCTGCTGCTCCCGCAGCGCCGCCTCTATCTCTCCCGGCTCGATCCGATAACCGCGCAGCTTCACTTGGCCATCCGCTCGCCCCACATATTCCAGCTTCCCATCCCCGCGCTTCCGGCACAGATCCCCCGTCCGATACATCCGCGCTCCCGCAGCTTCACTGTATCTATCTGCCACAAACCTGTCCCGCGTCAATTCCTCTCTTCCCAAATATCCCCGTCCAACTTGCGCTCCTCCTACATACAGCTCTCCCACCGCTCCTTCCGGTACCATATTGCTCTGTTCATCTAAGATATACAGCCGGGTGTTCGCTATCCCTTCCCCAATATCCGGCTCTGCTCCTGCTCCTCTGTGCTGTATTTCCCCGGATGTTACCAGCACCGTTGTTTCAGTCGGCCCATAGTTGTTGACCACCCGCGCCGGAAATCCTTCCCGCGGGTATACATGCAGCGCCTGCCCTCCTGTTAACAAATACCGCAACCGGCTCCCTTCCCACTGCTCCAGCCGGATCACCTGCTCCGCCTGCACCGTCGGGATCATGCTGTGTGTGATCTCGTGCGCTATCAGCCAATCACGCAGCTTCTCGGCGCTCAGCCGTGCGTCTTCATCCACAATATGCAAGCTCGCTCCGTTTGCCAAACATGGCCATATCTCCATGATCGTTGCGTCAAAGCTCGGCCCCACAAACTGCGAACACCGAGCTTCCTCCGTGATCGCAAACCGATCTCCATACCAGCTCACCAAATTGCGTACATTCGCTTGCGTTATCTGCACTCCCTTCGGCTTGCCCGTTGACCCCGATGTGTATATGACATACGCCAATTGTTCTCCCACTGTCGTTGCCAGGGTATATGCCGGGTCTGTCTCTTCCTGCAAATCGATACTCAGCGCCGGCACAGTTGCCACACCGGTTGCTTCCGCCAGGTCCGGTCGCGTTATTTGCGCTTTCGCTCCTGAATCTTGCAGCATATATTGCCGCCGCTCTACCGGATACTCCGGGTCGATGGGCACATATGCTCCTCCGGCGTACCACACTCCCAATAGCGCCACAACCAGTTCAATCGACCGTTCGAAACATACCCCTACTACCACTTCCGGTCCAACCCCCAGCTCCGTCAGCCGGCGCGCCAGCCGTTTTGCATGCGCCGTCAACTCGGCGTAAGTCAGATGCTTTCCTCCCTGAGCCACCGCTAACCCATTTGGGTTTTTCTGCGCTGCTGCCTCTACTGCCTCCGGCAGGTACGCCCGGTTAGTATAATCAAAATACCCAGCGTCATGCTCTTCTTTCATAGGAAACACCTCGAAATCCTGGTTAAGCAGTTAAATAATGCCTTAACCAATAAATTAAAATGCGCCGAGAAAATAAATAGGGAGAAACACAGCAAAATGAGTACGCCAAAATAGCGCAATACAATTGCTGCATTAATTTGAATTAAATTTTGAACGCACAAATTTGGTGATAACCATGCCTAATACGCCGTTAATGCGATCGAAATAACCCGAAAAGCCAACCGCGTTTCTGTGGTTGATTTGCTACTTCAGCATTAGGTTTGGATAATTTTTCGCCAGTGTTTTCATCTGTATCTGCTGTTGCAGGCAATGCAATAACATCCGGTCTCGTAACGGTAGCAACAGCAGCCTCATTTGTTTGAATGTCAGCCGAAGCCATGGCCGATTGAAAGGTGGTATCCATTTGCATCCGTAAACTGCGGGGGCGCATATCCGTCCAATGTTCTTTGATGTATGCTAAAACATCAGGTTTTGATCCGCGAAAACCCTCATCGCTCCACCCAAGTGCGTTTTCTTTATCTGCCGGCCAGATAGAATATTGCTCCTCTTGGTTCAATACAACTTTGTATTGAGAAAGATCTTCTAGTTCGCTCATGTTTTATCCTCCCAAAATTATGCAGATTCAACCTTCAGTAGTTGAAAACAAATTTAAACGTTTACGGTTCTGTTTAACACTGGCGCGCCACACCATACAACTCAAGTTTTTTAAAGAGCTAAAGTTGTAGTGTCTTCCCTGTTTTTGTTCTTCCTATTAAAATTTCTGCGCCGCAATTTATGGCAAAGGTACTAACTCACGTAACAAAATATTGTTAAGCGTATGAACAGCCAAACGTCTATTTGCAAGTTTACTCACCAAAACCCAATCATGTCAATATGCCAAGAAAAAAAACTTTTTGGTATTAGTTAGTAAATTGATTTCCAAACAAAGCATGAAATTGTTGAAATATTATTCCGCAAAGCTAGCGCCACAGCATAATCCTGAACAGGAGGCAATGAATATACATTCCACCGCGATTGCGGCGCGCCATCGGTAAACACACAAACCGTTTGGCGCGATGTGTTTGCCTGCAAAGAAACCGAAAATGAATCCAGCGGCATAGCCAAACCCAACCCTGAGGCCTTAATAACCGCCTCTTTGCGAGACCAGCAGGTATAAAAAGCGGCAATTTTTTGTTCTTCCGGCAACGATACAAGATTTGTGTATTCTTCGGGAGAAAAAAATTGCTGCGCAATAGAATCAATATCACCGATCGGCCGCATATATTCGATATCTGCGCCAATTTCGCCTTCAAGGGTTAAAGCAAGAATGATCATGTCATGTGAATGAGATAAATTAAAAAATAACTTAAAATTTTCGCGAGTATGATTGTCTGCATGTTGAAGTAAATATGGCTTTCCATATGGTCCGGCGCTGAAAACCAACTGCTCAGGCAAATTGTTTGTATATGCGCCTAACAGTGATCGTAAAAAAAAATGCGCAATAATATACCTGCGCCGATCAATTTCAAAGTGGAAGCGACCGGCGTTTTCTCTTTCTTTTTCTGTCAATACATGTGTTAAATATTCCATATGGACTGGAGCGAAATCAGAACTTGTTAGCCATACATGCGCTTCACCAAAGTTCAATCGCATTGGTGGTATAGCTTCTTTCCAGATCTTTTCCATAGTCGCAACCCTTTTATTTTAGAAATACTGCCTATCTTCGCGCTGAAGAGAAAGGATTGATAATGGGTAATTTTTCCAAAAATCTTGTGGGTTTGCTGCTTGCAGTTTTACCGGTTTTCTCAGCTTGCGCTTCAACGCCGGTAAAAGCCACCGCAACTGCAGTTCCCGTAACCAATACACCCATCTCATCAAATACATCTGATATGATATTGTCACAAAAAATTACTGCTTATCTCAACCAATTAAACGCAAACGGAAATATCACTGCCTCTGTTTTGGTGGCAAAAGGCAATGATATTTTAATTAGCCAAGGGTTTGGCTGGGCGGACGCCGAACAACATATTGCTAACACACCGCAAACTCGGTTTCGCATCGGATCGAACACCAAACAATTCACGGCTATGGCAATTTTAATGCTGCAAGATCGTGGCAAACTGCATGTAACCGATCACCTTTGCCAATATATCGCAAATTGTCCTGCCGACTGGGAACCTATCACACTTGAAGAGTTATTAACACATAGCTCAGGAATACCCAATTATACCGATTTCTCCGATTTTCCCTCAGTTATCGGCCAGCCTGTATCTGTTGAAGCATTAATCGATCGTTTCAAATCCCGGCCGCTCGATTTTCCTCCAGGATCTCGCTGGAGTTACAGTAATTCCGGATATATTTTGCTGGGGTATATAATCGAAAAAGTTTCCGGAATGTCTTATGCAGATTTTTTGCAGCAAATCATTTTTACCCCTTTGCATATGACCAATACAGGCTATGATAGCAATAGCCCATCTTTACCAGAACACGCAACAGGATATCTTTCCCCCACTAACAAACCGGTTTTTCTCGATATGTCGGAATTTTTTTCCGCCGGCGCATTGTATTCCACAGTTACCGATATGCTTATCTGGGATCGCGCTTTAATGAGCGGTAAGCTTGTTTCCAGCGCCGCGCTAAACAGTATGTTCACCGTACATATTCCCTGCCCGGCAGGTGGGTGCGCTTTAGGCACAGATCTTGGCTATGGTTTTGGCTGGTTTATTGCAGAGCAAGCCGGGCATCGCTATAACTATCATTGGGGGCGCATAGATGGATTTATGTCGTCAAATGGATTTTTCCCTGATGAACAAATTAGCGTCATCGTTTTAAGCAACATGGAAACAACCGACACATTTGGCATAAGCACGCAATTGGGTTTAATCGCGTTAGGTGTGGCATAGTCTAATCTGGAAAACAGGCGCTGCAAAATATAGAAAATCAATCAAAATTATGCAGCGTCTGTTGCGCCATATTTCCCCCTAAAAACAAAGTGAAACCAGAAATAAGTCCTAACTTTATTAAATCTTAATAACATATCGCAAATTTTGTGAAAAAAAACCACTTGCTAAGTCAGTTGGTTGTATGCTACAATCCCTTTAACATTGTTTACTGCTAAAATATAGTTACAATGTTCTAATTTTCTATGGGAATTCAATGAGGATATCTCCATGCGAAAGTATTGCAAAGCGTATCATATACAGGATGTACGAAAATTTCAGGATTGGGAATCCCAACAAATTCCTTCCGAAACAGAGCTTTCTAATGAAAGTGTTGTTTACCTTTGGGATAACTTTACTGTAACAACCAGCCCGATTCATCAGAATACTCTCATATTCACACAGGTTACCCCGCAATGGCGAGAATTTTGCTTGCAATCTCTGCATTTTACCATTCCCGAAGATTTGCTGTACGCATATACACAGCAAAATGAGGCTAGCGCAAACGAATGAACACAGTTTTAAACCTTAGATAATCCAAATTGGATTACAAATATTCAGAACAACAAAAACATCTATGGAGGATGGGCTGTTATGAATCAATTAGTAACAAATCTTTCCCAAGGAAATCACCCTGTCATTTTGGGTGGCCCTTCGCCGGACGCTTCAGCGCTACAGCAGCGAATTGAAGAAATTGGATATGTTTTTATTAAATTTACCGATACGCGGGGCGGAACCGACTTGGGTATTCGGGTTGATAAAACCGCAACAAACCTCAGCGGCGCTGATTTTAGTGTGCCCCAAGGCTCTGTTCATATCGAAGGGACACTAACTTTAGATTATGTACCCGTTCGCTGCATTGCAAATATTGATTTGGCGACCGGCCAAGGTACAGGCTATCTCGTAGTTCAAGCATAACTCGGCGTTATCATTGCATCGCAATTATCCAGATTTTTGAGTAACAATACCAGCCATAGGTTGATTGAAAGGACATATGCTGTCATGGGTGACACTGCAATAGAGCCTTCAATGCCGGATTCGCGGCCAACACTTGTAGAAAAACTCTTGGTAAATCGAAATTTTGCCCTGTTATGGGTTGGTGATGTCATCTCTGCGCTAGGGGACTACAGTTTTGGCATTACCCTTACATTATGGATTTATCTTTATCTTGCCAAAAACCAGCCATGGGCACTGCTGGCAATTGCCGGTTTAACATTATCAAGCACTTTACCGCCATTATTTATCGGACCAATTGCAGGCGTTTATGTCGATCGATGGAATAAACGCCTTACCATGATGACAGCCGATATTATCCAAGCTGCATTAGTTGGGGTATTAGTTGTCACCACATTTTTACCCGGCGGACAATTACCCATATTTTGGCAGTTAGGTATCATCTACGTTATCAATTTCTTGCTGATAAGTGTCGATCAATTCTACAACCAAGCAGGATTCCCGTTAATTGGCGACATAGTGCCTGAACGGCATTTTGCAAAAGCCATGAGTCGTGTATTGGTGTTTGTTAGCATTGGCACTATGGTTGGTCCTGCCATTGGCAGTCCATTGTTTATCGGCTTTGGTCCGCGCTGGGCGCTGCTTATTAACGCCATTTCATTTATAGTTTCCTTTGCCCTGCTTATTCCCATACGCACACCACCGGTTGCTGTTCCCGAACACTCACAATCAGGCGCTTCATCAAGACAGAAAAAACAATTTTGGCCGGAATTTCGTGAAGGGCTGCAATTTGTCCTTGGTTCGCGCATTCTGCGCACCATGATTATTGCAATGGCAATTGAAACGCTGGGCACGGCAGCAATTCCCATCTTAAATGTTGCTTTTGCGTTTACTAATTTACATATTCCTGCAGCATATTTCGGATTTTTAGTAACAGCATTAGGTGGCGGCGCATTAATTGGCTCTATGTTTGGCCCAGCCATTGTCAACAAATTAACCCAAGCGAGGGTTTTCTGGCTAAGCTTATATGCAGATGGTATTTTTTTAATCATCTACTCCCGCCTTACCAATTACATTGCGGCAATTTTTATCATTGGAATCTTAGGCATGGTTACCGGCATTTTTAATGTGGCAATCGGCCCGCTAATTTTGCGAGTTACTCCGCGAGAAATGATGGGGCGTGGCACAGCAGTGCGTGTTGCTATTATCACTACTGTAGATGTAATTGGCACTGTGGCTGTCGGCGCGCTTATCAGCACACCATTTCAGCATATTCACGTAAACGTGGCAGGTACACAATTTGGCGCAACAGATATCATCTTCTTAACCGCAGGTATAATGGCAATACTGAGCGGAGTGTACGCCATGTTTAATGTAGTGGAGCCGGCTGAAACAAAAGAAGAAACCACTTCTGTTGTTGAATCTGCCGTAGAAGCAACGCAAGTAAAAGAGTAATTTAGGTAATTTTACTGAAATTCATTACAGAATATCTGTGCAATGGGACGTTTACAAAGTAAATACCTGCAAAATCAGGTATAACGTTGAAATGTATCGCAGAAAATCCGCCAGTATGTTTACGACGTTCCGTGACGCAGGGATGCGCCCTCGGAAGGTCAGAATTCTGCCGAATACATCAGTCATTTGGCGTCATTAGCCTGCTTTGCTCAAGCAGGAACCAACGAAAGGGTAAGCAAAGTGAAACTCGCTGTATCTCAAGATTTATTCACAAAATATCCCCACCTGCGAATCGGCGTGATTACTGGACAAGGGATAAACAACATGCATTCACAACCTGAAATTGCTCAGCTTACACAGTCCGCTGCAGAATCCTTAAGGCAGTGTTTAACTCCTGAAACGCTGCCGAAACATCCTTATATTGCCGCATGGCGCAACATTTATAAAAGTTTTGGATCTAAACCCAGTGATTACCGGCCAACTGCTGAAGCACTGCTCCGCAGAATTTTGCGGGGAGATTCTATCGCTCCCATTTCTGCAGTGGTCGATATCTATCTAGCTATTGAAATGGAATATTATTTGCCAATCGGCGGTTATGATTTAGATCATGTTAACGGGGATATCACTCTGCGCTTTTCACCCGGCAATGAACCTTTCTTTGCCATCGGATCTACAACCGAAGAAAAAACCTACGCCGGTGAAGTAATTTATGCTGATTCGGAAAAAATTCTTACCCGCCGCTGGAACTACCGCGACTGCGACGCCGCTAAAATTACCCAGGATTCTCAATCCATTGCGCTTTTTTGTGAAGCGCCATCTCTTGATATTCCCACAGATCATTTGATGAAACTTACCAATGAACTTGCCGACCGACTTGGTCGCTTCTGCGGTGGAACTATCAGCGCACAATTGTTGAGCGGAAAGGATCTTATGCAATGACAGCTTTTGAATCAGTAGAATTTGTTGAATTGCAGCCATTAGAGATCAGCGGTGAAACATACGTTGCTCCAACCTCCTTTGCCCAGGAGCGTTTGTGGTTTCTTGATCAATTTGAGCCAAATAGTTCCCTATATAATATTACAATTGCTATGCGCGCAACAGGAAAATTATCCATTGGTGCGTTGCAAAACAGCATTAATACGCTTATTTCGCGTCATGAAACATTGCGCACCATTTTTGGCTCCGAAAGTGGCCACCCAATTCAAATGATCTATGAAAAATTACAAATACCCCTGAATATTGAAGTTCGAACCGGAACACTACCGCAAAACCGCGACGCTGTTTTATCACAGTTGCTGGAAGAAGAGATAAATATGCCTTTTGATATATCAAAGGGACCTCTAACGCGAGTGCGGATTATTCAACTTGACGCAGATGATTTCGGTTTGTTTTTTGCGTTTCATCACATCATTTTCGATGGGTGGTCTGCCGGGCTATTTTTTAAAGAACTCAATCAGATCTATACAGCAACAATTGAACATCAGCAAGCTAACCTCCCAGAATTAAGCATTCAATACGCCGATTTTGCTGCTTGGCAAAAAGAATGGCTGCAAGGTGATGCGCTGGCGCAAGAAATGGCGTTTTGGAAACAGAGCCTTGCTGGCGCGCCAAAATTAATCGAATTACCACTGGATCATCCAAGACCTGCAGCGCAAACGTTTCGTGGAACGAGTATCGAGCTTAATCTTTCGCGCGAATTAACCGAGGAATTGGAAACACTTACTCGCAAACAACAAGCGACCATGTATATGACAATGCTGACCGCTTTTGAAATATTCCTCAGCCGATACTGCGGACAAAAAGATTTTGTTATTGGTTCACCAATTGCAGGGCGAACTAGAATAGAACTTGAACAAATTCTTGGTTTTTTTGCCAACACTATTGTTATGCGCGCAAATATTTCCGGTAATCCAACATATATAGAAGCATTAAAACGTGTACGTGAAACTTCTTTAAATGCTTTTGCTCACCAAAATGTCCCTTTTGAAAAGCTAGTGGAAGAACTTCAACCGGAAAGAAGTTTAAGTTATAACCCATTGTTTCAAGTAATGTTTACCTACCAAAATACACCAGATCAAGAAATTGAAATGGGTTCGCTGAAACTTAGTGATATTAAAAGCGAAAGCTCTCACGAAAAATTTGATTTTTCACTTTCCTGCTGGAAAGAAGATTCCGTTCTTAAGTGCTTTCTTAGCTACAACACCGATTTATTCGATACTGAAACTATTCTTCGCATGAAACAGAATTTTATTACATTATTGCAAGGAATTGTTGCTAATCCCGAACAAAATATAAGCGCTCTGCCGATGTTAAGCGAAGAAGAACAGCAAAAATTATTGGTTGATTGGAATAACACTTCTGTTGCAGCGCCACAAACTTGCGTGCACCAGATCATCGCCGCACAAGCACAAAAAAATCCCGCAGCAATTGCGCTGGAATTCAGCGGAATAACACTGACTTATAAAAATTTAGAGCAGCGAGCAAATCAATTTGCCCGCTATTTGCAGCGCTTTGGTGTTGCGGCAGATCTGCCGGTGGGGCTGTGCGTCAATCGATCTATTGATATGATAGTTGCCATGCTGGGTATTTTAAAGGCCGGCGGCGCGTATGTGCCGTTGGATCCAGATTATCCCGCAGAGCGGCTGCAATTTATGGCGGAAGACGCCAAACTTCAGGTTTTAGTTACCGACACAACTACTAATTCAAGTATTCCCTCTTTTACCGGAGCGCGTATTGATGTAAACACCGATTGGGAAAAAATCGCCCTGGAAGATGTTGCACCGCTGGAAAATCAAAGCGCATTAAGCAGCTTAGCGTATATCATCTACACTTCCGGTTCTACAGGCGTTCCCAAAGGTGTCCAAATTTCACATGGGGCATTGGTAAATTTTCTGGCGTCTATGCGCAAAGAACCTGGAATGACTGAAGAAGACACCGGATTAGCGCTGACAAGTATTTCATTCGATATTGCCGGACTGGAAATTTACCTGCCGTTAACTTTAGGATTACGCATGGTATTAGTCAGCCGCGAAACCGCTTTGGACGCGCGGCAATTGTCAGAGTGCATTTCCTCATCCGGTGTCACATTCATGCAGGCAACGCCGGCAACTTGGCGCAGCCTGATTGACTCCGGATGGCAAGGAAACCCACGCTTAAAAATCTTGTGCGGCGGAGAAGCGCTGCCGCAAGATTTAGCGCACTCCTTGTTGCAACGCTGCGGTGAACTTTGGAATATGTATGGCCCAACAGAAACAACTATCTGGTCTGCAATCCATCGGGTTACCTCGACTGAAAGCACTATTGCTATCGGTAAACCAATCGACAATACACAAATCTATATCCTAGACAGCAATTTGCAACTTGCGCCGATCGGAGCCACCGGAGAAATTTACATTGGCGGATTGGGTTTAGCGCGCGGATACCGAAACCGCCCTGATCTAACCAGTGAACGCTTTATTTCCAATCCATTTTCAACAGCGCCAAACGCAAGAATATATCGCACAGGAGACGCAGCGCGCTTTCGGCGCGATGGCTCTATTGAGTACCTCGGGAGACTGGATACGCAGGTAAAAGTGCGCGGTTTCCGAATCGAATTAGGCGAAATTGAGGCTACTCTGGAAAAATTGCCCGAAGTAAAGCAAGCAGTTGTCATCGTGCGCGAAGATACTCTAGGGGATCAGCGTATCACGGCGTATATCGCCACAAACGGCGCAGAAGTTTCTGCAGCCAATCTTCGCGCTTTCCTGCAAACCCAGTTGCCAGGATATATGATTCCTGCCGCTTTTGTTACACTGGAAAATTTTCCGCTGACACCTAACGGCAAAGTAGATAGAAAGGCTCTGCCTGCGCCGGAAGGAGCATTCTCATTAGAACGTTCCTACATCGCGCCGCGCACACCTGAGGAAATTGCGCTGGCAGAAATTTGGGCAGAACTGCTGGGTATTTCGCAAGTAGGAGCAGAAGATAACTTTTTTGAGTTAGGAGGTCATTCGTTGCTGGCTACACAGATGATCTCTCGCGTGCGCGATGTGCTGCGCGTTGAGGTTCCGCTGCGAACGCTGTTTGAAGCGCCAACAGTCGCAACGTTTGCGGCAGCGGTTGTTGCAATCAAAGAACAGCCTGCAGAAGCAAAAATCGCGCCTATTACGCGAAGCGCCCGCCGTTCGATCTAAATTTTACTTATAAAACACTGGTTTCCTAACCTGCTTTGCTGCCAAAAGCAAGCACGGGTAGAGCTTTTGGGCAGCAAAATTTATCTTAATTCGCGAAAGGATGTACTGCGCTAAACCATGTTCAAACAGATTGTAACACTGGCTGAACGCCCCAAGCTGGAATCGCAGATTCCGCATTTACATGAGTTGGGTTGGCCCAGATTTTTTCAGGAAGATCCGGCAGCTAAACGTTATTGGGGTGAGTTATTTGCAACTTTCGCGGAATATCAATTTCTGTTATGCGATGAAGATGAAACCCTCATTGCATCCGGACACGCTATTCCACTATTATGGGATGGCTCTGCAGCTGGCTTACCCGATGGATGGGATACCGCGCTGGAACAAGGTTTTCGAGATTACGAAGAAGGGAAACTGGTCAATGCGCTTTGCGGCCTATCAATAATATTGGCCCCGCAAATACAGGGCAAAGGATTAAGCGAATACATGGTTAACATGATGAAAGAGTTAGCTATTACCGATGGTTTCTCTTCACTTATTTTGCCGGTCCGTCCTTCCCGCAAAAGTGAATTTCCGGAAACGCCTATTCAAGAATATTTACAATGGCAGCAAGATGACGGTGCGCCATTCGACCCATGGATTCGCATTCATTCACGCGCAGGCGCCGAAATAATTTCTATTGCGCCGCGATCTATGGTTATTCCCGGAACAGCCTTGCAATGGGAAGAATGGACAAATATGCAATTTCCAACCAGTGGCTTTTATCAAGTTCCCGGCGCATTAGCGCCAATTAAAATAGATTGTGAGCAAAACACGGGGTTATATGAAGAGCCAAATGTTTGGATGCGTTATAGTTTTTAACCCAATACAAGAGGAAACAGCAAATTTATGACATCACAAGATTCTTATAATCAAACCTATCACGCCACAGCGGCAGATACAGCGATTGCCGAGGAGGAAAATATATTTTTTACTTCCTTTGCTCAAGAACGCTTGTGGTTTATCGACCAATTAAATCCAGATGATACATCATATATCATTAAAATTTCTCTTAGATTATTGGGAAATTTAAACATTACAGCGCTTATAAAAAGTATCAATACAATTATTCAGCGCCATGAAGCGTTGCGTGTTTGTTTTGTGAATGCAGGCGGAAAACCTAGACTGCGTTTAGCTAAACAGTTGGAAATAAACATGCCTGTTATCGATCTTACAGATTTAGAGGAAGACGAACGCAATACACTAACACGGCAATTTATTAATGATGAAACGCATTTACCTTTTGATTTAAGCGCCGGGCCGCTTATTAGGGGATTTTTGCTGCAAATAACTCCGGAAGAACATGTCTTTAAGATTTCACTGCACCATATTATTGCCGATCAATGGTCTCTTAATATTTTTTGGGACGAACTTTGTACGCTGTATAACGCTGATATCTCAGGTCATCAGGCGCAGCTTGCAGAATTAGATATTCAATATATCGACTACGCTGAATGGCAGCATGAGCAGTCACAAAGCCAAGCTTGGCTTAAACATTTGGATTATTGGCGGCGGCAATTAGATGACGCGCAGCAAACCATGGCATTTTTAACCGACCGCAGCCATATTCAAAAAAAATCAGAACATGGCGCTTACACATTGAATATCTCCGCTGAAATTGCGCAAAAAGTGCGAACGTTGGCGCAGCAAGAAAATTGTACCTTGTTTATGACGCTTTTAACAGCATTTCAAGTTCTGCTGATGCGCTACAGCGGACAAACAGATATTATTGTCGGTTCACCAATTGCCGGCAGAGAACGCACAGAACTAGAGCCATTAATCGGACTGTTCATTAATACGTTGGCGCTTCGAACAGATTTATCCGGGGACCCTACTTTCCGGCAGGCAATGCAGCGAGTTCGCGCTGTTTGTTTAGAAGCCTATGAACACCAAGATATACCATTTGAACAGATTGTTGAAACATTAAATCCTGATAGAAGTTCGGGAATGCATCCATTTTTTCAAACTTTATTTGTTTTGCAAAATGCGCCAATTTCTTCAATTGAGCTTCAAGGCATTACATCAATTTCATTAAAAACCGGTCCTTTAATGAATAAACTTGATCTTGAAATGGGCATTTGGGATAATCCCGGAGCAATTACCGGTGATATTTTATATAATACCGATCTTTTTTCCTCGGAAATGATTGAGCAATTTGCCAGCCGGTTACAAACTTTGCTTGAATTTGTTTCTGAAAATTCCAACTCCACAGTAAGCGCCATTCCTTTAATACCACACGATGAAGAACAACTGCTGCTGCAAATGTGGCAAGCGCCTAAATCAAAAACACCTTATTTGGGCAATGTGCCTCAATTATTCGAACGGCAGGCGCAGCAAACTCCCGATGCTATCGCATTGGTATGGCGCGATGAAAATATTTCTTTTGCCGAATTGGATAGGCGCGCGAATCAATTAGCCCGTTATCTACTGCGTTTACACATTCAGCCGGAAGACCGCGTGGGATTTTGCATGGAACGCTCCCCAGATGTAGCTGTTGCGCTGCTGGGAATTTTAAAATCCGGCGCGGCGTATATGCCCATCGATCCTTCAAGTCCCGCTGACCGCATTGCTTATATGCTAAATCATACCCAAACTGCGTTGATACTTACCCAAACACAGCTGCGCCATATTTTTCAATCAATGCCGGCAAAAATAATTTGTATTGATGAGGCACAATCTGCATTAGCGCAGATTCCTGATACTTCTTTGGAATATACTCCCTTGCCCGAACAAACTGCTTATATAATCCATACATCAGGTTCAACAGGCGCGCCAAAAGGTGTTGTTGTGCCGCACCGCGCTTTGGCAGACCGCATATTATCGGTGGCCGCACGGTACGAGCTTAGCGCTAAAGATCGGTTACTCCAATTTGTTTCTTTCAGTTTTGATGTTTCGCTGGAAGAGATTTTTCCAACTTGGGTAAGCGGCGCTACCCTTGTTTTCCTGCCGGAAGAGGGCGTTCCATCACTGGCAAATATTTCACGAATCATGCAAGAACAATACCTCACTGTGCTGGATCTTCCGCCGTCTTATTGGCACGAATGGGTTGCGGAGCTTTCATACTCACACGCCGCTACCCCTTCCTGGCTGCGTTTGGTTGTGCTGGGCAGTGAAAGTTCATCCCCGGCAATGCTTGACGTTTGGGAGCGGCTCCCGGAAAATCAATCCGCTTGGTGCAATGTATATGGCTTAACGGAAACAACACTCATTGCCATGACATATGGGCCGAGGGGCAATCAAGATTGGCGTCAGTATACCTCTATTCCCATCGGGCGGCCGCTGGATAATACTCGTCAATATGTGCTGGATAGCAGTTTGCGACCGGCGCCAACATATGTTCCGGGAGAATTATACCTTGGCGGCCCAGGATTAGCGCGTGGTTATTTTGGCCGGTCAGATTTAACAGCCGAACGCTTTCTTCCCGATCCTTTTGAGCACGATGAACCCGGAGCGCGCATGTACCGCACCGGAGACTTAGCCCGCACATTACCAAACGGTTTACTGGAGTTTTTAGGCCGAGCCGATTCACAAGTAAAAATCCGTGGATTCCGTATAGAACTTGGCGAAATTGAAACCGCAATTCGCAGTTATCCCGGTGTGCGCGAAGTTGTTGTGCTGGCAGCAGAAGAACAATCGAGCGCCGACGCTGCGCAAAAAATCACTAAACTAGCCGCGTTTATTGTTACAGCGCGAAAAACTTCTGCGATCACTAAACGATTACAAAGATATTTGGAAGTTCACCTTCCTTCCTATATGGTTCCCGCTGCGATGATTACGTTGCAAATATTGCCGCGCACACCCGGCGGTAAAATTGACCGAAAAGCTCTTCTTAGCATGCTTACTGTGCAATCGGTTCATTCACATGAACATGTTGAACTTAAAACGAATACTGAAAAACAGCTCGCAGCTATTTGGGAAACTGTTCTGCGATGTGAGCAAATTTCCCGCACTGATGACTTTTTCCGGATGGGCGGACACTCTTTACAGGCCACTCAAGTTGTTGCGCGTATTCGCGACATGTTTCAGGTTGAGATACCTGTACGCGCTATTTATGACACTCCAACTATTGCAGCCCAAGCTGAATATATAGATACATTGCGCCTCAGCGCTAACCGGCCACCACCCATTCATTCCATTCCGCATACAGGGCCAATGCCACTTTCATTTGCTCAACAGCGATTATGGTTTCTGCGCCAATTAGAGGAAAATGGCGCAGTATATAACATTCCAGGCGCTATTTTTCTTGAAGGTAAACTGAATATTGCGGCATTGGAATATAGCATTCAAGCGCTTATCAAACGCCATGAGCCGCTGCGCACAACATTTAACATGGTTGACGGCCAGCCGGCGCAATATATCTCCGATTCCATTAGCTGCCCAATGCCAATTGTTGATCTTTCCGCAATTGCTGATGAATCCGAGAAACAACAAATTTTACACGCGCTGCTTGCCAAAGAAGCGCAATATTCATTTGATTTGCAGCGCGGCCCGCTGCTGCGTACCGTATTATTGCGGCTGAGCGCAGAACAACATGTGCTTTCCCTTACTCAGCATCATATTATTTCCGATGGCTGGTCAGCCGCAATTCTCTATAAAGAATTGGATAGTTTTTATCAAGCCTATACTCAAGGTAAATCGCCTAATCTGCCGGAACTGCCGATTCAATATGCAGATTATGCTTTATGGCAACGGGAATGGTTTCAGGGATCTGCGCTTGATGAGCAATTAGCTTATTGGAGTAGCCAATTAGCCAGCGCGCCGGCGGCGCTTTCACTTCCCTCTGATTTTGCCAGACCTGCGCAAATGAGCTATCGCGGCGCACATCATTCAATCAAGTTAAACTCTGATTTAAGCCGGCAATTGCGCGCAATCAGCAAACAAGAAGGCGTCACGCTGTTTATGCTGCTGTTGGCGTCATTTCAAACGCTAATAGCGCGCTATACCGGACAAGATGATATAGTAATCGGCACGCCGGTTGCCGGTCGGCAGCAAAGTGAAACAGAACATTTAATCGGCTTTTTTGTCAACACATTAGCTATCAGATCTCATCTTGACGGCAATCCTGCTTTTTCCAGATTGCTTCAGCAAGTGCGTGAAACTTGTTTAGACGCTTATAGTCATCAGGATATTCCATTTGAAAAATTGGTTGATGCGCTGCATTTGGAACGCAACCTTAGCTATACACCTCTGTTTCAAATCCTTTTTGCGCTGCAGCATGATTCCGAAGAAACAGAGCGCTTAGGCGATGTTGTTGTTAGCGGCATAGAAGCAGACAATGATACTGCAAAATTTGATTTATCAATCACAGTAACTGAAACCGGCAGTAATCTTTATATTTGGGCAGAATATTGCACAGATTTATTTCAAGCGCAAACAATCGATCGTCTGCTATCGCACTGGCAAATTCTGTTGCAAGGTATAACAATCAACCCAAATCAAAAAATCACCGAATTACCGCTTTTAACTAAAGCAGAAGAGCAGAAAATTATTCGGGAATGGAACGCCACCCAAACTACCTACCCGCGCCATGCGTCCATCCCTGCGCTGTTTGCCGATGTTGCAGCCCAGACTCCCGACGCCATTGCTCTTGTAACGGCAGACGCTTGCCTTTCCTACGCAGAACTCGACCGCCGCTCTAACCAGCTGGCCCGCTATCTGCAAACTTTAGGGGTCGGCTTGGAATCTCCG
>JAJYBV010000091.1 GCA_021778805.1 Chloroflexota bacterium | reverse complement strand
GGGTGCCATACCATGCCAACCAAGCACCTGGATCTCTCGGTCAGAACCTATGTGTGTGAACAGTGTGGGTTGGTCCTGGATCGAGATCGCAACGCCGCTTTGAATTTGAAGTGGCTCTATACCGCTAGTACAGCGGAAATGGACGCCTGTGGAGAGATGGTAAGTCCCCGAGTGCTTGCACTTGTGGCTGTCTCAAAGAAGCAGGAAATGGATTCTGAAGAAGACAGCGCGTAAGTGTTGTCCTATTTGGGTAAATTCTTTAGTACGGCAACTGCAAATGTTTCCCTTGCTGCCCGGCAACCAATATTTTCCTCCTAAAATAAAAAGATATTTTGGGAGGCGCCCCAAACCCCGCGCAAGGGGCTATCGCCCCTTCCGAATCCCCGGTGTTCCGCGCGGCGTATGTGTATAATAATAATTTGGGAGGCGCCCCAAACCCCGCGCAAGGGGCTACTGCTCCTTCCGAATCCCCGGTGTTCCGCGCGCAAAAATCATTTGCCCATAACAAGATTTGTGCGCGATCGGGCCACAAAACGAACACCACATGATGAATCATGTGGCTTGTTTCCTCACCTCATCCACCCGAGATGGCGTGCGTAATACTCATTATTTTATATGAATTGCGATATTAAAACAAACACCGCCCGGTCACACATGAGGTCATGCAATCCGGTAGGGGCGACCCTTGCGGTCGCCCTTGCTGCCCGGCAACCAATATTTTTCTTGGGAGAATATTGATAATAAAAGATGTTTTGGGAGGCGCCCCAAACCCCGCGCAAGGGGGCATTCGCCCCTTCCGAATCCCCCCTAGTTTTAAACCTGAGTAGTTACAAATGCTAATGCACTAATTATCAGTCCAATATACATGACTTTTTGTCCCCAAATTTAAGTCATATGTGTCTATACATGTATGGGCAAGTTTGATACAATTTTTTTATTATGGGATTTTCTCAATAGAAGTTTTCTAACCGGGACTTTCAACTGTTCTGTAAAATGAGCAATTGCCAATGAAAACCAGCCTGCCCATAGATTCTCGGCACATTTCAATAGATTGTGCGCTTATTTTGAATTCTTGAAAGTTCCTTGTATATGGTATCAAAGGATTATTTATGAGTCAGTCAAAACTACAACGTACTGAAAATACGATTTTAGAAGATGGTGAACAGAAAAGCGAAATTTCTCACCAAGTAACTCAACGTGTCGCGACAATGACTATGTTGGATGAAACAGGAAAACAGGAATTAAGCAAAAAAAAATCATCGAAAAATTTTTTTGTCGGACGGTTTATTGCTGCCATTGCATTAACCGGGCTGCAAACAATATTGGTTCTAATGTCGCTTTTGCCGCAAACGTATGCGGCTAAGTTGGGCTGGTCTTCTACAGATGGCCCGTTTCCTACGGCAATTGTTCCGTTGATTGCGGCAATATATTACATCACTCCTGCGCTCATCGGCTTTTTATGCCAGCGTTGGGAAACTGCCTTGGTATTAGCTACCTTGCCGGCGTGGATTGGTGTCGGATTGTTCACCATAGGGGCTTCAACCCATAACGGCGTGTTTGCCATGACAAGCAGCGCACAGCCATCTTATACGGTTGGTATGCTGGAATTGTTTGCGGCGCTCGGCGCGTTGGGCTGGATTTTGCGTAAAAATACGCCGAATTTATTTCGGTTATTTTTAAACAAATGACGCATGGCTGCAATTCCGGTAAATCCATGCGCCATGAGCATTCCTTATAGTTATATGCTGCCTTCGAGCATAATTTCTCCTGTGGGAGTTTTGCTTCCGGTTGCAGGCTCTAGCGTAACTGCTACTGTTTGATAGCTGCTTATTGGCTTGCTTGCTGTAAGAATTACTGCGCCAAAACCACCGTGCGGAAAAGCAAATACAGGGCCGGCTTCGAGATGGTCGGAGTCGGTGTATAACCAAATTTGGTAGCGCATACGATCATTTGTCTCAGCAAGCCCGTGGCTGATTAACGCCCCGATTTTTTGATCCGGGGACCCGATAAACCGTGCGGCAGCGCTGGGGTATGCAGAAGTTCCCTGAATATCCCAAATACGGCAAGCAGGATTGCATAATATTTCCATAATAGCGGCTGTAATGTGGTCTTTTTCCGGTAATGGCTTTGGCGCTTTGCCTAAAAAGCTTTTAACTCTATCCAGCAGCGCGCTGAGTGGCGTATGCTGTTTACTTGCAAAACTATTGCCGCTGGATTCGTGAGCAACGCGCGAAAGCACTTTTGCCCGCAACGATGTATCTACTGTAACCGGCGATGGGGTAAACAGCAAAATATCTGCGGTGCGTTGATAATCCAACATAGCGTTTTTGCATGGATTACATATATTAAGATGATTTTCTACTTTTTCCGCTTCATCTGGCTCTAATGCGCCTAAAACGTAAGATCCCAGTTCATCTTGAACATGTTGTGGCTGCAATAGTACTGACACCCCCCATTCTTCAAAAATTACAGAATTTTTTTGCGCGCTTAAACGCCGCAATCTGATTCACTTTCGCTTGCAGCAGAAGTTATAGTGCCTTCTTCAATCAAAAATTGCCGCATTTTTTGCATTCCTAACCGTATTCTACTCTTAATTGTGCCAATTGGATCTCCCAACGCTGCCGCAATCTCTGAATGAGACATCCCGCTGAAATACGCCAATTCAATCGTTTGTTTTTGCTGCTCATTTAATACGGCCATAGCGCGGCGCACTAATTGCGCTTGTTCGTCGTTCAGTGCGGAAATTTCCGGGTTAACTTCGTCGCTGGTATCGGGCTGCAAATTTTCGGTAACAGAAACGTCAAGTTGTGCGCTAACCGGCCTGCTTTGCCGTTTTCGCACTTCATTCAACGCTAAATTATGGGCAATGCGCAATATCCATGTTTGGGGATTTGCCTTTTCTTGCTGAAATGACGCTGCGCTGCGCCAAACACGAACAAAAACTTCTTGCGTTACTTCTTCTGCCGTTTCGTGATCGCGGGTAATTTTATACGCTAACGCATATACCCGAACGCCAAAAATATCATAAAGCGGCCCAATTGCAGTTTCATCGCCTTTTACTAATTGCGCAATCAGCTCTAAAGCGTCTTGCGGTTCTTTTTGCGTCAGAAAGTTCCGCTCCTATCTAAACCATGCCATTGCATAACTATTTTGAGTATATCATAACTTTCAACAGCAAAACGAATCGCTGTATGGCTATTTACAAGAAGCCCATAAAGCCGCTGCTGTTTTAGTCCCTGCGCTGTGTCCAAGCGGATTTCACTAGTGTTTCTTATGGAGGCAGCAGTTCGGTAAGGCGTCTTCGCAGTAATTTTCCTGCAGCGTTGCGCGGCACCTCATCCGTAAATATAATTTTGCGCGGACATTTAAATTTTGCCAGCCGCTGAGCCGCATAATCTTGTAATTCCGTAGCCGTCAGTATAGCCCCTTCGCGCAGTTTTATGAATGCCGCGGGAACTTTACCCCATTCTTCGTCATCAATGCCGCATACTCCGGCGTCTGCAACGTCTGGGTGACTTAAAAGCGCCGCCTCAATTTCTGCAGGATAGATATTTTCCCCACCCGAAATAATGAGGTCAGCGCGGCGATCGTGAATGTAGATATAGCCTTCATCATCGCGCGAACCGATATCCCCTGTGCCAAACCATCCGTTTTGAAATACAGACGCATTTAAATCTTCCAAGTGATAATAGCCTTTGGTGATTGTTGGTCCTTTTAAAAATATTTCACCGGCTTTGCCCGGCGCAGTTTCTTTGCCGTTTTGCAAAATTTTTAATTGCACTGCGGGCAGCGGTCTGCCGGCTGAGCCGATTTTGCGCAAAGCGTCTTGCGGCGCAAGTGTTACCGCCTGCGAGCACGATTCGGTTAAACCATATGTTTGGCATACCGGCGCGCCACGCCGCAAACATTCCTGCAACAAGGTTTCCGGAACCGGACCGCCGCCAACTAACACAACTCGCAGCCAAGGAGGGAAATTGCTATTTTCCGGCAGCGCATTCAGCATCTTGCGCAACGTTATCGCTACCACGGAAATTATCGTTGCGCGATCCTCAGCAACTGCATTGTTTGCGGCATCGGGATCAAATTTTTCATGGATTATGACGCGCATGCCATATATAACACTGCGCATAAGAATAGATAACCCGCCAATATGAAAAAACGGCAGATTTGCCAGCCAGGCGTCATCCGGATATACGCCAATATTCAGCGCCGATGCCGCAGCGTTCCACCAGTGCATGCCATATGTGATGAGTGCGCCTTTGGGTTTGCCGGATGATCCGGATGTGTACATTATTGCCTGGATCGCTTCGGAGTCATATTCTGTGAACAATTCAACCGCTGCTTCCGGCAGCTCCGCAAATAAATCTGCTTCGGCCTGTGCGCCAGACATGTATAGGATCCGAACATCCGGTAATTGCTCTGCCAGAAATTTACCGGTTTCGGCAAATATTTCATCACAAATCAAAATAGTTGCTTCGCAGTCGCGCAGCTGCCATAAGCATTCTTCGCGTGATAAGCGTGTATTCAGCGGCGTCAGAACGGATCGCAGCAAAGAAAGCGCATGCGTGATGATGGCGTAGGAAGCGCTGTTTTGCGCTAAAACTGCCACATGTATATTTTGGCCGGCGCCGGCCGCCGCGAGTTTTTGTGCTGTTTTTTCAGCGTATTTTCGCAGTTCGGCAAATGTTATTTCGCGCGATTGGAAAACGATGGCGGTTTTATTTGGGCGCTGCTCGGCGCTGCGAATAAGCATATGGGGTACTATATCAGACATATCCTGCCTCTGCGCCGGCGCAATGAAATTGAGTAGAAAAGCGCTCTAAACTAGCGATATCTGGGTTAACCCCTAACCCTGCGCCAAATGGCAAATACATAACTCCTGCTGCAATATGCAAAGGAGTAAGAATCAAATCATCTGCCAGCAAATCCAGCCCTGCCAGCCCACAGGCGTGGATAATTTCAGGTGAAGCGCAGGCAAGGGCTAAATCTGCGGCTGTGCCGATTCCGCTTTCATAAGGGCTGGTAACGACACACCGTATGCTGGATCGATTGGCTGCCTGGATGATTTGCTTGGCGGTAAATAAACTGCCGAGCAGCGCCGGTTTTAAAATAAGAATTTGCGCCGTATGGTTTGCGATTACTTCAAACGCCTGTTCCGGTGAACAAACCGCTTCATCAAGCGCAATGGGGATGTGTGTTGTTGTTTGCAGTTTTGCGATCTCTGCGCCGGCAAATCGGCTCAGCGGCTGTTCACAGTATTCAATAGGCCATTGCGCGCAGGCGTTCAAAATTTCTTGCGCTGCTGCCAATGACCATTGTTCATTGGGATCCAGCCGCAAAGCGGAGTTATTGGGTAAAACGGCAGAAACGGCTCGAATTCGATCGATTTCTTCTGTTACGTTTTGCGACAAACCCATTTTTAATTTAAAAACGGAGTAACCCGCTGCAGCGCAGCGCTGGGCTTTTGCCGCTGCCATATCCGTTGCGGCGTCGGCAATAACGCAGTTTATCTGCTGCTTCGTTCCGGAGGTTTGATCTAAATCTGTTAAAAGATTACAAACAGAGCAGTTTTCCAGTTTACCCAATGCGTCTAACGCTGCGGTTTCTAAGCCAAAACGCAGTTGAGGAGCATACGCCGCGGCGGCGTTTGCGCCATGCAATAAATCCAAAAGCTCCGGCAGGGTTTGCCCGCACAGCAACGGCTTAATTTTGGCGAAATTTTTCATCAAATCCGCAGCGCTATCTCCGGCAAATTCCGGTAACGCCACCATTTCGCCGGCGCCTTGTGTCCCATTATCCATTGTCAGAATGAAAATAGCGCCTTCGCGCGCGCGAACCGTTCCATGGCCGGTTTGGTTTCCGGCGGATACCGGCAGAGCATATGCGTATGCGCTTACCGAAGCAATTGTTCTCATGTGCGTGTTCCTTTATGGCAACCGCGGAAATTTGGAGAAATCGGGTTTACGTTTTTCAACAAATGCGTTGCGGCCTTCGCGCCCCTCTTCCGTCATGTAATACAGCATGGTAGCGTCTCCGGCCAGCTGCTGCAATCCGGCAAGTCCATCGGTATCGGCGTTGAACGCAGCTTTTAAAAAGCGCAGGGCAATCGGGCTTTTCTCTAAAATTTCATTTGCCCAAGCTACCGTTTCTTCCTCTAATTGCGCCAGCGGAACAACTTTATTGATTAAGCCCATATCCAATGCTTCTTGAGCGTTATATTGCCGGCACAAATACCAAATTTCGCGGGCTTTTTTATGGCCGACAATTCTTGCCATATATGTAGCGCCCCATCCGGCGTCGAAACTGCCAACTTTGGGACCGGTTTGGCCGAACTTAGCGTTATCGGCTGCAATAGTTAAATCGCACAGCATGTGCAGCACATGGCCGCCGCCGATGGCGTATCCTGCAACCATGGCGATGACCGGTTTCGGCAAATATTTGATAACTTGCTGCAAATCTAAAGCATTTAAACGCGGCACGCCATCTTCACCAACATAGCCGCCATGGCCGCGAATTTTTTGGTCACCGCCGGAGCAGAACGCTAAATCGCCGGCGCCGGTTAAAATGACCACACCAATTTCGGGATCTTCCCGGCAGATGGTAAACGCTTCGATCATTTCTTTTAGAGTTGTTGGCCGAAACGCATTGCGAACCTCGGGACGATTTATTGTAATTTTACCGATTCCGCCGCTTTTTTCAAAAAGAATATCTTTGTATTTTTTTACGCTAGTCCATGTAACCATATTTTGTGTTCTCTCTATTCTTATTATTTAAGTACGCGCATGCGCGTATGTACTTATGCGTTAGCGCCCTTCAGCGCAGAAACAAATGATTATTTCGATGCCGCATTTAAATATATACAGCGGTTTGAATAAACTGCAAAACGGTTTGTTGAAACCATTCTGGTTCCTCTAAATGCACTGCATGCCCGGCGCGCCGGCAAACGGCTGTTTGCGCATTCGGGGCTTGCAATGCAATTTCTTTCGCAATGGCAGTATATTTCTCATCAAGTTCGCCGGTAATCAGCAACATAGGAATTTTCAGCGCTGCTAATTGCGGGCGCAAATTTGGCATAACGCCGGTTCCGGCTCCGCGCAAACTGCCGGAAAGCCCTTCGGCGCGATTCGCCAGCCGCTGCGCTTTTTGTTCCGCCAATATTTCTTGAGGCAACCGCGACTGCGAAGCAAAAAGCGGAATATGCTCCCAATAATCGATAAATTGCGGAATCCCTTGTTCTTCCAGCATTATTGCCAGCCGTTCATCCGATTCGCGGCGCAATGCGCGTTCCGTTTCGGCGCTCAACCCTGGTGAGCCGCTTTCTAAAACTAACGCGCCGCAAACGCCTTGCAAAGCGGCATATAAAGCAGTTCTGGCGCCCATTGAATATCCCAGCAGCAAAGTATCTTGCCGAGTAGCGCCAAGTGTTGAGATACATTGCGCAATATCCTTGGAAACAGCTTCTAACCCGAAACGGTTTATGTCTGCCGGAGTCTCGGTTTTGCCGTGGCCAGGCAAATCTAAGGCAACTACCCTGCAGCCATTATTGGCAAACAACGGCATGTGGCGCCGCCATGTTTCTGATGATCCCGTAAAGCCATGCAGCATTAATATCAGCTTGCCGGTCCCTTCCGCGCGATAAAAATAACGCAAACCGTTTAACGCAAGAAAACCTTCAGTCATTTTTTCGCTCCTGCGTAGAATGAAGCTCAATTGCCTCATGAGCAAACTTCCAAATTTCTCTGTGCTGAATAACATTCTGCTCGCGATTGGTTCGCATTTCCAACAAAACAAGCCCGGTATTATTGGCTGGATCATCCAATGCTTGGCGCAAAGTTTTCCAGGTTTCAATAAATGTATACTGAGCGCCATACAGTTTTGCCGTATGTTGAAAATCCAGATTAATTGGCGTCCCAAATAAATCTTCAAACGAATCGGGAAAGTTTGTTTGAGATAAAAACGAGAATATGCCGCCTCCATTATTATTGATTACCAGCGCCGTCAGTGGCAATCGATTTAACTGCGCTGCCAGCAGCCCATTCATATCATGGTACATAGAAACATCACCTATTACCAGGTATACTCGCTTCCCCGAAGCCGCTGCGACGCCTAAAGCTGTAGAAACAACGCCGTCGATACCATTTGCGGCGCGGTTTGCCAATATCTCAATCGGTCGGTTGCGCCGCCAAAAAAAAGTATCAGTGTCGCGAATAGGCATACTGTTGCCGGCAAAAACGATTGCGTTATCCGGCAATAAGCGATCTAACTCTCGGTACAAACGGCCCTCGAACATATCGGTAAACGTATTGCAGGCGCTATCTGCGGCGTTTGTTGCTGCTTCATCGGCATGCTGCCATGCTTGCAGCCACTCAGTTTTCAGGGAGCTTGCGGATGTAACGCTTGCGTATAACTGCGTAAAAACAGTTTCGCTTTGCGCGCGAATATACATAGATTCAATGTGAGATGGTTCATTCCAGCCAAATGCGTTATCCAAAATAATGTGCGGAACAGTGTGAAACGTTTCCAGCCATTGATTGACGATTTTGGAGACCGGCGCATCTCCCACGCGGATAATAAGATCCGGATTCAGGCGTTTTGAGGTAGGCCGATGGCGCAAAAATATCTCATATCCGGAAATGATGCAATTTGCGGGTACGCCTCGCGCGCCGGACAGAGGATCTGCCAGAACGGGTATGCTGTTTGTTTCGGCAAAGCGCAGTAATGCTGTATGCTTAGCCGGATGTGGCTGCGAGCCTGCGATAATCAGCGGATTTTGAGAGTTGTTCAGCAGGGCGGTTAACTGCGCCAGTGTCGAAGCATCGATGGAGTTGATTTCTGCGTGGCGCACTGCTACGTATGGCTGGTTATTTGCTCTTCCAAAGGCCGCTTCAGCGTCCAATTTCTCCGGATGAAATTCAGGATCAATTTCAGGGGTAAGCGGTTCGCGGAACGGCATGTTGATATGCACCGGGCCGGCCGGAGATGTGACGGATTCTGCTGCCGCGCGGCACGCCAACGTGCGGATATAGCGCAAAGATGTGTTTGAAGCTTCGGGCAGCGGCGCTTCGGTGAACCATTTAACTTGGTCGCCGTAGAGATGTAGTTGATTGATGGTTTGCGGGGCGCCGCAGTCGCGCAATTCATGCGGACGATCTGCCGTGATGATAATCAGCGGAATGTGTGATAAACGGGCTTCGGCAATTGCAGGCAGAAAATTTGCCGCCGCGGTGCCGGATGTGCAAATAACCGCAACCGGCTCTTTAAGATATTTAGCGGCGCCGAGCGCAAAAAAAGCCGCCGACCGTTCGTCGATTTGCTTCCAAAGATGAATACGCGGTTCTTTTGCCAGCGTCATAACCAGCGGTGTGGAACGCGAGCCTGGGCAAAATACTGCATGGCGCACACCGGAACGCGCTAATTCATCAAAGAATGCGCCGGTAAACGCATATAACGCATTTGGATATTCTTGCATAAAATTCGTTTCACTCATAATGCGCCCTTCATTGCGCCTTTCCGCAGCGCCTCTTTCATCGGCCGCAGCTTTATTTCTGATTCGCGCAGCTCTTCTTCCGGCAAAGAACCACGCACAACGCCGCAACCGGCAAACAGCGCTGCATTTGCGCCATTGATAATTCCGGACCGCAAAGCAACCCAAAACTCTCCGTCGCCGTTTGTGTTCAGCCAGCCGATTGGCGCGGCATACCAGCCGCGGTCTATTGCTTCGTTATTGCGAATATAGCGCAGCGCAGCGCTTTGCGGCAGGCCGGCAACCGCGGGTGTAGGGTGCAGCGCGCCAACAACATCCAAAATAGTTCTTCGGGGCAGCAATTTACCGCTGATGCGTGTAAGCAAGTGTTGCACATTTTGCAATTTTAAAGTTAGTGGTGTTGCATCCACGTCAATGCCTTCAGTTATTTTTTGCAGCCCTGCGGTAATAGACTGAACAACTACCTGATGTTCCCGCAAATTTTTTAAGCTGTATAACCGTTCTCGCTCAATGTTTTTATCTTCCTCCGCATTTTCTCCGCGAGGAGCCGAGCCAGCCAGCGCCATAGTATACACGTTTCTGTCGGCCGCCATACCCAACCGTTCGGGTGTTGCGCCCATAAAAAGGCTGCCGCCATGCGCTATAGCAAAAGTTACTGCAGAAGGATAGTTGCGGCGCAGGTAATCTAGGCTGGCGGTTGTGTTCCATCCAAAAGCGCTTTCTACAGCAACGGCGCGCGCCGGCACAATTTTCTCACCGGCTCCGGCGGCTATTTCGGCTAAGCATCCGGAAACATATTCCAGCCATTCTTTATTATCGCGCATGGAGTGCGTCGACATAAGCGATTCGCCGCCGATTTCAGTGTCAGTTTCCGGATTCGAAGAAACGAATTCGGCTGCAAATTCATCTTGGCTGCGTTCCAGTTGCTGTATGATTGCTTCAATTGAAGATTCAGGTGTGATGTAAAACGTCCACATGAGTAGGGAGACTGCGTGAGATTGTATCATGGTTACTTTTGGCGCAATCAGCGAAGCGTCTGGAAAATTCTGCCATAATTCTGTTCGCTGCTGGCATGGATCAAACGCGAAACCAGCCATTGCGATTGGCGCGCTCCATGGCCCGGCAATAAAATCGGTTTCAAAATGAACAGCGGCGCGCGCAGATATCGTCTCCCATTGCTTTGTCGCTGACTGCATGCTTTCCGCTCCGGTATTTGCGGATTCCCATGCTTTTCCCCAAGCGGTTAAAGCAAAGTCGCTATCCGGCTGCTGATAAAAAACAGCTAATCCGGGAGAGCATTTTTGTGCAGCTGCGAAGGCTTCCAACAGATCAATTTTATCGATGGCAAACACATAACTGCAAAGCGCTGTTCCGGCAGGTGTGTTTATGGTTTGCTGAATTTCGGCAAGAAAAATTTTTACTGCGGCCATTCTATTCGGTGAACACAAAATGGCTGTATATTTCGTATGTATAGCTGAAGCGTTCATACAATTTCGTGTACTTTCATCACATTCTGTTTGCGCGGATTCACCGCTTGCGTTCTTGCAGTTTTGCAGGCGGCGGCAATGAATAAAAACCGGCAATGCACAAACCAACCGATGAGTCGGTTTGTTATTAGTAGTATAGCACAGATGTTGTTTGTTTTGCTACTCCAACAACTTCGCGCGGTGTAGGTAGCCGCGCAGCCACAAAAGCTTGGGGATACATAAGGAGCGGAAGCCCCTGCGCGGGGATTGGGGTGCCTCCCAAAATATTTTTTTATAGAGGAGGATACGTAAGGGGCGATAGCCCCTTGCGCAGGGTTTGGGGTGTCCCCAAAATATATCTTTTTTAAACAAACACCGCACGGTACACCGTGGATTCGTAAGGGGCGCCTCCCAAAATATTTTTTTATAGAGGAGGATACGTAAGGGGCGATAGCCCCTTGCGCGGGGTTTGGGGTGTCCCAAAAATATATTTTTTATAAAAATATTCCACAGGGCAATATTGATTGCCGGGTGGCAAGGGCGACCGCAAGGGTCGCCCCTACCGAAGCTTTAGTGCGCTGCATTACATGGTACCAGAAACTTCCGGCGCTGTTTGCGCGCTTTGCAAAAGCGCTTGCGCTGATGCGCGCCGCAGCAATATGCCCAGCAGAGCCAGCGCTGTGAGCGCAATGACTTGAAATGTAAGCAAAGGAAAATCTGCCAGCAGCTGGCTAAATGGCTCATAGCCATGGCTACTATAAAATCCAGTGACATTTGCAGTAAATCCGCGATACATCAAGTTCAACGGCGCTAAAAAGCACACCAACAAACTGAGCTGGTAGAGGATGAATGCCTTTTGAGACATTCCTTTGAAAAACGCTCTACCCACAATGATGAGCGGGATTATCCCAATAATAT
>JAJYBV010000017.1 GCA_021778805.1 Chloroflexota bacterium | reverse complement strand
GTTGTAAAAAAAATCATTTGGGGACACCCCAAACCCCGCGTAAGGGGCATCCGCCCCTTGCGTATCCCCATGTGTACCGTGCGGTGGTTGTTTATAAAAGAGATTTTGGGGACACCCCAAACCCCGCGCAAGGGGCATCCGCCCTTACGTATCCCCGTGTGTACCGTGCGGAATTTAGGTTGTAAAAAATATATTTTTGGGGACACCCCAAACCCCGCGTAAGGGGCATCCGCCCCTTGCGTATCCCCATGTGTACCGTGCGGTGTGGATCTTTCCTCTCTTTGCAGATCTTGTATATATCCCCTGAATTGCCGATAAGTTTAAATCGTGCGTTTTAAATTGGATTCGGCGAATATTGCCGCGAAATTATGCCGAAGCTCCGGAATATCTGTGTATGCCAATTTTCCAAAAAATTCGGGCAACAAAAGCAAATAGGATTAATAACCCAGCCTCTATCATGAGTGATGAAATACTTAAGTTCTGGATGAGCGATTGTGAAGGCACTGTTACCGCAAACGCGATAGGAATAAGAAATGTTAAGCCATAGCGCAGCCAATTAGGATAGACAGTTACCGGGAATCGACCGGTTTGATATAGTCCTTCAAATAACTGTAAGATATTTTCCATTCGAATAAACCAGAACGCCGAGGTTGTTACAATAAATAAAAAACTATAAAGAAGCAAACCACCCATCATCAGCGCTGCGGCAAACGCCAAAACACGCAGCCCGCCAATATTCTGCTGCATTCGCAGTAACGCTATAACTAGAACTGCTGCGCCGGCAAAAACGTCTACAAAATTCCAAATACGCACTACTCGTACACTAACTATGCCCTGAGAATCTACCGGCTTTAATAGCGCAAAATCTAGAGTGCCTTGCTGAATATCTCCCAATAATTGCTGCATATTCGGCTGAATAATTGCATTCACAAAT
This sequence comes from Chloroflexota bacterium, assembly GCA_021778805.1. Taxonomy (GTDB): domain Bacteria; phylum Chloroflexota; class Ktedonobacteria; order Ktedonobacterales; family JACDGC01; genus JAJYBV01. The sequence continues at coordinate 47,078 of JAJYBV010000017.1, read as the reverse complement.
CCGCCCATTAGGGTGTAAACACCCATGACTGCTAATATTTGATAAATGCTCCAGCCCCTTAATTGGCTTGTGTAGCTGAATATAACCAGCAGCCCGGTTATACTTACCCCAATTGCAATTACTGATTGCAGCACCTGCACAAAAAAATTGGCGCGGTACTGCATTTCGTTTTGTACCCCAATTCGCAAGTAAAGCCACGCTAGCCGTATCATTGCCGCTATTTCCTTTATTTTTATACGCCAAGCTGGGCGTTTTTTCCGTATGATTCTGCGCACTATTGAGCTATTGAGCTATTGAGCTATTGAGCTGCAAATATTGCTATTTATCCATGAAATCATGCTACAATACTATAAAGTTATCTGTCAAACAAAGTTGACTTTGGCGCAGTTTGCTTCACTGCTGCGGATATTTGTGCGCAGCGGGAACTATGCGCAATGTGCGATACTTAAGTAAGAGAAAACCAGAGATCGAAAAATGAAGCTGGCAGACGAACAGCTATTTCATCAATCCGGAGCTGGTCGCACACTATGGCACAATTACAAATTCCTTTCATAATTGGACATCGCGGTTCTCCACTGCGGCAGCCTGAAAATACAACAGCGTCTTTTGCCGAAGCGCTGCACAGCGGCGCCGATGGTATAGAGTTAGATACTCAATTGACCTCTGATGGGTTTGTTGTTATTATGCACGATGATGCAGTAGACGCAACAACAAATGGTTCCGGCAAAGTTAATGATATGTTGCTCGATAGCTTTCTTTCCTTAAAAACCCGGCAAAGGAACTCAAAAATATATACGGAAGCGCCGCCGACATTAGCTGAAACACTCGATCGCTTTGGCGCTATCGCGCGTGTTGTCAATGTTGAAATAAAGCCATCGGAAGATACCCGGCTGGCAAAAGCCACCGCAGAAATAATAAGCGCGCATCCGGCGCAAAAAAATATCCTCTGTTCTTCATTTGATGAAACTGCGCTGCAATTTCTACAGCAAGAATATCCCCACCTTCGCCGCGCGCTGCTTTTTCCGAATTCTGCCATTCATGGGTTGATTGCTGGCGCTGTGGGACAAATTGGATGTGTGTATCGCGCAGCGCAGTTAGGGTGCGAAGCTATACATCCGCATTGGCGCTTAGTAAATCCGCGATTTATTACCTATGCGCATTCACTTGATTTGCGCGTTACGATTTGGACTGTTGATGACCTTGCGAAAGCGCAATCTTTTGCAAAATGGGGAGCCGATGGCATTATTACGAATAATCCGCATCTGTTATCATCCCTGCATGATACATATATTGATTGAATAAAACAATTTCAACAAAAAGGAGGTAAGAACTAAAATGCAATCTTTTTGGGGACCTGAAGATGAAGAAAAAGATAGTAATTGGCTTGATGAAGACGCTGCAGATGACGATGATGAAGAAATAGACTTCTCTTCGGAAGAATCTTCTGATATACAATAATATTTTTCAATTGACAGGACGGAATGTGGAGATGCGCCAAAATACATCAAAAAATTTCTCAGCGAAGAGAATCGGCGGTGGCCGAACCGTATTTTTTGAGCGCAAACTGCTCGCAGCGCGCTCTTTAAAACAATCTCCGGCTTATGAATCTTTTCCGGCCATAATCGTCAGCGCAATCATTGAAGCAATAGGCACAGGATTATGCGGAATTGCGCTTGGCGTTTATTTATTGGGGTATACAGATTTAGGAAATTCTATTTTTCCTGTTGGCTCCGCAGTTGTAGCGCTTGGTTGCATTCCCCTTTTGGGTGAGGCGCTGTGGTATACTAAATCGCGTAAGGCTATGCAAAATCACTGCGCGCTGTGTAAATTTTACCAATCAGATTTAAACAAATATACCAGTGGAATCTGCGGTTTAGCTGAACCTCGGCCGGTATCGCAGGAAGATTGCTGCAGTCATTTTGTTTTTTCTGAACGGGCGATGGTAAAAGAATTGGTCAGCCGCTCCGGTGATATTTCTCATCGCAACTAAAACACCAATATTGGAAATATAGATGGATCCGTCGACACCACAGGCAGAAAATAAACAAGGCCGCGCTTCATCACGGGAACGACTGGATATTCTTGTGTTTGAACGCGGACTTGCGCCGTCTCGCGAACGCGCCCATGCCTATATATTAGAGGGTATTGTGCTGGTAGATGATAAACCTGCCGATAAACCAGGGATGAAATATTCTCTCGATAGTGTTATAACCTTAAAACGCAAAGCTATGGCAGATCCATATGTAAGCCGTGGCGCGCTGAAATTGGTGGCTGCATTGGATGCGTTTCATCTGAACCCTGCCGGTAACATATGTATTGATGTTGGCACCTCTACCGGCGGATTTACCGATGTGCTGTTGCAGCGCGGCGCAGAAACCGTGTTTGCAATTGATACCGGCTATAATAAAATTGATCTGCGCCTTCGGGAAGATCCTCGGGTGCGGCTGATGGAACGCTCCAATATCCGTTATGTTGAGCGGCTCCCCGAGCAAATTTTGGCGCAGTGCGCCGCAATTGATGTTTCCTTTATTTCCTTAAAACTGGTTATTCCGGCGACCGCAGCGCTTTTAACTAAACAAAGTTGGATAGTAGCGCTGGTAAAGCCGCAATTTGAAGCAGACCGCAAAGAAACATCCCGCGGAAAAGGCATTATTCGCGATACCGCAGTGTACCGGCGCATATTGCGCGATATCCGCACAGGTATAAGCGAAATGCCGCTAGGTTTAAAAGCTGTAGGGTTAATTCCATCCCCAATTACCGGCAAAAAAGGCAATCATGAATTTTTACTGTGGATTCAACGGGATTTTCCGGAATCTACCGGACTGCTGCCCGAATTATCTGATGACGCTATAGAGGCGGTTATAGCGCAAACAGTGGAAATATAACCACTTCGCGTCATACAATCAAACTATGCGCTTGCCGCATCACCAAATTGCTTCATAAAGGAAAACATACATCTATGCGAGAGCGGACACTTTTAATTATTAAGCCGGATGGCTATTCACGCAACTTAGCCGACACCATTTTTAAACGGTTTACCGATAACGGTTTCACAATTATCGAACGCCGCGATATGACCATTACCCGTGAACTTGCGGCGCAGCACTATGCCGAACACAAAGAAAAACCATTTTATCCGTCTTTGATTGAATATATTACTTCCGGACCGGTTGCGGTTGCTATTGCGGAAGGTGAAAATGGCGTGGCGCGCGCCCGCGAACTAATGGGCGCAACAGATCCTGCTAAGGCGAATCCAGGCACTGTTCGCGGTGATTTTGGTGAATCAATCGATCGCAACACCATTCATGGCTCAGATTCATTAGAGTCGGCAAAACGTGAAATTCAGTTGTATTTCGCCGATCAGGCAGAATAACCATTTACAGCGGAAAATTCGAACAAAAGCGGAAATTATAGGTTGGGGAAGATATTCTGCGCTTCTTCACATTCTGCGCTGGGTTGTTGTTGTGATCGGCGCGGATATCTCCAGCAGCCATTTTTCGCGTTTAAGCACCGAAATTGTTCTTCGGTAGAGGCCGGCGGTGTGTTTTTACCGCAAAATACTTGATACAGCGGTTCACCGGCCTCTAAATCCGTTCCTTTAGGCCAATGCTCGCGATAATGGGGGCAACCGTTACGGTGAATATGCCAATTTATGCTTTTCATCGGGTCGGTTCGTAATGAATCAAATCCCACTGCGTGTAAATCTCCTTTATGACGGTTGTAGCGCTGAGAGTGAACATTTTATATTAAACACTTTTCTGCAAAAAATAGGCAATATCAAAGGAAGTGAAAATAATTTCTCTTTCACCATCTTTTCGTCCTATTATAACATAATATTTTGTAAAGAGTTATCCTACCTATGTTGCAATCTGAAAATTCTTTGAAACAAACAGACGCAAATACGGCTGCCGATACCAACGCACCATCTCCATGGTCACTGCGTGATACGATAATCGGCGCCGGATTTACGTTAATTCCGTTGGCGACTTTGTCGATATTATCAACAGCAAGCGGTTCGGGGCAGCCGCCAAAACATGTAGCGGCATCCACAGATTTACACTTGGCGTTGTTAACGTTTTTTGTAAATTCTATCATTGAAGCAATGTTTATTCTTGCGCCATTTTATTACGCATTTCACCGCACTGCAAAAAATCGGATGGCAACTCTTGGTCTGCGCGGTTTTCATCCTGTTTCTGGTGGCGTTGCAATTATACTTGGCGCTACCGGAACTTTGGTGACGATCTATTCTTATTCCGCAATCATCCAAATGCTGCATTTGCCGGCGCAAACGAATTTAACTCAATTGCAGCAGGAACTTGCGGTATATCCGCAAACGCTGCGCGCCGAACTGCTTGTTGCGGTTTTTGTTGCGCCGATATTTGAAGAAATCTTTTTCCGGGGATTTTTGCTGCAAGGTCTGCGGCATTATTTCGGTGATACATGGGCTGTTCTAATTTCCAGCCTGATTTTTGCTATTATACATTTTAGCGTCGGATCTTTTCTGCTGTTGCTAGTGTTAGGCATTATACTTGGTGTTATGCGCATAAAAACAAATTCTATTTGGCCGGGGATTATACTGCATGCATTGAATAACCTAATCAGCGCAGTATCCGTTGGTTTTTAGCGAGCCACTCTGCCGGTTTTTACAAAATCCGGCGCGCTATGCATATTTTTGCAGAAATACGGTAAAACAGCAGTAAACACTGCTTATAAGTTTTGATATAAAGAGGCATTTTTCTATGACATTTTATGGTGTACGCGCCGTTATTTGGGATTTAGATGGCGTAATTATTGACAGCGCCGAACAGCATTGGAACGCTTGGCGCAAATTAGCGCAGGAAACCGATACCATATTTACCCAAAACGATTTCCGCAAAACCTTCGGTCAGCGCAATGAAGACATTATCCCGCGATTCTGGAAAGAAACCAATCCGCAAGAAATAAAAAAATTAGCGGATCGTAAAGAAAGTTTGTTTAGAGATTCACTGCGGGAAAATTGCCATGCGCTAACCGGCGCTAAAGAGTTGCTGAGCGAACTGCATGAAGCTGGATGGCGGCAAGCAATTGGCTCTTCGGCGCCGGTTGAAAATATTCGGCTGATTATCGATTTACTGGAAATTGGCCCATTTCTAAACGCCGCTGTATCCGGTGAACATATGCCCATGGGCAAACCCGCGCCGGATATTTTTCTTGCGGCCGCGCGCGCTATAGAAGCATCGCAGGTTAACTGCATTGTTCTAGAAGACGCAATTGCAGGCATACAAGCAGCCAAAGCCGCAGATATGCGCGCGGTAGCTGTGCTGAATAACACAACTAACCGCGAATTGGAAGCAATTGCTGATTTAACGGTCCATACTTTACATGATCTTACACCAGCAAAATTAGCTGCCTTGCTGCGCTAAAATCGTTTTTACTTCAATCCATAATTTGCTGAGTTGAGGCAGCTCCAATTCAGCAATTACCCAGCCGCGTTCGTAACACAATTGTTCGCACAGCATAAATCGCTGACGAAATCTTTTGTTTGTTTCGCGTAGCGCGGCTTCGGGAGGTATTCCAATGGAGTCGGCGTAACCGGCAATATTAAATAGTATATCACCTAATTCACTTATTTTATCTTCCTCGGAAGTCGCTTGTAAAAATTCTTGATATTCACCTTTAATCTGATCAAGCCAATTTTCCGGAGTTTTTAAATTAAATCCCGCTTTATTTACCCGGTGAATAAGTTCAACCGCGTTACTTAACGCCGGCATGTAAGCAACAATATTTTGCAAACAGCTTTCAAATTCAAGTTTTCCGTCGGCTTTTTCAGCGCGTTCCTGCTTCTTGATGGCTTCCCAATTTTTTACCACATGCTCCGCTCCGCTTACCTGAACGTCTCCAAACACATGCGGATGGCGGCGAATTAATTTTGTAACGATATGTTCAAAAACATCATTAATGGTAAACATATCTTCTTGCTGGGCAATTTCGGCGTGTAAATAGACCTGAAGCAGCAAATCTCCCAATTCCTCCGCTAAATGCTCCGGATCGGCATCATACGAATCAATAGCTTCCGCAACCTCGGCAGCTTCTTCCAGAACGTATTTTAACAGTGTTTGGTGGGTTTGCTTTTTATCCCACGGGCAGCCATCCGGCGCGCGCAATCGCGCTACGATATAGCGCAAAGATTCCGCTGTGCGGAAAGATTGCAATGAAGCGGGATCCAGCGCAGGAATATATAGTGAAGAAAGATGATCGGCGTATTCATTGCGGTCGCATTCACCTAATGGCAGCCGGATGACTCTTTCATCAATTGTGCCGGCAGATTGCGCCAGCTGTATTTCATGTTCCGCAGGGTATAGCTCCAGCAGCGCTATTTTTGCGGCGCTCAGCATCGCGCGGCTGTAAACTTGGGTGATAACGGCCGGCCGGTGCGGAAAAATAACTCCGCCGATTTGCTGGGGCAGCAACGCCGCCAATTCGGTTGCGTCCACAATTTGCAATCCATTTTCCAGCGGATCTATTTCCAGCGCTGAACACACCGATTCTAAAAATGAAACACCGGCAATGACGGAAACTTTTATATCTGCACTTTTCGCAAGCTTTAATATATTGCGCACTGATGTTTCCCCAAAAAGCGGATGCCCGGGAACCGCATATATTATAGTCCCCAATTCCTTGCTTTTTTGTATAAGTGTTTGCGCCATAACATCGTAAAGGTGAGACCAATCATCAATAGTTTCGTATAAATAATCGAAAGACTCCAGAGCAAAATCCGGTCTTTTTTGGCGGAACACATCTACGGTTGGGTGTCGATTCGTTCTGAAGATTATCGACGGCTGGCTAAGCAGCGCTTCCTGCGCCGCAATGGTTACATCATTCCATGACCCGGGACCAAGCCCGACAATAATAATTGTATTCATCTTACATTAAAGGCCCACAAGATTGAGCGGTTGAACCGCCGCACCAATCCACATAAATTGATAACGAAGTCGAACGAATGAGTTGTGATGTATAATTTTGAACGGCAGACGCTTGAACGGATATACTGGATGTTGGGAAAATGCCGGAGTTCGTTGGCAAACTTGAAACAACCACTTTTGAAACACTGACAACTTGAACCAGCATAAAAACATTATGATTCGGAATAATCTTAATGGCGCTTGGGAAAACAGTGTTGTTTCCAAACACAAACGCATCGATGCTTGCCGCTAATACACCGGGAACAACAATCGGCACATCGCCGCCATTGCTTTGCGCAGGGTCTACGGAAAACTTGGACGCAAGGGTCGTCCAATCGGCGCCTTTTTGCAATTGCGCTTCAAGCGATTGCGCATCGGCAAGTTTTTGCACCGTAAGCATGCGAATATGCGCAGTTGGCACAGTAATTTTACCGAAAACATCACCCTGTATAATCTGCTGATAAAACAGCGGTTGTATGGATGTTAACGAAATAACCCCTTGATCTTCCAACGGTTTATACTGAGGATTCAGTTTTGCAAGAAATTGTTGTGTTTGTGTCAACGCTTTACTTTGCACAGTAGAAACATCTATTTTTAAGGTTGTTGCGGCGTTCGTTAATAACACATTTGAAACAAGTGTTTGCAATGCTCCTTGCTGCGCCTGCGCCAATGTCATCCTGCCATTTGGCGTTTGCCAAGTTGCTAAACTGGTATTTTGCAGTTGATTGGTAATATAAATAAGCCGCGACAAGGCTAAGTAATCACTCATCGGAATGGTTACAGATCCGATTGAAGCAGCGTTTGTGCTTTGCGCAGGGCTGCTGCAGGCAGAAATAGCTATAACAAGAAAAAGCATCGCAACAGCAATAATAGAGCGATGTCGGTTATTGGAACGAAGCATTACAAAAAAAACCTCACTAATACACTTACTGAAATGGTATCACGCGAAAGAAAAGCCGTCAAAAATATACCATAAAATCTGCTATTCGGCGGCGCACTGTTGCATTTTCTCTCTATCGAGCGAACGTTAAAAAAAGATTGCTAAAATTGTCTCATAATACGAAGATAAAGCGTCTTACTCTTTAGGAAGTAGTTCCATCAAATCTGCGACCATCCTGCCGGTGGCGCCCCAAATGACATCTTGGCCCACATGGTAGAAATGAATATTCAGTTTCATTCCCATGCGTTCGCGGGTTTCAATGCGTAAGATGGATGGGTCGGCAAATTGCTGGATCGGAACTGTAAATACCGATTCTACTTCAGACTGATTCAATGTGAGATCAGAAAGAGAAAAAGAAGGGGTTATTGCGGCGACAAAAGGATAGATCAAATAATTGGTCACTACTGTAAAAACCGGGTTCAACAATCCTAAAACCTGAGCGGAAGATTGCCGCAAAGCAATTTCTTCTTCAGCCTCTCGCAGAGCTGTGAAAAGCAGGTTTGGATCTTTTTCATCAAAGTGACCACCGGGAAACGAAATCTCACCGCGATGTTCATGCAATTGAGAAGATCGCTTGGTAAACAGCAAATGTGGCGCTCCATGAACACTTACTATCGGCGCCAATACTGCTGAAGGATTTGCGTTTTGAGCATATTGCGGGGCTGGCGGTGGCTGATCCGCCTTCAAAAGTCGCTCTTCAAGATACTTGCTTAGTGTTTGATAATCAGTCAGGCATTGTAGTAAGGTCGGCATATTACACCTAAAGATAAATTATATCTAACTTTAATTTGTAGAACTGTGAGAAAACAACTCTTCAAAGTTGCAAATTTCCCACCTATCTGATATAATTATGCCACAAACTGAAAAGAGCGCATGAGCAGAAATATTGCGGCGCACAGCCGCAAAACGTAGAGATCGCTTTGCTGTTCATAAACAAAGCCCCTCGTAAACATTCCGTCTTATTCTGATGGCTTTTACAAATGCGCATAGCACGCATGGTTAAACGCTCAGATGTATGATACCAATAGACGCATTCTGCTTTAAACAGCAACGGCGTTTCGGAATAATTTATTGTACCCAATGTATTGCGCAGTCTATGTCGCGTAGTGGGCAGATTACGCGCGTGTTCGCCGCGCTTGCAATAACGAATGGAGGGCAGTGTAGGCTTATCTTCTGACGAAAAACATTGTTTCAGAGGATATCCAAATCTTTCAGCGCGTTTACGCGCTCATTATAAAATTCAGGCGGAAAAATTAACATGCAATACAATGATTTTACGGATCCACAAGCAGATAACGAAGAAACTCAAAATGAGATTACCGAATGGCTGAATAGCCCGGAAGGCTCTATGCACAATATCCGGCGCGGAGAAACAATCCAAGGGGTTGTTATTCGGCTGGACGCCGATGAAGCCTTGGTTGATATCGGCGGAAAATCCGAGGCAGTACTGCCGGTACGCGAAATGTTTGATTCCGGTTTGGGTTCAAAAGAATCATTAAAAGTAGGCGATACTGTTTTTGTCAATATCATTCGGCCAGATTTTGGTGACGGCCGCATCATCGTCTCCATTCGCAAGGCGCAAGCTGAATATACTTGGCTGGAAATGCAAACCCATTTAGCAAACAATGATATACTCGATGGAAAAATTATTGATGTAAACCGCGGCGGCGCGATTGTTATGGTGAAAGGTCTCCGTGGTTTTATTCCTCTATCTCACATCAACTCTGCACATGTAAAGCCAAACTCCAAGGCCGAAGAAATTGTTGCCGCACTGCAGCAGCTTGTCAACAAAACAATAAAAGTTAAAATACTTGAAGTAAATCATAACCAACACCGCATTGTTTTCTCGGAAAGAGCGGCCATACAAAACACGATTAAAGCATTTTTTGACACCACTCAGCCGGGAGATATTTTGCAAGGTACTGTGGCCAGATTTGCCGCATTCGGTGTTTTTGTGAACCTTGGTTTTATTGATGGGTTAGTGCACATTAGTGAAATTGGCTGGAGCAGAGTTTCAGATCCCTCCGAAATTGTTTCAATCGGACAAAAGGTCTCGGTGCGTGTAAAAACGATAGATCCGGAAAGCAAAAGAATTTCGCTCAGCTTAAAAGATACTTCGCAAGACCCATGGGAAACAATTGAGGAAAAAATCTCAGTTGGAGAGATCTACGAAGGCAAAGTAATATTTCTGGCTCCTTTTGGCGCATTTGTGCGCTTAATAGATGGCATTGAAGGATTAATCCATATTTCCGAGATCTACCCCCCGGTGCAAGATATACACATGGGCGTAAAATTGCAAGATACGGTAAAAGTAAAGGTCATCGCTGTAGATAAAGAAACTCGCAGAATTGGTCTCAGCATGAAACAAGTTTTAGCTCCGGATGTTGCAGTTCCGGCAGATTCTTCATCTACAGAATCCGCCACGCCGTCTGATGACGTTTCCAGCCAAACTGAAGTTGCGCAAGATTCTTTGCCAATTGCCTGCGACACAGAAACAAACCAATCAGACGCTGCGCCGGCCAATTTCGAGTCTGCGATGGTATTGCAAGCCGCGGCAGCGGAACCTTCTGTAAATCTTCAGTAAAAAATAGTGCATATTAGTAATGCCGTAAGAGCTGCCAGATACATCTGCCAGCTCTTTTTTGTGCAATTGGGTTTATAATTTGCGCTGCGCTAGCACATTATCGCCTGATACGCCGGTATTCCTTTGCAAGTTTGATCTTTTAATAGCTTGGTAACTGCGTCAAAACTGCCGGTTTTATAAAAACGATCTAACTGTATTTCCGCGCCATTTTTAGCGCGCCGGTTGACAAGTTGGTATGCGCGTTTCAAATATTTTGCGGCGCCTAGTTGTTCTGCAGCCGGGGCTACAAAGTCTAGCGCTGCTTTCACCGCATCGGTGGCGGCAATTTCTTTGTAGTGTTCAAAATCGATAAAGCGGCACTCCGGGGAAAGACCGTAACGCGCGGCGCGCCACTTATTCTCATTAATATATTCCGAACGATATATTGGCAGCGGCCTATCTTCTGCAATGCGATTGTGTAATGTTTTAACCAGCGCCAGCCAAAACGCTGTTATAGCCATAGTATCTTCGTGGGTAGACGGCATGTCGGCTATCCGAAATTCTATTGTTGGAAAATGAGTGTGCGGCCGAATATCCCACCAAACTTTCCGTACATCATCGACGGAATGGGTGTATTCAAATATTTTTTTGAAGGCGTTATATTCTTCAACCGATTGAAAAATTGGCGGCGTGCCGGAAAATGGAAATGGACCCCATACCGAAGTTCGGTACGACATTAGCCCGGTTATCCGTTTCATCCAAAATGGCGAGTTTGCTGAAAGCGTTAAAATATGCGGTAAAAATGTCCTGGCCTGATTCATGATCTGCAAGCGTTCCCAAAGATCTTGCACACATATATGGACATGCAAGCCAAAAATAAGAATGGAACGCGATACATCCTGAAGACGCTGCTCTAATTCCGCGTAACGCTGTCCGGCGGAACGCTGCTGTTCACCCCATCGTGAAATGGGATGAGTTCCCGCTGAGATTAAGTTCATCTTGTTAGCCTGCGCGGTGGCTAGCATTGCGGATCGTATTTTTTTTGTTTCTGTATTAACGTCGTCGATAGTATCGCAAATTGGGGTAATTATTTCCAAAACCGATTGTAAAAATTCAGGTTTAATATACTCTTTAAATTCTTCCGGCGCGGATTGAAATAAAGTATCAAAACCTGAGGTAAGGTGAAGCGTTTGACTGTCAACAATTTGAAATTCTTCTTCAATGCCAATGGTAAAGTTTTTCAGTTCGTGCGCCATGCTGTGTAGTATCCTCCAATTTCCTTATCTTATGCTACAGGTCGTGTGAATAGGTATGTACTACTCACTTTTGTAAAAGTTCCAATTTACAGATTTTGAAAATAGCAATGTTTGGTAATTGTTCAACCAAAAAAATCCGCCAAAGCAAAATCATTAGGTTAAACATGGCAACGAAAAAACGAAATAAATCCTCCTAATAGCAGCTAAATCTGATTTTTGCTTGTTCAATGCAATGCTGCAGCGGATCTTGCGCATTTCGGAAAAAATTTACCGGTAAAACGCAAAAGCAAGTAAAAATAAATTTCTATGGTAAGCACACACAATATATGTACAAACTAAAATTGAAATAAAAGAGCAACGCCTTAAGCTCCGTTACAGCAATTTCAGTTAAAGCGCCGGTGTTGCAGTACGCAAGAGATAAAAGTTATTGTTACGGCTGCGAAAATGAAACAAGCGAGCAAATATACGTCTGGTTTACTGCTTTTTCTATAGTATCATATTTTTTACTAATAAATCTATGATTTTAATAACAAAAAAATTATGACACAACATTATGAAAATTTACCCCAAAAAGACGCAAATTACAACGAAGACATCGGATCGACATCGATTGACCATCCGTGTTTTAAGGTATGTGGGCCGATAGCGCGCAAAACCATTGCCGGATCGGGGCTGCGGATGATCAATTGCCAGTGGAAATAGTCGCGGGCTTTTTCCATAAACGCCGGCGCCGGCCCTACAATATCGGTGTCCGGAGCGGCAATGTTCGCGATAACCCTGCCGAGATAATCGCCCATAGCCAGCGCTTCAAGCTGAGTTGTGCGGCGATCTTTATGAGCAAAGGTCATTTTTATAAAGCGGCGCAGCGGGGGATAGCCATATGCGGCGCGGGCGCTGATTTCAGTTGCATAAAATCCGCGGTAATCATGGCGGGAAGCAGTTTCGATGCAAAAGTGCTGCGGATTAAATGTTTGCAAAATAACGTTACCGGGTTTGTCACCGCGGCCGGCGCGGCCGGCAACTTGGGTTAAGGTTTGAAAAATTCTTTCATTGGCGCGGTAATCCGGTAAATATAAAGCAATATCTGCGGCAATAATGCCAACCAAGGTAACTAATGGCGCATCTAATCCTTTTGCGATCATTTGTGTTCCTATGATAATATCTGCTTCTTGACCCAGCAGCGCCTGTGAAAATCTTTGGTGTTCCTTTAATCCGCGCGCTGTATCGGCGTCCCAGCGCAACACTCGCGCTTTCGGGAACAATTCTCGCACCGTTGCTTCAACCCGCTCTGCGCCAACCCCAAAATAGCGAATTTGGTCAGATCCGCAGCGCAGGCAGTGATTTGGCTGTGGTTCCCGCCAGCCGCAGTAATGGCAAAGCAAAGCGCTTTCGCGCAGATGAAAGGTTAACGGCGCGTCACAGTGGCCGCAACGCGCTACATAGCCGCAGGATCGGCACAAAACACAACTGGCGGCTCCGCGGCGATTGAGAAATAATATTGCCTGCTCTTTTTTCTCCATGGTTTCGCGCAGACTTTGCAGCAGCATCCGGCTTAAAATGCTGGTGTGCCCTGCCTGCAATTCATCGCGTAAATCTACAATAGCCACCGGAGAAAGGCCGTTATCAACTTGCAGCGCTGTATCTTCAGCAGTATCTTGCGCTGCCGGTACAGAAAATTGCGCCGCAGCCGCGGGGCGCTGCCGCAATTCTGCAAGCGCATATTCGCCGGTTTGCGCGCGGTAAAAGGTTTCTACTGCCGGGGTAGCGCTGCCCAACACTACTGCGGCGCCAAGCATGCGGCCCAAAAATATAGCGGCGTCGCGTGTATGATACATCGGCTGCCGTGAATCTTGTTTATAAGAAGCGTCATGTTCCTCATCCAGGATAATCAAGCCAATATTTGCCAGTGGCGCAAACAGCGCGGAACGTGACCCGATGACAACATCGGCTTCGCCGCGGCGGATTTTTCGCCAGGTTTTTAAGCGCTCTTGCGGGGTTAGCGCGCTGTGCAATGCGGCCACCTTGCCCGGGAACCGCGATTCAAATCGCTTCAGCGTTTGTGGGGTAAGGGCAATTTCCGGCACCAGCGCCAGCCCGCGCCTTCCCGATTCTATGGCTGCGGCAAGCGCTTGAAGATAGACTTCTGTTTTTCCGCTGCCGGTTACGCCAAAAAGCAAAATCGGCCGCAACGCGCGCTGTAATTCAGGTGTTTGCCGCTCTTCCTCGGATAAAAGTGTCTGCTCTAAACCGGCGTCCATAGCGTCGATCATCATGCGCAGCGCGTTTGTCTGCTCTTCGTTCAATATATGCGGCGCGGCCTTCTTCTCTATGGTAATTTGCTCTGCGGGATTTTCTTGGATAATGATCTGATCCTGAAGCAGCAGATTCAGCGCAGATTGCGGCGCGCGCGCTATGCGCATTGTTTCACGCAAACCATGTTCACCGGCGGGGTTAACCAGCAGCATATCGATAATGGCTATGGCGGCGCGAAGTTGCGCGGCGCGGCGCACAGGCAGCAGTGGATTTATAATGGGAGCATGGGCATATGGCGCGGCGTTACTTGCAATTTCGCGCAGAAACCCACCCTTTCCTTTACGGATAGCGCGGCGCTTCGGCTGTTTTTCTTCGCGCATTATCGGGCGTGTATCCGGCGGAGCCAGTTCTTGCATTGCGGCGCCCCGCCAAGTTTCAGCCGTTTCTGTGGTTACTGCCAAGCGCAACTGTATCTCGGATGAAGAACGTTCCTTCGTTTTATAGGCTTCGCGCATAATGGCGCCGCTTTGCTCTAACGCATGGATAAACTTTGCGCCTTTTTGCGCCCCCAAAGCCTCCCGCGCTGTTTTTTCATCTATCGGCGCGCCGCTGCGTAAATATCCCAGCAGCGCTTTTTCGGTTGCCGAAAAAGTGTCATTGGATTCAGGGAGATTCTGCGCGCGCAGCACAATTTTAGTTCGCGGCGCGATTCCCGGAATTATAACACGCACGCATTGTTCTAGTGGTGTAAGGTATGTTTCTGATAACCATTCCGCTAATTTCCGCCGTGTTTCATCTAAAACCGGATCGGTGTCCATGATATCTTTAATATTTTGAGTTTCCCACTCAGAGCTGAAATTATTTGCGGCCGAATCGAGGCTCCAAATAATTCCCATAACCAATTCTGAACCAAACGGCACAAGCGCTAACTGACCGGCGGCAACTATACGCCGCAGGTCTTCGGGAACACTATAGAGGTAAAAAGGTGAATCGGTGGTTGCCCATGGCGCGCTGCGTAAAACCAAAACATCTGCCCACAACGCAGAATTTGGGGACGGAAAATCTGCCATAGCAGGGTTTGTTTCCTTTCACGGTCAGCGCAGGAAAAGCGGAGTTTTACCGGATTTTTTTATTGGCTTCGGGCATAAATTTATGAAGTTCCAGCGTTCGGTTATAGATTGTCATGAAATCGCCGTGCTTGCGCGTAAAATGCCAAACCCAGTAAATAATTATTCCAACAAACCAGCCTGCCCATAATATGAGCCAAAGATTCCATGAAAACAGTGTGTAGTATAGATATACTTTAAGTACGACAATAAAAATTCCCGAAACTGCCCAAATTGCAACTTGCGATAGCATGTGGTCGAGCACATACTTCCAAACTGTATGGTTTTTAATATAAGGGATTTTTTTGCGGCCCTCAACCATATAATAGAATCCTGCCAGCAATATTAAACCGGCGCCAATATAATAAGGGGCCGCGTTAAAGTATAGCTGCGCATTTGTGGTAGAATCCATATTTTCGCTGAAAAGCCATGTAATAATTGTAAGTAACATGTTTCAATCCCCATTAAAAAGACTCTGAAATTTTTTTGCCGGTATATTTGCCCGGCCATGGCGCTATATTGAATTGCTTCTGCCGGTTATATGCTAAACTTGAACATATAATTGCGTCAGTGCGCTGATATTACTACCATCATATCAAATCTGTTGTCATCAATCAAATGTTGTAACTAAATAGCCAGATTTATATTTCATCTTTAAAGTTTATATAACTATTCATGGGTTCCGTGCGGTAGTTCATTAAAAAAAAGTTTTTTGGGGACACCGCAAACCCCGCGTATGGAGCTACCGCCCTTGGCGAATCAGCGTGTATTTGGCCGCGTGAACTGTCGACACACTTGATTTGATAATAAGTTTACCATGTTCGGCGATTATTAAGCTTGTTCCTCAACCCAATAAGAGCCATCAGGGGTAAATTCTTTTTTCCAAATCGGAACACTGCTTTTTAAAGTATCGATAATATAGCGGCAGGCTGTAAATCCTTCATCACGGTGAGCCGAACCCACGGCAATAATGACACTGGCCTCACTGATTTCAACTCTGCCAAGTCTGTGCGCGGCGGCAATTCCTATACCCGGCCAGCGCATCTGCGCATCTTCGGCAATGCGCCGCAGTGATTCCAGCGCCATAACTTCATATGCTTCATATTCCAAATAGAGTGTTGCTTGTTTTTGTGAGTTATTGCGAACAATGCCTTCAAAGACGGTAATTGCGCCATATTCAGGAACGGTTACATATGCAATTAACGCTGCGCGATCCAAAGGATCATGGGTTAGCAAAATATATGGCTCTTTTGGTATTGCAGTCATAACAATGTATCAATCTTATATCAGTTAAATTATTTTCGTCTGTTTTGGCAAAACAGCTCTTTATTTGACTTTGTACAGTGGATCATATCATATTTGCTATAGTAGTTCATATATGAAGCGCCGCATGAAAATGATGTGGAAGAAAACATATTATATTTTCCTGAAGAGTCGTATAATAAAGAAGAGGGCTTTTCGGTACTGCAAAGAATATTGGCCAATCAAGCGTAACTTCTGCCCAACGGTGTACTTGGAACATGCTGCGAAAAGCCACCGCAACTGTCACATAATTAAAGTCGCACAAATATATCTTGAATATATTGATTTAATAGACAGCGCCGCTGAGAAAACACGTCAAACATGAAAATTGCCATTGTCACCGAAAATTTTTTACCAAAATTAGATGGTGTTACTCGCACTATTGCTATGCTGCTGGAACATCTGCAAAAAAGAGGCCACCAAGCTATTGTGCTCGGCCCGGAAGGGTCTGTTGATGAATATGCTGGAGCAAAAGTTGTACATATTAGCGGTATTGCCATACCATTTTATCCCGAACTAAAATTTTTATTGCCAACCCGCGGCTTTAAATCTTATATACAAGATTTTCAGCCGGATATTGTTCACCTTGCAGATCCTATGCTGTTAGGTATGGCAGGAATATATTGGGCGCAAAAACAGTCTATCCCGCTGGTCGCCGGCTATCATACCAACATTGCCAACTATATGTCGCATTACGGACTGGGGTCGTTGGCGCAAACAGCTTGGAAATACCGCAAATTCCTGCATAACCAATGCGATGTTACCTTGTGTCCGTCTCAATCTACCGCTAAGGTATTGGAAAAACAAGGCTTTGAACGCATTACTATTTGGCCGCGCGGTGTGGATAGCGTTTTATTTCATCCAGCAAAAAGATCTGCCGAAATACGTAAAACGCTTGGCGCCGCAGATGAAACTACGCCGATTCTGCTGTATGCGGGCAGGCTGTCGCATGAAAAAAATATAACTACTTTAGCTCAAGCGTTTCGCAGTATATCTGCCCAACATCCTATGTGCCGGCTAGCAGTTGTAGGAGACGGCCCTGCGCGGCAAGAGCTTGAAGAATCTTTGGCAGGTTTGCCGGTTACTTTTACGGGATATCAGCGTGGGGAAGATCTTGCGGTGTATTACGCCAGCTGTGATATTTTTATATTTCCTTCTACATCAGAAACATTTGGGCAAGTGGTGCAAGAAGCGATGGCAAGCGGATTGCCGGTCATTGGGGCAAACGCTGAGGGAGTATGTGATATTGTTCGTAACGGTGAAACGGGATTGTTAACGGAGCCGCAAAACGCCGAAGATGTTGCCGCAGCTGCGCATATTCTGCTTCAAAATCCTGAAGAACTGCGCCGTATGAGTCAAAATGCGCGCGCTTTTGCCGAAACACGATCTTGGTCTGAAATAATGGATAATCTGTTGGAAGTGTATGAAGTTATATTAAAGAATCCCGCGCCAAATAAAGATGTGGAATTTACTCCGCTGCATATTGAAGATATTGTTATATCTTTGCAAGCAGAATCAGAAGCAGAAACGCAATGATAAGCTAAAAAAGGTAGCGCATACGGGATTCGAACCCGTGATCCCTGCCTTGAGAGGGCAGTGTCCTAACCGCTAGACGAATGCGCCGCACCACTACTGAGTATATCTGATTTTAGTTTAGTATGTCAAGCGACGAAGTTATAAGCGCCGATAAAACGATACTATTATTGTGAAAGGAACTATTGTTATGGGTTATTTATTGGCGGAAGGCGGAGCAGAATTTGGCGGCGCAATGGCCAAGGCAGACGCCGAAGCAATACGGCTGGCAGGGGGACAGGATGCGCCTGTTGTAATTGTGCCAACGGCAGCCGCGCCGGATCGAAACCACATTCGCGCCGGAAATCAGGGGCGGCGCTGGTTTCAAACACTCGGCGCCAAAAACTGTTCTGTGGCGTTAATCTACGATAAAGAATCAGCGAATGATGCTGCGATTGCGCAAGTGTTAGAATCGGCAACATTAATATATCTTTTGGGAGGATTTACACATTTTCTGGGGACAACTCTGCAAAACAGCGCTGCTTTATTGGCTGCACGCCGCGCTTATGAAAATGGCGCAGTTATAGCCGGCAGCAGCGCCGGAGCTATGGTCATGTGCCAATGGTATGTCGATCCTGAAACATGGCAAATCTACGATGGACTGAATTTTATTCCTAACACGATTATTGCGCCGCATTTTAACACATTCGCAAAATCTTGGATTAGCAAAATTCAGCATGTAAAACAAGATTGCGCAATTTGGGGCATAGATGAAAGAACTGGGGTTATTGATGACGGTACTAAACGCAATTGGAACGTTCTCGGCGCCGGATCTGCCACAATTGTCCGCCATTCGGAACTACAAGTTTTTGCTGCGAATCAAACTTTTCAGGTTGAGGGATAAGTGAATAATTTTCAATTATCCCCGCGCGGTTTTAACCAAATGATAAGAGTGAATGTATTATTTTTTCTTGGCTTTCATCTTTATTCCGTTATATAAGGCTGCTCCACCGAGAAATAACAAGGCTGCGCCACCTATTAAATATTCCAGCATAGTTGTTTGATCGGTTACATGTCCAATTATGGCATCTATTACAGTTAAAATACCAAGTAAAACAGCAAGTACACCAAAAATCAGTGAACCTACAAAACTGCGGGATGACAGGCGGTAAATAGTTCTCATTTTGGGATCTCCCTTAAAAATAAAAAATTTTCGCTTTTAAATATAATAAATACGCCGTTTGCAGTGGCGCGCCGATTAGTAAAAACCGGTTTAAGAGCACGTATTGCAGCACACTGATATATAGCGCTTTATAGCAAAAACGAAGCCTTGATAAAGACAGCTAAATTATAACAGAATAGTAATATATTAGCAACCATTCAGGAATAAAAATAGAGTTTAAATACATTAATTGTTTCGTATGGCCAATATTGCGGTTTGCAAGATATTTTTGTAACTCCTCAGGGGGTAAAGCCAGGAATGGCTATTCTAATGACAGCACAGCTGCTACAGCCTGGGATTCGTAAGGGGCGGCGCCTGCCCCTTACGCGGGGTTTGGGGTATCCCCAAATACCTATTTTATATACAAATGAAACCCTGTACGGTACACTTGAGGCCATGCAATCCGGTAGGGGCGACGCTTACTGGCGCCCTTGCTGCCTGATTATCAATGCCGCGCTGTTGTAGGTATAGTTATAGTTTAAAAAGGAACATTCAGTGGCAGATTTCGATATTTTTATTGTTTCACCACCCAAAAATCAGATCAAAGTGAATCAGTTGAAAAATGAGCTGATTGAATATGGATATTCCATAAGAGAAGTTCCTATGCAATTTGTATTTGGAACATCTGAATGGGATAGCGCGCTAACAAATGAATTGAAGCAGTGTACATTTGTCATTTATGCTGCTTCGCCGTTAACTAAGCTATCACGAAGCGCGGTTCAAGAAATTAAAACAGCGCGCGAGATGGAAATACCTGTTTTGCTGTATTGGGTTCAAGGGTATAAATGGGGGTTATCTGCGCCAAGCGGATTTGACACTACACTTTATATTGATGCGCGCAGTGAAACCCAAACTGAGTTGGTTGTAGACGCATTTGAAAAATATACCCTATTAAAACAGATTGAGGCTAATTCCCCGGAGGCGCCAAATCAACTCGATAACCAGCAAGCCTCTAAAAAGCGCGCTAAGCCTAAAACCCGTAAAGTACAGGTTATGAAGGTTGCAGTAAAGAATTTTTCGGCATTTCCTAATATTTTGCAATCAAAACAAAAAATAAATTCGAAAAAGCAGAAGCCGCTTAATCCAAATTTAAGTTATCAATTCGCCAGTAAGTTTGATCCTAAATATTGGATTTTCAGCATATCCGGTATTGCTATTGCCCTGCTCATTATTTTGATCTTAATAGCGGTATATATTTTTCAAGTTCATAGCGGCAATTAACTTCGTTTTGTAGTGAAGAAAATTCGCACAAAAATCTTATGGGCAGCATCCCTCAATTTGAGCAATTTTTTATGTTGAAAATTTAATTGCGTATCAGTTTGAACCATAGGCAAGGTATTGATGTTGTTTAAACTGCCATACAAGTATTCTTCGAGAGCGTGTTTTTGAGACATGCGAAATTCCCCCACAGTAAATTTTAAATAATGTATGTTTCATGTATAAAGATGTATATACATATATATCTATCAAAACCAAGATATTGCGACAATAAATCCTAAATAAATTGGTATTTAATTTTATAAAGATGTATATACAAATATATATAAGTGTATATACATCTATATCCTTGTTTGAGCAAAGTATAGTTGGATCCTCTGTAAAAAGCGAAATAATCACGAAAAATTTAGCCAAAAAGTACTTATTTTTTACAATTTTTTAAAATTCCTTGACAAAATATATTTTTATCGTTTTAAATATGTGATTGTGTCATGAACCGGATTTTACGGTGGATCGCGTTTTACCGAAAAATGACTTGTATTTCAGGAAATTCCTGGCTTAGATCGATATTTAAGCTCGATTTTGGAAAATTCTGGCAGTCAGATGTTTCGTATTCCGTGTTCGCAATTATCAAAATTTCCGGTTTCATCTGAGGAGGATAGACATGATTTTCGGAAAAAATTTTGCCGCGCAATTGATTACTCGCGCTGCAGCAATTGCGTTTTCTGCGGTTACTGCTGCTGCGGCAATTTCACAAGCGCCGGCAATGGCAAAAACGATACCTTCACAAAACACTCAACCACAAACCTTCGGTCGGCTCATAACATTGCAAGCCAATTGTTTCCAGGCGCCGTTGGGAATTGGTTTGTATAATACTCAGCAAACACAGGTTACTTTGGCGAATGGATTGCAGCAAAATTCTATGCTTGCCGCAACGGAGAAAAAAGGGCAATGCCCGGCTCCAAAACCGGCTCCCAAGCCAAAGCCAGCCCCTAAACCGGTTGTAAAACATACTGCTCCGCGAATTGTTTATCAACAGCCTGTTGCGCCATCTCACCCATATACTCCACCGGCTCCGACTTCCGGAGGTTCCGGCGGATCCACTGGCGGAACTGGCGGATCTTCCGGCGGCGGTGTGGCATATACCGATTGGGCTGCAGAGCCATGCCACTCGAATGTGTATGCGATTGGAGCCATTTACAGCTGGAAAGTTCCGCCAGGCTGTTACGCAGGAATTTATACCGTCAATCCGGCAAATTTTGTGTATCGCAGCGGCTACGGCTGGTGTAATTGGTGGCCGGAAGTGCTGCACCCGTATGATCCGCGAATTTTGTTTGGCGCGCGTCACTCGGTTCCGCTTCCCGGCGCGGTGGTTGTGTTTGCGCCTGGTGTCCAAGGGGCCAGCGCAGGCGGTCACTATGGTGAAGTTGTTGCAGTGCTGGGCGGAGGCTGGATTCTCATTTCCGAGATGAATGATTCCTGGCGCGGCGGCGGATTTGCCCGCATCAATTACCGGTATGTGTATTTGGAGCCTGGCGTCTCGTTTATTTACAGTTAAGTTTAACTACACTCCACACAGAGTTAACATATTATCTTCAAGGCGATTATCTCCGAAAAAGAGATAGTCGCCTTTTTTGCGTAAAACAGAAAATTTCCACTCAAAATAAACATAAAATGCAAAATACCGAAAAATAATTTGATATAACCGAAATAAAAACGGAAAATAAAGCAATTTAGAAAAATTGCTCACCCAAATTGGCATGAAATTTGATTTATAAACTTCGGGTATGTTACACTCCTTGAGGTGAACAGTTTTCGCAAAATTTAGTTTTATGTTTCCATTTTGTGAGAAGGGAAGTCATTTATGCGGTATACAGGCGCTTTGGTAAGATTTTTAATTGGACTTATTTTGTTTATTGCGGTTTTAATTCTTGGGGTTGTTAAACCCGATTTGTTTTCGGCGTTTACCGGCATCCTTCCCGGCAATTTTTCATTTAAGGCTGGCGGCGCAGTTGTTTATGCCCCTGTTCTTGCATGGGTAATACTCAGCGTGTTTCTCACATTGGTGATTAATCTTTTTTCCATACCCTTCAGGCGCTCATCTAAGCCATGACGCATATCTCCGGCTCAAATTCTGCTGCCGGGTTTGCGGAAGATGATGATGTTGAGCTGTATAATTATCAATTGCCGCAAGACCTTATTGCGCAAACCCCTGCAGAGCCGCGAGATAGCTCACGGCTGTTGGTGTATACCGCGGCAGATAATTCCGTTGCCCATTCGCAGTTTAACCATCTTGGTGATTTTCTTCAGCCCGGCGATTGCTTAATTGCTAACGATAGTCGTGTTATTCCGGCCCGGTTGCATGGCGTGAAGTCTCAAACCGGTGGCAAAGTTGAAATATTGTTATTGTCACATCGCGTGGAGTTTGGCCCAACTGCCTGGGAAGCGCTGGTAAAGCCCGGTTCCGGTTCCCGCAATGGCTCCGAATATGCATTTCCCGGCGGTTTAACCGCGCAAATATTAGCTGAAGCGCCATCCGGTGGCAGGATTCTTGCCTTTCGCGCAGATGGAGCTGAAGATCCTGCGGCGGTGGAACGCGCAATTTTGCTTAGCGGGGAAACTCCACTGCCGCCATATATTCATGAAACATTGCAAAACCCAGAACGATATCAAACGGTGTATGCGCGCCTCCAAGGCTCTGCGGCGGCTCCAACAGCGGGGCTGCATTTTACCGAGCCTTTAATTGCCGATCTGCGCCAAAAGGGAATTCAATTTGGTTTCGTTACTTTGCATGTTGGGTTAGATACCTTTCGCCCGGTTAGCGAAGCGCGGCTGAGTGAACACGTTATTCATAGCGAGTATGCAGTTGTCCCACAGGAAACAGCAAATATGATTCAGCATACAAAAGCCAACCGCGGCAGAGTCATTGCTATTGGCACTACATCGGTTCGCGCGCTGGAAAGCGCCGCACAAACCCATGGCGCTGTGCAGCCGTTTGCAGGATATACGCGGCTATTTATTACTCCGGGCTATGTATATAAAGCCATAGATGGTATCATTACTAATTTCCATTTACCTAAGTCTACGCTTTTGGCGATGATCAGCGCCTATATTGGACGTGAAAAACTGTTGGAACTCTATACCGCCGCAATTCAAAATCGTTACCGTTTTTATAGCTTTGGTGACGCTACTCTGTTAATATCCCCACGATAATCTGCCGGCGTTATTTTTGGCGCCTTGCCTTCAAGGAAAAACAATATGGTATTATTTATGATATATAGTTATAATTTGTATTGTTGCTAGTTTATCGGAGATATCACCTAAAGCGCCTGAATTCGCGGTTACACTAACCGAGGATCGCCATAGAATGCACATCAACTCTGCCAATGTGCGGTGATATTCCTTCTGTGAGAGGAATCTGAGTGGTTTGCTATGAAAGCTCCTAAATATTCTAACCCTGCGCAAAATCTCCCTAATTTGCGTTTGTACAACACGTTAAGTAATGCTTTGCAGGAAGTTACTCCACTGGAAGCAGGCCATGTGCGCATGTATAGCTGCGGCCCAACCGTATATCGCTACATTCATATCGGCAACTTGCGAACATTTGCTATGGCTGATTGGATTCGCCGAACCTTGCAGTTTATTGGCGTGCGTGTAACGCATATTAAAAATATTACCGATGTTGGCCATATGCGCCAAGAAAGACTGGACCGCGGAGAAGACAAAATGGTTTCGCAGGCCCGGCAAGAAGGTAAATCTCCATGGGATATTGCCGCATTTTATACTGATGCGTTTATGAAGGACGAGCAAGCTTTTCAGATACTGCCGGCGCATGTTTTTCCGCGCGCTACCGATCATATTGCGGAAATGATTTCTATTATAGAGTCTTTGCTGCAGCGCGGTTTCGCGTATGAAGCGCAAGGCAATGTGTTTTTTAATGTTCGATCGTATGCCGATTATGGGCATCTGAGCGGCAATAGTTTAGATCACCTTGGCGGCGGTATGCACACAGAGAATGAAAATGATCCGTTTAAACATGCGCCGGAAGATTTTCCGCTGTGGAAAAACGCGGAAGAGGGCAGAATCATGGCGTGGGATAGCCCGTGGGGCCGCGGTTTCCCTGGGTGGCATATAGAGTGCAGCGCAATGAGCCGCAAATATTTAGGCGAATCTTTTGATATTCATACCGGTGGTGTGGATAATATTTTTCCGCACCACGAAGATGAACGCGCGCAAAGCGAAGGCGCCAGCGGCAATCAATATGTGCAAATTTGGACGCATGGCCAGCACCTTTTGGCGGATGGATTGAAAATGGCAAAATCTTCCGGCAACGCTTATACTTTGGAAGATATCCAAGCGCGGGGATTCGATCCGCTTGCTTTGCGGTTTTTATATTGTATGGCGCACTACCGTTCGCAAATAAACTTCACTTTTAGCGCGCTGCGATCTGCGCAAACCGCGCTGCGTCGTCTTCGCTTAAAAATTGCCGCATTGGAAAGCGCTTCCGCCGGAGTATATGACGCCAAAGACGAACTGCCGGTGCGCGCCGAAAGATATTATTCCGCAATGCTTTCGGCTATTACCAATAACCTGAATATCCCAAAATCACTTGCGATTGCGCAAACTGCGCTGCGCGACGCCGCTTTACCTAATGAAACAAAATTAGGCTTGCTGCTGGCTTTTGATGAAATTTGGGGCTTGAATTTGAAAGATAGCGCGAATATTCTGCTGCGCGAACTCCAATCTTCATTGAATATTCCGGAAGATGTACAAGAAATGATAAAACTTCGCGCTGCTTTGCGGAAACAAAAAGCATATGATGAAGCAGATAAGTTGCGCGACGATATTTATATCGAAGGTTATTTGCTGCGCGACGGCCAAATTTCCACCACTGCCGTTCCAATTGACTTTTTAGGACTCGCCATCAGTTCTTCAAAAGATATCCCCTTTATGCCCGATGATCCGGATCGCTATCGTTATTCCGTCAATTTGCTTACGTATAACAGCCGCGCCGATGTTCAAAGATGCATAGAAAGCGTGGCGCGCAATGCCAGATATGCGGATGGCTGGCCGCTTTCTTTGGAATATGTTATTCTTGATAACGGTTCTACCGATGATACATTAGACTATCTGCGTTCGCTGGAAAAAGCCGGCGCGATATACGGGCATCCTGTTACCGTGCTGTTTGCAGACCATAATATGGGATTTGCCGCCGGACGCAACGCCACCTTTAAGCAAAGCCGCGGCAAATATATTGTTTTGTTAGATACCAGTATGGAAGTTAATGGAGATATTTGGAGCATAATTGATGAGCAAACCCAAAGCGTTCGTGTAGGGTTACTTGGCCCATATGGTCTTGTAACTTCAGATCTGAAGGAGTTTCAAGAATCCATCGGTCCGGATGTAGACGCAGTTGAAGGGTATTGTATGGTTTTTCCCAGATCTCTTTTAGCGGAAACCGGAATGTTGGATGAAAAATTCCGGTTTTATCGTCTGATGGATATTGATTACAGTTTTGAAGTAAAAAAAGCCGGATATCGTGTGTTAGCCAGCCCGGATATGGCGGCGCGCATGATGAAGCATGAGCATAGGGAATGGTATCAATTAACTGAAGAGGAACGCACGGCCAAAAGTAAACAGAACTTTGATATTTTTCGCCGAAAGCGGCATCATTGCCAAAGTTTGCTGGTGATGAATTATCATGATGGACAATCTGCGCCATGGGGACACGATCACATACTGGAAGATGCAGATCCGCGGTTTGAGCATGGCTCAGCCGCTGACACCAAGCATACTCACGAGCATAAGCATTGGCCCGACCATTCGCATACGCATCCACACACGCATAGCAAAACTGCGCGGTGGTTTCACGAACAAGAGGAAAGCGAATATCCGCGGTGATATAGTTTGCTGAAACTTCTCAGCAGGCGCGCCAAACCCCGCGCGAAGGGCAGGCGCTGCCCAATGCGCATCTCGGCATATGTGGCCGGGGATTAGGTGTTCCACTTTCCGCGGAGTTCAATTTCCAATTCCAGCGCGACACCAAAGCGATCCAGCACGGTTTTCCGCGCAAGCGCAATTAGGCGGATAATATCGTAAGAAGTTGCGCCGCTGATATTGACGATAAAATTAGCGTGTTTCTCTGAAAGCGCTGCGCCGCCAATTTGGCGCCCCTTTAATCCTGCGGCCTCTATCAATCGGCCGGCGTAATCATTAGGCGGATTTTTAAACACAGATCCCGCGCTGCCTTGCGTCGGTTGGGTATCTTTGCGCCGCTGCCGATAATTACTAACGGTTTTAGCAAGTAATTCCGGATCTTTTTTATGCAATAAAAACTGCGCGGAAAGAATAATTTCCGCAGGATCAAAAAATTCCGGCTCAGGCGGAATAGGTACGCTATCGGGTGTAAAGGCAATTTCTCTGTGGGAACGGAATTTGCTGCGCCGATACCCCAATTCCAGGTCTTTGGCCGGCGACTCCAGAACAATCGGTTCCGGCTGTTCGCGCAGCCGCAGAATGCGTGCAGATTGTATGGTGTCGGCAATGCATGCGCCATGGCATCCGGCGTTGCTTACCACCGCGCCGCCAATACTGCCCGGTACGCCGGCGCCCCATTCCAGTCCCGACCATCCTTTTGCGGCAAGAGTATTTACCAGCGCCGGCAGGTTTACGCCGGCGTCGGCTGTTAACTGCGCGGTTTCCTGCGTGTCATTTGGCTGGATATTCCATGAATCCAGCGCAACTTTTATAACGGCGCCCCGAAATCCGGCGTCTGAAAAAAGAATATTCGTGCCGTTTCCAATAAAAAGTGATGGTATGTGAAAGGAACGCGCCAGCGCCATAAATTGTATCAAGTCGTTTTCCGTTTTGGCGGTTAGCCACAAATCCGCCGGGCCGCCAACCCCAAAGGTGCTATGCCGCGCCAATGGCTCATTCAGTTTAACAGCGTCTGGCCAGCGGTTGTGCGCTTCGCTTAAAAATGTATCGGGCAAATTGCCGGAGGAAAATGCATTAAACATGATCACTGGCCTTGGTGGCGGAATAAGACTTGGATCCAAGAAATGCAGGTGATTCTAACAATGCTTCGGATACGCGATATACTGTACCGGAGCCGAGCAGCGCCAAAATATCTCCCGGCTGCGCCAGCGTTTCAAGCAGCGCGCGTGTTTCATCCAACGAGCCGCCGTAATACGCTGCGCTATTGCGGCGGGCAAATGCCTCATCTTTTTGTGTAGCCGCTGTAAGGTCGCGCGCATGCACCAGCCCGGTGTCTACTTCGCGCGCGGGCATAATATCAATAATTACAGCAATATCAGCGGAGCCAAAAGCGTGAGAAAAAGGATCGAGGAATTTTTTGACACGTGAAAATAAATTTGGCTGAAATACTGCTACCAGCCGGCGATTGGGGTAGCGCGCGCGAATTGCCTCTAACGTAAGGCGAATAGCAGTTGGGTGATGCGCATAATCATCAATAATCAAAATGTCATTTTCGGCCTGAGTCATCTGAAACCGCCGGCGGATTCCGGAAAAATTGTTTAACGCGCGCCGCGCCGCTTCAATATCCGCCCCTAAAAGATCAGATACCGCAAACGCCGCCAGCGCGTTTTGCGCGTTATATCCGCCCGGCATGCGCAAAGATACGCTTCCCATCTCGCGCCCTCCGGGGCCGCGAACACTGAAGGATGTTTCCCCTTCCAAACGCAGGTTATATCCCATATAATCCGCGTTTTGTTCCATGGCAAAAGTGACGATTCGGCCGGGCCAATCCGCTAATTTTCCGGCTAAATCTAAACAGCCGGGGCTGCCAGCATTCACAACAACCGTTGGCGGAATCGGCCATGCATCGCTCATATCAATATTGCGGGTAAAGCCATAAAAAGCGTTTAAAATATCGTCATAACCGGAAAAAAATTCGGGGTGATCGTATTCTATTGCGTTAAATATTGCTATGCGGGGATGATAATACATAAATTGATAATTAAATTCATCGGCTTCATTGATAAGGATATTTCCGTCTCCAAACCGTATATTACTGCCCCACGCCGGAACGATAGCTCCAACTTCACAAGTTGGGTCTAGCCCGGCTTCAATAATCGCAGTAGAAAGCATTGAAGTAACCGTGCCTTTGCCATGTACGCCGGCAATTGAAACTCCCATTTTGCCATCCATATATGCGCCTAGCAGCGCCTGCCATTCAATTACCGGTATGCCGTGGTTTTGCGCCGCCATTACTTCGGGATGGTGTGGATTCAGTTTGATAATCGCTGATGTAATGACCAGTAAATCGATTTCTGCGGCATGGTCGGCGGAATGACCCTGCGCAACCGAGATTCCAAGTTGTTCCATCCAGCGGGTGGTTTTCGAAAGATCTTGATCGCACGCCGAAATAATTGCGCCGGCGCGCAATGCGATTTGGGCCGCAGCGGTAATGCCAGAGCCGCCGATGCCCATAAAATGAAGATGTTTTCCGTGCAATTCCTGAATTGTAAAAGGTGAACTGGGTAATGGCGCTGCCATGTGGCGCAATCTCTTTTCTTTAGATTGGTTTCTTAGACCATTGTATATCAATTTTGCAAAATCGCCAAAAATTTTCCCTAAAAGGACTTGACTTTATTACCATATTGGAATATAATAATATTATAGAAATGTGAAACACCTTTGGCGCTGTGTTGTGCATGTATTGCACATGCGGAAAAAGGTGAACATGAAACAAGATAAGAAAAATTTGGAGCGTATAATGAGCATTATTACCTTAACCGATGCGTCTTTTACAGAAAAAATAGAAAACACCAAAGGCGTTGCCTTAGTAGATTTTTGGGCGCCATGGTGCATGCCTTGCAGGCTGGTTGGGCCGGTGATTGAGCAACTGGCTGAAAGCTATGAAGGCAAAGTTACCGTAGGCAAACTTGATGTTGATGAAAACAGCGATGTGGCAATGAAATTTCACATAACCGGCATTCCAACTGTAGGCGTGTTCCGCGATGGCAAATTAGTTAATACTATAGTGGGCACCCGGCCGGAAAAAACATATCGCCAGGCAATAGAATCTGCGCTGCATCCGGCTGATTCCGATGCAACAAACAAAACCGGAGAAAAAGGCAAACAAACTGTTACGGTATTTTCTACCCCAACATGTCCGTGGTGCTCGCGGCTGAAAAGCTATCTGCGGCAAAATAATGTTGCCTTCAAAGATATTGATGTGAGTGAAGATGAAGCGATGGCTATGCGCATGTATGAGCGATCCGGTCAATTAGGTGTGCCGCAGGCGTGGATTAACGGTGAAGTGATTGTTGGCTTTGATCAGCGCCGCATCCGCGATTTATTGGGATTACCGGCGTAACATATTTTAATACCCATTGCGCGAACTGCAATTGTTTGCAAATGCGCTGATTTCAGCGCAAAACGAAGTTACAGATAGAAAGAGAAAGTAATACAATTATGAAAACTATTCAGCCTTTTGGTGATCGCATTTTAGTGAAGATGCTTGAAATTCCGCAGCAAACTGCCAGCGGCATATATCTGCCAGATACTTCAAAAGAAAAACCAAGTGAGGGCGAAATTATTGCAATTGGTGAAGGTTCGCATTTGCAAGAAAAATTAAGCGTAGGTGATAAAATCTATTTTCAGAAATATTCCGGCTCGGAACTTAAAGCCGATGGGGTATCTTATCTCATTTTAGAAGAGTCGCATATTTTAGCCAGAATTATTGAAATTGAAAAAATTCCGGAACCAGCGCAATCCCGTAAAAAATAGCAGACAACCTTTCATTGCTTCTTCTCCGAAACGCACATGCTCCCGCCAAGAGTGTGTGCGTTTTTTGTTACAGGTTATAGGGCGCAATAGAGTCTGGCGCTTTTTTTCTGCTGAAAATGCCAACAACCCAAAAGAGTGGTCCCTATGAATTTGAAAGTAATACCATCCTATGATATCGTATTAACATGAATTTAACACGATTTTAATGGAGATGAGTTTAGTGAATGCGCTTCTTAGCTTTAATATGACATTGTTTGAAAAGATAAATCAATTTGCCGGCAACACGCCGTGGGCAGATCGGCTTATGATATTTGGCGCCCAATACGCAATTTTTCTGGGGCCGTTATTATTAGTGGGTTTATGGCTGTATATTGCAGAGTGGTCTCCGCTGAAAAAATGGGCAGCAAAAAGAATACCTGAAGCTGTATTCCAGCATGATCGGCAGCTTGGGGCGCAATTTTTGTTCTACAGCGCTATATCCGTTGTATTGGCAATTGTACTCAGCATGGTTATTGGCAAAATATTATACGAGCCGCGGCCATTCGTATCTTATCCGGCGGATCATTTATTAATAAACCATCCGGCAGACACCGCATTTCCAAGTGACCATGAATCGGTAATTTCCGCGGTAGCATTTACACTGATCTATTATCTTTCGCTGCTGGCAAAACCGATTGTTGAAGCAAAAGCCGCTATTGCTGATATTACATTAAAACAAGCAGCCAAACTTTCTGCCAGATTTATCATTCCGGTGGTGTTAGTGGTGTGTGGGGTTGCGCTTATGCTCTATATTGGAGTTGCGCGTGTATATGTAGGCGTGCATTATCCCGGAGATATTGCCGGCGGCGCTTTGAATGGCTTTGTGTGCAGTTCGCTGGTGGTATTTTTGCGAAGTTTGCTGCAAAAAATTATCAATCCTTTTGTAACTTTGGCTTCCCGGCTGAAATTAATTTAAGAAATGCCGTTTAGGCAAATTGATTCATCCGTGTTGCTTAGAAATATGCTATAATGTTCGCGTATTCAAAATTGTTTCCGTATTTGCCGGAGCGGCAAGCGCGGCGTTTTGCAAACGCAAAAACGCCGGAAAACAGCCGCCGCACGGTTATATAGCAACGCAAACGCTATTTCTCATCGAACTGGGGGCTAAAGACTATGGCAAACTCCAATCACCCGGCGCCTAATATTGCTAATGTGCCGTTATTTCATGGGATGGACGCCGAAAGTTTAAGCCGGATAGCCCAAGCAATGAAGCTGCGGACATTCCGCGCCGGAGAGGCTATTTTTCACAGGGAAGATCCCGGGCAGGTTATGTATGTTATACATAAGGGCCGCGTGCGGATCCGGATTACGGGGTCTGACGGGCAGGAAGTGGCGTTGGCGATATTGGGGCCAGCGGAAAGTTTTGGTGAAATGTCAATCTTGGATAATAATCCGCGGTCTGCCGATGTTATTGCCATTGATAATGTAGAAGTATTTACATTGCAGCGGGATGATTTTATTCAGTTAATTAAAACGTGGCCGGAAATTTCCATTGAAATGATGAAAATTTTGTCTGCTCGTATGCGCGCGGCGAATCAAATGGTGGAAGATCTTATTTTCTTAGATGTGTTTGCGCGCGTCGCCAAAAAATTGGTGGAGCTTTCGGAGGAACACGGTGAATTAGAAGCCGATGGAGCCACCCGCATTAATATTCGCTTAACTCAGCAGGAACTTGCTTCAATGATAGGCGCGTCTCGCGAAAGTGTGAATAAAGTGATGGGTTATTTTACTGATAAAAACTATATCAGCGCCGATAAACACAAAATTACAATTCACAAAATTGCTGAACTGCGCAAACGCATTTACTAAACGTTCTGGAAATGATTTTGGTTGATTTTGTATGACGAAACAGACACCGGAAGCACAGGATGATGTGATTGCCGAAAGCCAGCTGATAGCAGCGCCGCTGAATGCATACCCCAAGCATGCGCCGCCGAACCAGTTTCGGTTGCTTATTGCAGAAATGCGGCCGCGGGAATGGACGAAAAATTCATTGCTTTTAGCGGGGCTGCTGTTTTCAGGCCGGTTGTTTTTTGAAGCTTCGGTGGTTCGCGCATTGGTTGCTGTAGCGTCGTTCTGTTTTGCCTCCAGCGCTGTATACATAATGAATGATTTTGCCGATATCAGCCGCGACCGAATTCATCCCATAAAACGCAAGCGTCCGCTGGCCAGCGGAAAGCTGAACCATTTGACGGCAAAAATTGGTTTGGCGGCAAACGCGCTGCTGGCGTTTGCTTTGGCGCTGTGTTTGTATTTGCTGCCAATAGGCGTTGGACAAAAACCAGCAATGCTGCAACTATTTTCAGCGCCGCTGAACGGCCATTCCGGCGCATCAATTATAACGGGAGATCCCTATAGCGCGTTTGGCGGCAGCAATACGTTGTTTTTATTATTTTTAGTGGCGTATTTGGCGCTGCAAATATTGTATACATTTGCGTTGAAACATGTGATTTTGCTGGATATTTTTACCATAGCCGCAGGGTTTGCGCTGCGCGCTTATGAAGGCGCCATAGCGGTTGCGGCGCCAATTTCGCCTTGGCTGTATTTATGCGCATTGCTGCTGGCGCTTTTTTTGGGTTTTGGCAAACGCCGTGGAGAACTGGTTTCGCTGAATGAAACTGCTGCGCTGCATCGGCCGCTTTTGAAGCAATATACTCTTCCAATGATCGATCAATTCATGGGTATTATTACAGCGGCGATAATAATGGCATACAGTTTATATACTTTTGAAGGCGGAATTATGCGTGATCAGCGGATGATGCTGACAATTCCCGCAGTGATATATGGCTTATTCCGATATATATATCTTACTAGTATGCTTAGCCAAGGCGGCAGCCCGGCGGAAATACTGCTGCGCGACAGGCATATTCAGGGCGCAATATTTGTGTGGCTGCTTGTTATATGTTATCTGCTCTATTTTGCTCCAGCGCATTGAACTAGACATTTTGTTAAATTTTTGGTATACTCTCTTTCAGAAGGACTGACTGGCAGGCTTTGCCGGTTAATTGAGGAAGGAATAAATCTTGCCGTATGGCTAGAGGGTTTTTATGCCCTCTGAAAGAGAGTTAAACATGGCAGAAGTGCATTTATCGCACATCTACAAGCGATTTGGCGGCGTCGAAGTCGTCAAAGACGCCAATCTTGAGGTTCGAGATGGCGAGTTTCTGGTTTTAGTCGGGCCTTCCGGCTGTGGTAAAACAACCCTTCTTCGCATGATTGCTGGTTTGGAGGAAATTTCATCTGGTGAATTGCGCATTGGCGACCGGGTTGTAAATGATATTCCACCAAAGGATAGAGATATTGCGATGGTTTTCCAAAATTATGCGCTCTATCCGCACATGTCGGTTTATGACAATATTGCGTGTACTCTTCGCTGGCGAAACGCCCCCAAACAGCAAATCGATCCGCGTGTGCGCGAAGCCGCGGATATCTTGGAACTTACCCCTTACTTGGATCGCAAGCCAAAAGCGCTTTCAGGCGGGCAGCGGCAACGTGTTGCGCTTGCTCGCGCCATTGTTCGCGAACCAAAAGTTTTCTTAATGGACGAGCCGCTTTCAAATTTAGATGCGCGCCTTCGCGTGCAAACCCGCGCTGAAATCAGCAAACTGCATCAGCGTTTCCGTCGCACAACCATATATGTCACCCATGACCAAACCGAGGCGATGACCATGGGCGACAGAATTGCTGTTGTCAATAATGGTGTTATTCAGCAAATTGGCGCCCCTCAAGATTTATATACAAAACCGGTAAACTTATTTGTGGCGACATTTATTGGTTCGCCTTCTATGAATATGTTCCGGCAGGCCGCTCTTTCTAAAGCTTCCTCCGGCGCATTGACGATAACTACTGATACATCTACCCTTGAACTTCCGATGCAGTTAAGCCAATTGCTATCAGGTTACAACCAAAAATCAGTAACATTTGGTGTACGACCGGAAGATTTAGAGTTAACTCCCGACACTTCCGGCGCTTTAAAAACAACGGTAGAGGTTGTGGAAAATTTAGGCAGTGAGAAATTGCTGTATACCAAATCTGGCGCTACCCAATTGCTGGTTCGCGTTGGCCCCTCGGTTAACGCAGTCATTGGTGATACGCTGTATGTTAAACCCAAAATGGAAAATCTGCACTTCTTCGACAGCGAAACCGGCAAATCTCTGCTGTATAGCAGTGACGGAGTTGTTGCGCCAGCGCATTAAACTTCCATATTTCTCTAATATACCAAACGCCCGGGAAATCAATTTCCGGGCGTTATTTGTTTGGCAAACCTGGCGAACCAAACTTGCCCTTTAAACCAGCCATCCGCCACGCGCTATAAAAACAATAAACAGCGCCTGCATTCCCCATCCGAATATCATAAAAAAATCACCAAACCATTTGCGCCGGCTCATAGCCTTGCCAACGATTGCGGCAAGCGGAAACAGCACAATGCTGTAGCGGCCGGCAGAAGCATATATATCTGGGAAGATTGCGTTTGGCACAGGTCCCAAGATAAGGATAAACAGCAGCGACGCAATCAAATATATCGCCGAAGATATGCGCATTTGCTGCAGCGCAAACAGTGTTAAGGCAATTGCCGCCACAAGCGGAAGAAAATCTAACAATGTGCGAACTTGTGTGTAGGAAAACGCCGGCTCGGCAAACACTTGCAGAATAGCGGCGTGAAACGCATCCCAAGGCAGTATGAAACCATGGGCGTTATAAGATTGCGCGTGTATAAACGCCAAAAAATCATGCCATTTCCATTGGCAGTAAAGCCCATATATTCCTATTCCTATTCCGGCGCCAAGAGACGCAATTCCTGCGCGCAGTGATTG
This sequence comes from Chloroflexota bacterium, assembly GCA_021778805.1. Taxonomy (GTDB): domain Bacteria; phylum Chloroflexota; class Ktedonobacteria; order Ktedonobacterales; family JACDGC01; genus JAJYBV01. Next base: position 12,159 of record JAJYBV010000017.1, on the reverse strand, counting down.
CTTTTGCCAAGCAATATACGCTAAAGGAAAAAATAAGGCCAGCGCCGTTGGCCGCGCCAGCCCTGCCAAAATCCCCATTGCCATCGCCGGGGTATATTTGCCGGATTTCGCAAAGACCAGCGCCCAAACCGCCAGCGCTAAAAAAAGACTTTCACTGTAGCCAATGGCCAGAAAAAACGCAAACGGGTAGGCCAGCAATGCGCGCATTGTCCATTCAGCAGAGTAGTTTTCCTGTATGCACCACACTATTATGCCCCACAAGGCTATATACAGCGCGCAATTGCTGATAAGCAGCGCTATAAAGGAAGCTTGTCCAGGATCTAAAAACAGGAAAAAATGTATGAGGAGCGGATAGAGCGGAAAAAAACCTGCTAAAAAAGCATGCGTATAGCCTTTTGTGGCAATAATCTGATACCAGAGCGAATCCCAAGAGTTAACGGAAGTTAAAACAGTGGTAAACGGTACACTTGGGTGATTGGCGTATTGGCTTTGATAGGGATTCAGCAGATCACCAACAATAATCAGCAGGGCAAAGGCCGCGCGACTGGCCAGCCAATAAATTGCTGCAACGCCGGCGGGCTGTTTCAGCCAAGCTTGCGCTCCGCGGCGCAAATACATGACGAAATGCGAAATATCTTTTATCATGATCCATATTTCAATAAATAATAATAGGTGTGTTTAGCGCCGCCCATTCATAAACTAAGCCCATTTGCTGCAAAGGAACATTTACACACCCATGGGAGCCATTATTATCTGCATTGGGGTCATAGTGCGGCAGGTTAGACCCCGGGCCAAACTGTGTGCGCCACCAAGCGTCGTGTATGAAGTATCCGCCCTGGTGAAAATTTAGCGTATAGTGCACTAACGTCGGCGCATACCAATATTTAGAGCCTTCGGGAAAGGGAGAAGTAAACAGCACATTTGTAGCTTTTGAAATAATGCGCCAAGACCCCGGTGGGGTTGGTAATGATTGTTCTCCTGTTGTGATATAAGTGGTAAATACCAGATTGCCGTTATCATACAAACGCATTGTTTGTTCTGCCAGCGAAATGATAATAACCTTTCCGCTCATAATACCATAATAGTGCATTAGGGTAAAATCTGCAGTGTGCGGCTGATTATATGGTGTATGTGTCTGCGCGTTGGCGATCATTTCACTTAAATTCTCGGAAAGCAGCGCCGTTGCAGAGTCGGTGTTCTGGAAATCTTGCAGAGTTTGCGAGCTGGACAGTTCACTTTGCAGCATCTGCAATCCAAACTCACCGTGATATTCATAATCCTGCAAATGCATAGCGTCTGCTAAACGCAGCAGCGCTGAGAAATCAACAATATCTTTTTGGGTTTTTCCAATGGTCAAGGGCAGCTGCATATTGTCAATTTGGTCTTGCACATTCGATTCAAATTGAACAAACTGCGTTAATGAAACAATATGACCAAGGGCAGAATTATCTTGCCGCCATTGCTGCTGAAACGGCGCGCTGTTCTGCTGATAGCTTTGCAGCAAAGAGATATTTTTTTGCATAACATTCAGCTGGGCGCCCCCAACATATGGTATCGCTTGGATTTCATCGTTAACCAAACCAATAATCTGCGCGTTTATTTGACTGCTGAGCGAAAAAAAATCATTCTGAGTTTTTGCCTGCGCATAGGCTAATTGGTCTTGCGCATATTCTTGCTGCGCCAATTGACTTTGTATACCGGCGTGAGATAATTTTGCGGTAATAGCACTGAAATTTGTAAGTTGATTGAAGGTATTTTGCATGGTATGCACGATAGTGGTCTGCTGCAAAATGTGATCATTTACCGACAGAAGCTCTTGCGCATTTATGGCCTGCGTATACTGTTGCGAATCGGCAGTTTGCCAAGCAGAAAAATATGTTGACGCAATGCCCTGAGACTGCGCCTGACTAATCGCGTTATTCAGTGATGCAAAGGAAAGCTGTACTGCGCTGTTATTTTGTTCAAAGGCAGTATATTCGCTGGTATATACCGAATTGATCAGCGTTTGCAATGTGGTTATTGCCTGAGTTTCGCTGGTTTCTAACCATTCTGTTTGAGTAATAACCGTGTTTTCCTGATTTTTGATTGTTGTTAAACTCTGCTGCGAAGCCCCAAAATGCGCTGCGTGAATAAGCAATGAATCGAGTTGTGTTTTAACATTTTGCGTTTGATAGGAAAGCGTTGTTAATCCGCACCCGGAAAAAAGCGGCATTAGTAAGACGGCAAGCAACGCAATAATAATGCGCGATTGTGCTTTTTGTTGTAGTGTATGCGCCATAGTGTGCCTGCCTTTATTTATTACTTATGCAGCTTGTTAGCAAGTTATAATTTGACGGGTGAAGATTTGCAATCAATTTGTCAACGCTATGAGAGACTTAAGCCTAAAAAGGATAAGATGAATCGGAAAACACCCCCGATCCTGTCAGTAGGCATGCTGCCTTTGGCTTTGTGCTTTTTTTATGCTCAGGTCTCTAGTACATCCGGACATTGCTTGCAGCGCCATATTCAAAATGCGCAAAATACGTGCCTTTAATTGGGGGCTATTGCGCCGCAGATATTGTTATCTTAACGCAATCAAGGCAAACCAGTGTATGATTCAAGCATAAGTCCACATAATTTATGTATACAATTCTTATAGTAAGTATACCCCTTATGCGTTGCGCAGCGCGATAACATGGTATATTTTGGTGAAAGCAGCCCATATTTCTGCGTTTTGCAGCGCAATCAAATTTTTGCTCTTCCGCAAGCAGATATAACACCCGGCAAGGTTTATGCATACTCTTTTGTGGTATAATACATAATAGGTGGCCGTACAGCCATGTACTTTGAAAAATACCCAAAGAAATATCCCCCTGTGACGTTCACAGCCGGGGCAATTTTTGTTGGCAGTTTTTTTAATGGAAAAACACTTGTAATTTTGTAGAGCAGTTGGTTTTTATCATGAGTTTGCGCGGTTTGCTGCCTATTTTAACACACCGGCCAGAGATGACCTTACTGTGTGAAAATTTATTGCGTTCTAAAAACGTTAAATCTGCCGACAGCGCTGAACCGCTGGTTATATATGGTATGCCGGATGCTGCAAAAGCCTATTTTATTACCTCGCTGTGTTCGGCTTTACATAAACCAATCATCTATATTGCTTCTGATGATGCGCGCGCGCGCGCCTTTACCCAAATAGCCGCTGAATTGCTGGGTACCCGTGAAAATTCTCCGGATCCGGCAGTATTTTTGTTGCCATCTCGGCCGGCGCTGCCGTTTGAACGCCTGATGGCCAATCCGCATATTACCCGCGAACGTATGTCGGCGTTGCTGGCGATGTTTCAATCACAAAATAGCAAAGATCGCTCTTTTCCTAATGGCGCGCCAATATTTGCAGCTTCGGTGCGTGCGTTAACCCAGCCGATTATTCCAGCGGATGAATTTGCCGCCGCAACATTGGCGATTCGGCCGGGCATCGAAATAGATTTTTTGAGCCTCACCGCAAAACTTATTGCGCTGGGATATGAATCTGTTCCAGAAGTGGAGGAACCGGGGCAATTCAGCAAACGCGGCGGTTTAATTGATATTTTTCCATCATCACGACCAAGACCTATCCGCATTGAATTTTTCGGCGATACAGTTGAATCGGCGCGTACTTTTGATCCGGAAACGCAGCGGTCTTTAAATGACGCCGGATTGTTTTTTATACCTCCCGCGCATGAAGCTTTGCCCACAGCCGGCGCCGAGGCTGCGCGGCAATTGAAGCTGCTTTCTGCCTCGGCAATGTATCCCGATGCGCTGGATCGCTGGCGGCGCGATGTAGATATGCTGACAGAACGCAGCAGTTTTGACGATATTGCCCTATATTTACCTTATTTGCATCGCAGCGCCGGACTGATGGATTATGTTTCCTCCGACGCAGTTTTGGTGTTGGATGATATTGAACATTTGCAGACGGTGACATTGGATTTACGCGATCAGACAACTGCGCTTCGGCAAAAATTGATTCATGATGGCGAAATTCCCGAAGATCTGCAAGCGGCGTGGATTGGGTGGGATACGATTTTTCAAGAATTGCAAAATCACCGCAGCTTGCGTTTTTCTGCGTTAAACCAAGATGTTGCCGGACGAGAATCTGTGTGGGGCAGTAGCGCCGGTGTCGATTTTGCGCCTGCGGATAGTTTTGGCGCTAAACTTCGGGCTTTTGCGCTGGAAGTACGCAAAGAAATTAATGAACGCCAGCGGGTTGTTATTGTAACCGATCAGGCCCGCAGAATCTCCGATCTCTTTCATGATGAAGATATTCTCGGAGCCAACACTATTCTTACGACACCGGAGATCGATATTGCCGATCCACCTGAAACCGGGTCGCTGACGGTTGTTTATAATACGCAACTGAAAGAAGGCTGGAAAAGCCGATCTTTGGCCCTGACAATATACACCGACGCAGAGATTTTTGGCTGGGCGAAACGCAAAACTGAGAAGAAAACGTTTACAAATTCGGCGGCTTTTTTACAGGAATTGAAGATTGGCGATTATGTGGTGCATGTCGATTTTGGTATCGGCCGCTTTGATGGCTTAACTAAAATTACTACTGATGGCGCCGAACGTGAATATTTGCTCATTCAATATGCCGGCACAGATCGCCTGTATCTGCCAACCGACCGCCTCAACCTGATTACACGCTATATCGGTATGGGAGACTCTGTTCCGACATTAAACAAAATTGGCGGAACGGAGTGGGTTCGCGCTAAAGAACGCGCCAGCGCCAGCGCTAAAGATATTGCTAAAGACTTGCTGCGGCTGTACAGCGCGCGTGAGGTAAGTGAAAGGCTGCCATATCCATCAGATGACCAGCAGCCTTGGCTGCAGGAATTGGAAGATTCTTTTCCGTTTGAGGAAACGCCTGATCAGGCGCGGGCGATTGAAGAAGTGAAAAATGATATGGAGCAGCAAAAACCAATGGATAGGCTGGTTTGCGGTGATGTGGGGTATGGCAAAACAGAGGTTGCGCTGCGCGCCGCATTCAAGGCTGCGCTAGATGGCCGGCAAGTCGCCATTTTAACGCCAACAACAGTGCTGGCGCTGCAGCATTTTAATACGTTTCGCGAGCGCTTAAAAAACTATCCCCTTCGCGTAGAGTTGCTGAGCAGGTTTCGGTCCGCAAAAGAACAGAAAGATGTTCTGCTTAGCCTGGCGTTAGGCCAAACGGATATTGTTATTGGCACACACAGGCTTCTTTCTAAAGATGTTGTATTTAATAATTTAGGATTGCTGGTTATTGATGAAGAGCAGCGGTTTGGTGTTGAACATAAGGAGCGGATGAAACAATATCGCACCGAGGTGGATGTGCTGACCTTAACCGCTACGCCTATACCGCGCACGCTGCATATGGCGCTGGTAGATGTTCGCGATATGAGCGTTATTGAAACTCCTCCGGTTGAAAGGCTGCCAATTCGGACGATGATCCGCGAAAGTGAAGACACCATTATCCGCGAAGCAATTTTGCGGGAAATTGATCGCGGCGGACAAGTGTTTTTTGTGAATAACCGTATCCGCGGCATTTTGCAGATTGCTCAGCACCTGGAAATACTTGTGCCTGAAGCGAAAATTGTGGTGGCGCATGGCCAAATGGATGAGGAAAAGCTGGAAAAAGTGATGCTGGATTTCGCCGCCGGCAATTTTAATGTTTTGGTGTGCACCACTATCATCGAAAATGGATTGGATATACCGAACGCAAATACCATTATTATTAATAACGCCGGTAATTTTGGATTATCTCAGCTGTATCAACTGCGCGGCCGCGTGGGCCGAGGCGCGCTGCAAGCGTATGCGTATTTTTTATATCATAAAGGCACAAAACTGCCGCCAAACGCGGAAAAACGTCTGCGGGCAATTTATGAGGCTACCGAATTAGGCTCCGGCTTCCGCATTGCAATGAAAGATTTGGAGATTCGCGGCGCCGGTAATTTGTTAGGCGCTGAACAATCGGGCAATATGAGTTCAGTTGGGTTTGATCTTTATTGCCAATTGCTGGCTGAAGAAGTTGCGGCGCTGCAAGGCAGCCCATATCAACAGTCGCAGAAAATGATGACTGAAATTACTATTGATGCGCCAATTTCAGCGTATATACCCGATAGTTATATCCCAGATCGTGTATTAAAAATCGGTTTTTATCAACGCATCGCGGCGCTGCAAACGCCGGAAGGTGTTACTGCTATGCTGGCAGAGTTGGAAGATCGGTTTGGCCCCGCGCCGGACCCGGTGCGATTTCTGTTAGGGTTAGATAAATTAAAATTAATTGCGCGCGATATGGGGTTTACTTCGGTTGCGCTGCGCAATAATGAATGGGTATTTCGAATGCGTCCCGGCGCAACCGCAAACAGAGTTGCGCTGTATAAAAAATATAAAAATTTAGTTAAGGTAGAGCTTGGGGTGGTTACGGCGCTTCGGAGCGCTCTGCCGGAAAAACCAGAAGAATGGATACCCGAACTGGAAAAATTGCTCCGGTTTATTCCTTTGAATATATCAGATATGGCGCCTAGCGCAACGTAATACTGAGATATTATTTTTTTGAAAGCCAGGCGCGTAATATGAATGAAACTGCCACAAACAAGCAAACTGTAAAGCAAACTCGAGTGATTGGAAATATTCCGCCGACGCTTCTGGTCATTTTATCGGGGACTTCAACTCAAGCGGGGGCCAGCATTGCAAAGCAATTATTCCCATATATTGGGACCGAAAGCGCAGTGTTTTTGCGAATTGGTTTTGCTGCGTTGCTTTTAAATAGCATTTGGCGGCCGAAATGGCGCAATGTTGGCGCTTCGGCTTGGTTTTCTGTGGTTGCGCTGGGAATTGCGCTTGCGGCTATGAATTCCACATTTTATGTTGCGCTGAATCGTATTCCGTTGGGGGTAACGGTAACGATAGAGTTTTCGGGGCCGCTGTTAGTGGCAATTATTGGTTCGCGCCGCTGGACCGATGTCATTTGGACAATAATGGCTGCCGGCGGTATATTGCTGTTTGCGCCGTGGACGGGCAGTTCGCTGGATGTTATTGGAATATTATTTGCGCTGCTGGCCGGAGTATTTTGGGCAATGTACATTATCTTCAGTTCGCGAGTTGGCCGCGCTTTCCCCGAGGGATCCGGGTTAGCGGCGTCTATGGCTGTGGCGGCGATACTTACTGCGCCGGCCGGAATCTATTTAGGCGGAGCAAAATTGTTGAATCCCTACATCTTATTGTTGGGCGTCGGGGTAGCGTTATTTTCTTCTGCGCTGCCATATACCCTTGAAATAGAAGCGCTGCGCCGGCTACCTACCCAAGCGTTTGGTATATTAATGAGCCTGGAGCCGGCGATTGCCGCAATCGTTGGTTTTTTACTGCTGAAGGAAACGCTTTCTTTGAAAGATATTGCCGCCATTGCGCTAGTTTCGCTAGCTTCTGCAGGCACTTCTTTATTGCGCAGCCGCAGTTCTTTAACAGCAGACACCGCCACTGTATAATGATATTTTGCCGACTGCTCTGCTAACGGGCGGCGTAGTTGGCCGGGCGTTCACAAAACGAACTCCACATGATAATGGTCCTTAATTATTAAATAGGGACAAGATATACCTGCATAACCAGGGATTCGTAAGGGGTGGTAGCCCCTTGCGCGGGGATTGGGGCGTCCCCAAAAAATTATTATTAAAAACGAAACACCGCACGGCACGCCGGGGATACGTAAGGGGCAGCGCCCCTTGCGCGGGGATTGGGGTGTCCCCAAAATATTTTTTATAAACAATCACCGCACGGTACACCGGGGATACGTAAGGGGCGGTAGCCCCTTGCGCGGGGATTGAGGTGTCCCCAAAAATATCTTTTTATTTTATTTTCCGATGGGAAATATTGGTAGCTGAGCAGCAAGGGCGACCGCAAGGGTCGCCCCTACCGGATTGCATTGCCTCAATGTGTACCGCGCGGTGTATGCTCTAAAACAAACGATATGGGGTGACGCTTTTGCTCCGGCGCGGTATTGGTGGCTGGGCGGCCACAAAACGAACACCACACGATGAATCATGTGGCTTGTTTCCCCACTTCCACCACCCATGTGTACCTCGCGGTGTTTCACCTCACATAAAAATTTATTTGGAGAAGACACCCCAATCCCATTATGTTTCCCGGCTTTGTGGCCAAGCGTCGCGCTGTTTTGGCGCTTCCTGCGTGAAGCAAATTTTTCCATTGAATTTGCTATAAGATCCCCTGCGCAAATTCTGATGCTTGCCGATAGTAACAACTGATCTTGTATTCCCAAGGAGGGAAAGTGATATGTCCACATCGGCTCAAACAACAAATGATCGAAACCTTACGGTAATTTCCATTGAAGAAGCTGCTCCCGGTATGGCTCTTGCGGAAGCTGTGTATGATCATAACGGAAGGATGCTGGTTTCGGAAGGCGCAATTATAACAACTCACCAACAAAGAAGGATGCGTTCGCACGGAATAACTCACGTAGCTATATATTCCGCGCACCCGCCAAAAATTTTGCCGATTGCGCAATCTCCGGAACATATGCCTATTGAAGATTTTTTGAAGCAACGCCAGGCAGATCCGTTTATGGAAGCCCTGATGCGCGCGGCGCGCGACCGTGTCGCCCGTTTGGGTTTGTTGGATATGTAATCGGAAGGAATAGTATATGACGTATAACGAATCTAATTTAACAACTATTATCGACGCTCAGCAAGAATTAATCGCCACTGTAGCCGACGCCACCTTTGCGTTGCCGTTGGAATCCGGTATTCGCGACTCTGTAATCGCGTTAATGGAAGATCCCACTACTTCACTGGCAGATATTGCGCGGACCATTTCATTTGATCCTGCGTTGGCGGTTCGCCTGCTAAATATCATAAATTCGGCGTTTTACAGCTTAAATGAACGTATAACTGATGTTACGAAAGCACTGCAGCTAATGGGACTTGGCGCGGCGCGCGAAGTGGCTGAAGGCATGAGTTTATCGCGGCTGTTTAGTTTGCGCAAAACCGATGACCCCGCTTTCAGCGCGCGGCAGGAAGGTTTATGGCGGCATTCGGTTGCAACCGGGGCTGCCGCAGAAGTAATTGGGCGGAAAGCGCATATTTCCAACGATATTATTTGCTTTACTGCCGGATTTTTGCATGATATCGGCAAATCAGCCATGTTAACGCTGCAAGCGGCGGAATATAATCGCATTTTGAACATCGCAAAAAATGAAAAGGTTTCATTATTTGTAGTTGAACGGCGGGTTTTAGGATATGATCACGCCATGTTAGGCAGGCTGCTGTGTAATTTATGGGGGCAGCCCGACGAGATCGGTGTTGCCGTTGGCCGCAGTCATTCCGTGCGCTCCGGCGCGGTTGATCAGCCATATAGTATGCTTGCCGCCGTAACACACATGGCTGATATTTTTGCGCGTTCTTTGGGAGTGGGCTGGTGGGGAGACCGCATTATGCCGAGGCTGGATCCTGCTGCAAGCATTTCATTGGGGTTGTCGCCGGATGACGCCGCTGAACTGCTGGATGAAATTGCCGAAGAATATAAGATAAAAATGGCGCATATGGTGCGTTATTTCCCGGTAATTTTACTATAAATTTACTTTTGATAACAATAGCTGCCGATAATGTTGCAACCTGCGGCAACGTTTTCCATCGGGACCTCGATCTTCTGTGTTACTTGGCAAATTCAATGGCTCTAGTTTCGCGAACCACCGAAATGCGAATTTGTCCGGGATATTCCACAGAATTTTCAATGCGGCGGGCAATATCGCGCGCAAGCTGTGAAGCGCCTAATTCATCAACTTCATCGGGTTTTACGATGATGCGCACTTCTCGGCCGGCCTGAACGGCAAAGCAGCGATCTACGCCATTGAATGAAGACGCGATTTGTTCCAGCGCCTCTAAACGTTTCATATGAATATCAATTGTTTCTTTGCGGGCGCCGGGGCGCGCGGCAGAAATTGCGTCGGCGGCCTGGACAATCACTGCTTCCAAGCTTTGTGGGTCTGCCTCGGTAGCGTGGTGGGCAACGATGGCGTGAATTATTTTGGGTGATTTATTGAACCGCCGCGCAATTTCACCGGAAATGAGCGCGTGTGGCCCTTCAACTTCCTGATCAAACGCTTTGCCTAAATCATGCAGCAGACCGGCTACTTTGCATGTATGCACATCGGCGCCAATTTCCGCGGCGATGATACCGGCCATTACGGCAACTTCAATTGAGTGATTTAAAACATTTTGGCCGTAACTGGCGCGGAAATGCAATCTGCCGATCATTTTTGCTAACTCGGGCTGGATGCCGGTGACATTTGCCTCATCAACAGCCCGCTGACCTTCTTCAACGAGCATATCATCGACTTCTTGCCGGGCTTTTTCAACCATTTCCTCAATTCTGGTTGGGTGAATACGTCCATCAATAATCAATTTTGTCAAAGCAATCCGGGCGATTTCCCGCCGAACTGCGTCGAAACTGGAAAGGATGACAACATCGGGGGTATCGTCAATAATGACATCAACGCCGGTAAGCGATTCTAACGTGCGGATATTGCGACCCTCGCGGCCGATAATGCGGCCTTTCATTTCATCATTTGGCAAGGGAACTACTGAAACGGTAACTTCGGAAACCTGATCTGAAGCGCAGCGTTGAATTGCCAAAGTAATAATTTCGCGCGCAGTGCGTTCGGCGTCTTCACGCGCATTCTGTTCAATTGCTTTTACTGATTTTATCGCGTCTTCTCTGGCTTGCGCTTCAATCGAAGCAATTAATTCTTTGCGCGCGTCACTTCTGGAAAGCGAGGCGATACGCTCCAATTCGTTTAATCTGCGTTCATAAAATGCAGTGCGTTCTGCTTCCAGCGCTTGCATTTGTTTTTCAGTTTCGCTGCGATCTTGCGCAATTTTCTGAAGCGCTTGTTTCGTTTCTGTGTTAAAATCTTGCTCGAGCTTTTGCTTTTGCCGAGTTAATTCTTGTTCAATTTTGCGCCGCTGCAATGCCCGATCTTCTTCTGCCGCGGTAATTTTTGCCTGTAACGCATGTTCTTGTGCGCGCAGATCGTTTTCTTTTTTATCCATTTGTTCTTGGCGGCGATCGATCTGCTTTTCGCGCTGTTCTATTCGCTGTTCGGCAGATCGCAGTTCTTGGCGGCGCTGGCGCAGCTCATCTTCTAAAACGCTGCGCGAACGGGCATTTTCGTCTTTAGTTTCGCGCAATGTTTGTTGCTGTTGCTGCTGAAGCGCAATGAGGCGTTGTTCATGCGCCTCTTTCAGTTTGGATACTTCTTCTTCATAGCGCAGCTGCGCGCGCTGCCCCGTAAAGGTATAAGCGCCCCATGCTCCGGCTGCAAAGGCAATAGCGCTGATTAGGAATATAAAAAATACTTGCATGGTTCCGCTCCGGAGACCTGCAAGAGCTTGATCGCATGGTTCCTTGTATGTTTGCTGCGCTGCATTGTGGCGCTCAGTTTCGTTAGCGAGATTACTGAGTTATAACAAGGCAGACGCAATATATGTATCGGGATATCAATCCGCGTTTTGGTTGACCGCGGGAGGAGATCCTTACTATAAAAAAAGGTCACGCGCTGAAAAGCCCGCGAGTCTCAAAAAAATATGTGATCTATTTTAGCCGGCTGTAAAGCTCGGTAAACAACGTATGCAGATGAAAAAAACTCATCGAATTTCACTATATGTGATTTGATTGCGATCTGTCAAATAGGGGGGATTCTTTGAACATTAATCAGTTAACATAACTTGATTATTTCTATCTCAACTATCCAAATTGTTGCCGCGCGGAGTTAATGATATTGGGAGGCGCCCCAAGCCCCGCGCAAGGGGCATCCGCCCCTTACGAAACCCTAGTGTGTACCGTGCGGTGTTTCGTTTAAAATAAAAAAGATTTTGGGGACACCCCAAACCCCGCATAAGGGGTTACCACCCCTTACGAATCCCCAATGGGCGCCGTGCGGAATTTAGGTTTTATTAAAAAGATTTTGGGGACACCCCAAACCCTGCGTAAGGGGCAACTGTCCCTTACGAATCCCTAGTGGGTGCCGCGAGGTGTTTCTTAAAAAAAAAGATTTTGGGAGGCGCCCCAAACCCCGCGCAAGGGGCATCCGCCCCTTACGAATCCCTGGATATGTGTGCCGTGAGGTGTTTCTTAAAAAAAGATGTTTTT
>JAJYBV010000016.1 GCA_021778805.1 Chloroflexota bacterium | reverse complement strand
GCCCTTGCTGCCCGGCTACCAATATTTCCCATCGGAAAATAAAATAAAAAAATATTTTGGGGACACCCCAAGCCCCGCGTAAGGGGCTTCCGCCCCTTACGTATCCCCATATGTACCGTGCGGTGATTGTTTATAAAAATATTTTGGGGACACCCCAATCCCCGCGCAAGGGGCTTCCGCCCCTTACGTATCCCCATATGTACCGTGCGGCCGCCAAGATCATAAGTTATATCCACCGGTGAGGATTGAAACATATGACGAATAATATGTTATAATCGATATAAGTAGCGTCGGCCTTTCGGGGCTGGTGAGGATTGAAACTACAGGCGAACAAATAAGGGGGGTATAGCATGAAAATCCTGCGGAACCAGCTGAAACAACGCGGTTACCGCAGTGTCAAGGGCGATACTGTAAGGTATTTTGACCACGAAGGTCATTTAATCGGAAGTTCTGTAAAAAACTTGCTGTATAACAGCAACGGCCTGCTCGCAGGCAGCATTGATAATAATGGATCGGTGTTTAACGCCACCGGCAAACAAGTTGCTGTTCAGCGTCAGTCACTGTTGCTCGATATGCATGGCTATACCCTCGGCAGATTTTTACCCAATGGCGAATTCATCGATGAAGATGGTGAGCCTTCCTCGCTTTTAGAAGCTGCCGGACTGGTTATTACTGCGCTCAATGAAGCGCTGTTTGTCAGTGAATCTGCCGGAAGTTGGGGATCCGCCGGATCTTGCGGCTCCGAAGGTTTCATTGATGATGATGATGAAGCGGATTATGAACTGGGATAATTCAACTCCCGTTAGTTCTAATACGCGCGGTGTTTTTTAAGAATACTTCTGATGAGATAGCGCATAGCTCAATCTTAGTTTGGTATTTTTAATTTTTTATGTTTTGGAGCAAACTGCTATTGCGACAGAAAACATCTCCCGTGTCTTCTTCATATCTTATAACGCAATCAAAACAGGTAACACCGCGCTGGTTAACTGAAAAATTAACCAGCAGCGGCGCATTGTCTGGCGGATCCGTTCGCTCGGTAAAAATCGAGGAATGGAAAGCTACCAACCTTTCTAATCTGCTGCGCCTTACCCTTACATATACTCCTAATGCCTCCAATACCGCGCCGCGTAACTTAATTTTAAAATATACCCTGCCCGATACGCCCAAAGACCAATTTGCCATCCTCAGCAAAAAAGAATATGATTTTTATCAGCGCGTGGCAGCCGAAATGAACAATCCGCCAGTGCCCCGCTGCTATGATATGTTCTATCATACAGAATTGGGCAAACTGCATATTCTTATGGATGATTTGTCGCGTTCGCATATGCAGGCAAAACATCCGTTGCCACCAACAAAAGAGCAAAGTTTGGCAAATATCATCACATTGGCAGAGTTTCACGCTTTTTGGTGGAATGATCCTCGGCTGGGTAAAACTATCGGCAAAGTGTATAATGATGTGCGCATCCAGAAACGCGCACGTATTCTTGCAGCAAAACTTCAGGAATTTATGGATGAATTGGGCGATCGATTGCCGCTCTACCGGCGCAGCCATTTGCAGCGCGCCATGAATTTTTACGCAGACCTGATGATTCAGCAGCGCGACGGACAGGTTACACTGGTGCACGGCGACGCGCATAGCTGGAATTTCTTAAATCCCATCGATCCGCAAACACATCGAACTATTTTAATTGATTGGGAATTTTGGACCATCGACTCCGCCACAAATGACCTTGCGTTTATGATCGCACTGGGGTGGTATCCGGATCGCCGAAATGAACTGGAACGTGAAATGCTGCAGCGCTACCACGAAACACTGCTAACCCATGGCGTACAGCAATATACTTGGGATGATTGCTGGCTTAGCTATCGATACTCCGTACTGAAGCGGCTGTTTACTCCGCTTTTGCAGTGGGAAAGCGGATTGCCGCCGCGCGTTTGGTGGCATAACCTGGAACGAGCGTTTATGGCGTTTGATGATCTGCATTGCGAAGAACTGCTCCCCGCAGAATAATTTGCCGCCGCGCCGTTACGTCTTATAGACCTAAGTATTCGTAACGCATACAGCAGGGGGCGCCAAGGGCAGCTTGACTCTTGACGAGGCCGCTGGTGTCCCTTATTTCCACTGATCTCTTTTTTAGGCTCAGGTCTCTAGTGAATAAATTGCTCGGGAATATTTCTGGCGCGCAGTGCGTTAAGAATAACCAGAACATCGATGCATTCCTGCAATATTGCTCCAACCGGCGGCGCAATAAAGCCAAACGCCGCAAACAGCATTGCCACCGCACTTAACCCCATTCCAACAAAAATTCCCTGCTTGGCTATATGCAAAGACCATTTTCCCTGCCGCACGGCAAACGCAATATGCGTAATATCTGAAGAAAGCAGCACTGCGTCGGCGGCCGATGAAGCTGCTGTTAAGCCTTCCGCGCCAATTGCCATTCCAACAGTTGCAGAAGCCAGCGCTGGCGCGTCATTTACGCCGTCGCCAACCATCAAGGCGTGTTTGCCGGAACGCTCTATTTCTCCTACAATTCGCACTTTATCTTCCGGCAAGCACTTTGCCGCTATTCTATCTAATCCCGCCAGTCCGCCAATTTTATTTGCCGCAGTTTCGCCGTCACCGGTGAGCAAAACAGTTTCCTGAATTCCCAAAGCCTTTAATCGCTGTATTAATTGCGCCGCCTGCGGCCGAATTACATCCGAAAGAATCAATAGCCCTGCAGCGCGGCCATTCAGCGCATAAAAACTGGCAATTGCGCCATCTTCGGTAAATTTTTCCCGCTGAAGCATCAAAGCATCCGGCAAAGAGACTGCGCGATTAGCCATATATGTTTTACTGCCAACAGCAACGGTAATTGTACCATCCGGCGTTGTAATATCAGCGCTGGCGCCTTTGCCAAAATCTTCATAAAAATTTTCGGCGCTATACAGCGACAGTTGCGTTTCCTTAGCTTTTCCGGTAATGGCGCGCGCTAAAATATGCGCTGAAAATTGTTCCACAGAGGCAATATATTGCAGATCTTTCTGATCGGCCGCAACCAGCCGATTCTTGTTATCCAGAGAAAGAATGCCGGTAACTTGCGGCTTCCCTTCGGTAAGAGTTCCGGTTTTGTCAAATATAGCAACCGAAACTTCACCTAAACCCTCTATAGCAGCGCCGCTTTTCACAATAATATTTTTGCGCGCGGCAGCGTCTACGCCGGCCATTATCGCTATTGGGGTAGCTAAAATCAGCGGGCAGGGGGTTGCAACAACCAAAACCGCCAGCGCATATGTTCCATCGCGAAATATTCCCCAAGCTAACGCCGCAGCAATAACCGTAAACAACGTAAACCAAACGCTATACCGATCCGCCAAGCGATGAATTGGCGCGCGCTGTTTTTCAGCTTCTGCAACCAGCTTAACAATTTGCGCATATTTGCTTTCGCTGCTGCGCTTCAATGCTTTTACCGAGATTACTGTATCCAGCAGCACACTGCCGGAAAGTATTTGATCGCCAACAGTTTTTTTCACCGGAACCGCTTCACCCGTTATATCGGCCTCACTAATATTACAGCTACCATCAATAATCTCGCCATCCACCGGCGCAGCTTCACCGGGTTTCAGCACAACAATCATACCCACTTCAACATAATCTGCCGGCACATCTACCAGCGTATCATTTTTCATCATATGCGCAGTGCGCGGCGCCCGTTCTGCCAGCGCAGTTAATGAACTGCGCGCGCGCTGCAGCGCAAACGTTTCAATTGCAGACCCTCCGGACATCATTAAAACGACAAAGGCTCCGGCTAAATATTCCTGTAACAGCAAGGAACCGGCTATCGCCATCAGCGCGATAAAATCAACACCAAATTCCCGCTTATACATACTCTTCAGCGAAGACCACACCAATGGCGCGCCCCCAATGATAATGATGATAAGCAGTGGCCATTGCGCTAAATCTCCGCGGCGGGCCAGCCACAAACCGCCGCTTATTACCAGCAAAAATATCGCAATGGCCGGAATTGGAAATTCGCGCACCGCTTTAGTAACACCGAAAGTTATATTTTCGATGCGCAAATGACCGGATTTCAAATTAGGTTTTGGCATATTATGTTTACTAACATCAATAGTCATAGCTTTCCAATATCTCCTTGCCGTTACATTTTGCTTTCGATCAGCGTCTTCTGCATACTATAACGAAAATTTGTCACACTTTCATCTTTTTTCTTTGGCGCAAACTCACATTTCAAACACAACCGGCAATTTTTAAAACTACTAATGATATTAACCATATCTACACAAGATCTTTAAAAGTTCAGGATATATTTCTTTTGGAGGAATTAAAAAGGATTCCACACAAATTCATCTCATTTTGGAGGAAGCACATCCATGCAAGAGGATCAAACAAAAAATCTTCAACCCACCACACAGCCCAAGGCGAAATCTGCGCCAAAACGCCGCTGGATTTTAATTGCAGGTGTTACCGCAGCCGTTGTTTTAACGTTAGGAGCCGGCGTTGTCTATGGCTCTACTTTAACCGGCAGCGCAAAAGCAGCCGGAAGTTCTAATACTGGTTTTCAGACTACTTCATTAAATCAGTCTTCAAAAAGCGCTTCCAGCAGCATAGACTCTACTCCCGGCGCTTCCAGCAGTGTTGATACTTCACAAAACGACAGCAGCGTCGATTCTTCAAAAAATGACACCAGCGTCGATGCTTCCCAGAGCGACACAAATAGCAAAGATTCTTCGCAAAGCAGCGACACCAGCAGCAAAGATTCTTCGCAAAGCGGCGACACCGGAACTCAGGATGTATATGATTCGTTAACCGTTACCAGCGTCAATGGCTCTACTATTACCGCTAAAGATGTAAACGGCAATACCGTCACCATCCAAACAACATCATCTACTGTTTATACTGAAAATGACGCAACAGTTTCATCCAGCGCTGTAAAACAGGGCTTAAAAATTGATGTGCGCGGCACAAAAAACAGTGATGGCAGCGTTACGGCAACCAAAGTTGAAATTGGTTAATCTTACTGGTTTGACTAACTAACAATTACTTTTCCCCCAAAGTAAGCGCTCGTAAGCAAACAAGTCCTCCACCGTATTCGATTTTGAATACGGTGGTTTTTTGGTTGTATGACAAACATTATACACTTTTGGATATATTTTTCCTCTGCTACAGAAAACATGTTAGAATAGTAATTAAGAAACTTAGCGGCTGTATGGAAGATAGCAGAATATCTTCTCGATCCGTTTATCAACAGGTATATATACGTTTCTTTACCCCAAATATAACAATGGAATATTCACAACCTTAAACACCATTCATTTCAGATTAGTAATCTGATGAATGGCGGCATATTCTTGTTATAAAATTCATGATTGAAGAAAACGAATTATCTGGTAAAATTAGTAGTATCGGTAGTTATTTTGTAGAACAAAATAGGTAGATGCTTTTATCTTGACTGATATTTTAGGGGGTTTAAGAACGTTTCGGTGATTATTCGAAATTTTGAAAAATTGCTGCAGCGGGCAAAAGATTTTGATGAAGAAGCTGTCACTTCTTTATATCACGCCGCCCTACCTGTTGTTTACAGATATGTAGCTGCCAGAGTTATGATAAACCAAGACACCGAAGATATTGTTTCGGAAATTTTTTTAGTAATGGTAGAGCAGATTCAATCTCTGCGCGCAGCGACGGAAGCCAGTTTTTTTGCGTGGATTTTGCGCATTGCCCATAATAAAGTTATTCAATTTCAGAAACACGACCGAACAAGCAATGAGCATGTACAGCCAATACTCATCAATAATCAGGATGAATCAGACCTGCCTCCTTCAGCAGATTTGCTGGATAACCCCGAAAATCTGATTGAATGGCGCGAGATCGTAGAGTCTCTTGGTTTGGCAATTTCATATTTAACACAGGAACAGCAAATCGTCGTTTTAGGCCGCTTTTTAGCCGGACAAAGCATTGAAAATTTGGCGAAAGCGCTTCACAAAAAGCCCGGCGCCATCCGCGCCATCCAGTTTCGTGCGTTAAATTCTTTAGCTGAGCAATTAGGAGGAACGCATAAAAAAAACAAACATCATGAAGAGGAAGCAGCTAGTGAAGTATAGTAAATCTTCTGAACAATGGGTCTCATCGTTAAACGATGATGAACCGCAAACAGATAATTATAAACATGCAATTGTGAATAAATCTTTTCAATCTTTGCAGCAAATTACTGTACCTGCCGCATTTTCGCTGGCATTAGAACAATCTGTGCGCGCTAAAACACGCATACAAAAACTAAAAAAACAACGCCAAAGGGCTATACGTATATCTTTATCCTCCGCCGCGGCAATAATTCTCATCTTCTTTGGCGCAATCAGTTTCGCGGCGTTCCATTCGATCCCCGGTGATAGTTTATATTCTTTAAAATCTTTCGAGCAGCAAGCGCAATACGCAGTTATGGTTACCGGTGAACAAAAAACACAGACCGCCAGAGCACAATTACTCACTGCCCTGCAAGATCTGCAGCAGGAAATTCAGCAAGGCCGCCCAACTTTAAATATTGAGCAGGCTTTACAAGTTGTTCAATCTTATACCCAAAGATATTTGCTTAACTACAGCCAATTAAGCGCAAGCGCCCAAATGCAAGAAAAACAATATTATATCCAAATCAAACAATTAGAAGTTTCAACCCTCACCACAATCTTACGGCGGCAAAGCATCAACTTAAAATCTTCCGCAACTTCAGTAATGGGTTTGCTGAATTATGGCTCAATCAGTTTATCCGGATATAAATTAACGGTCCATGGGCTAACAATTCACATAAAATTCAAGGGAAATAATTTTAATCCTGCCATAACAGTAATAACAAAACCTGCAATTCCTTTTGCGGTTACATCTATCCAATCAAACGCCATAAAGCTTACAATAGATAGTAGTAACTGGAGCAGCCCAAATATCCAATTTGCATTGATCAATCCGGATAACGAAACTGTTGCCATTACAATCAGCAAGCCTGTCATTCAAAACACTCCTCCTGGCGGATCTCAGCAGATTGGCTCTCAACCCGGTTCCACCGGCGCAGCCCAGCCGGCAAATAATCCTGTGTCGTCCACGAGCGGGAATTCACCGGAAAATAAGCATAAAGGCAATAGCTCCGGCAATAGCAATGGCGGCAACGGCAAAAGCAATGGCAAAAACAACAGCGGTAACGGCAACGGCAATGGCGGCAACGGCAAAGGCAATGGCTCTGGCAAGACGGCAATATTGTATAGCGCTGGCGCACATGAAGACTGGCGCACAAGTGTCGGAGCCAAAACAGCATATGATACGCTTCCGGCTGATTTATAGGCTAATGAATACTTTGCCGATATAGAGACATAACTAAATAGAAATGTGTATTTTGCATTCATGAACAACATTTTGCGAAAAATAACTCAGTTTTTCGGGATAACTAGTCAGGAATCTGAAATTGTCAGTGATATTTCACGTGTTCACACCAATAATTCGGCGTATTTTAGAAAATGGTTGACACTGGGCGTACTTATCGGCGGTATTACCGGTATAAGCATTGCATTCTTCACAACACTGGAAAACTTTTTTGTCCATATTTTTTTAGAAATAGGCGCCGGTTACTCCCCTCCGCTGCCTGATGGCGAAGGCGGCGCCATTATAACACCAATAACGCGGCTTTGGTTTATACCTATCGCAACTACTATCGGCGGATTATTATCCGGCATTATAACCACCTATTTTACTGATAAATCGGAGGCGCAAGGCGCCGATAACGTTATTCGTGCGTTTCATTATAACAAAGGCAAAATAAAAATGCGCGACACCCTCCTGCGCCCATTTGCCGCAACCATCCTGATTGGCTCCGGTGGCAGCGCCGGACCGGAAAGCCCCGTAGCGCAAATTGCCGCCGGGTTTGGCTCTGCCATTGCCACGTGGCTGCATCTGGACGATCGCGACCGCAGAATTGCGCTGGCGGCAGGGGTTGGAGCAGGAATTGGCGCTATATTTAAAACGCCGTTCGGCGGGGCATTGCTTGGCGCAGAGCTTTTATATCAGCATGATTTTGAATCTGAAGCCATTTTCCCTTCATTTGTCGCCTCGGTTGTAGCGTATACCATCTACGGTGAAATATATGGATTTACACCAATCTTTGGTGTAGGTAAGGGCTATTCTTTTGTGTCACCTGTATCGTTGGTTGCGTTTGCCATATTAGGATTGGTCGCCGGTGGAATTGGTCTGCTATACCCCAAAACTTTTTTCTTTACACACAAAATGTTCACGAAATTGCATATTCCTCCTGTGATTAAACCTGCGATTGGCGGATTATTAGTAGGATGCATTGGAATTATTTTCCCGCAAATCATCGGTGTGGGTTATGGCTGGGTGCAGCTGGGCATAAATAATAACTTTTCGGAGTTAGGCTATGGCTGGTTGAAACAAATCGTACATTTCAACTACGCCATATTTTTCATTCTTATAATGTTATCGCTTATCTTTTTAAAAATTATTGCCACTTCACTTTCTATCGGTTCGGGAGGAAGCGGCGGCGTATTTGCGCCGGGCCTGGTTATCGGCGGATATGTTGGCGCTTTTGTTTGGGGCGCGCTGCACGCAATTTTGCCGCAATCAGTTGGCGCGCCGGGTGCATACATGGTAGTTGGCATGGGAGCGCTTTTCGGAGCCATTGCAAATGCGCCTATTGCGGTTATTTTAATGGTGGTAGAAATGACCCATGAATATACCTTGCTGGCCCCCACTATGCTGGCAGCTTCCTTGGCGATGTTTGTTGCCAGGGGCAATTCCATCTTTAAAGAACAGCTTCCCACCCGGCTGGATTCACCCGCGCATAAATCAGAGTATATTATTCCGCTGCTGCAAAATATACCAATTTCCGCGGTTATGGATAAAGCGCCGGTGAAAGTCAGCCTTAAAACACCATATGTCGCCATATTGGATCTGTTGAAAAACAAGCAAATGAAAATGATCTATGTTGTAGAAAAAGATGAGCTGAAAGGCATCATCACCATGAGCAATATTACAAAAATTCGTAAAAATAATTTTTCCCATCTTGTCGCAGAAGATTTTATGACAACCAACGTTATTACAACAACGCCGCAAAATGCGCTGTATAACGCTTGGGCTATTATGACACAGAATGGATTCCGCTCTTTGCCGGTCATCAGCGAACAAAATGACAAAAAGAAACTACTGGGCATTATAACGCTGCAAAATATCGGCGCCAGTTTAAAACTGCCCATCTTAGAAGAAGAGCCACAGCAAATAGCCACAAATACCGGACAAAATATCGCGGTAAACGCAGAAATTCTTGCAAGTGAAGGTGGAGGCGCACAGCCCGCTGCTGCAGATTCTTTATAAACAACAGTTAGCCGGCTCCGCGCCGCAAATATTACGACATGGAGATTATAGCTGTTCCCAGTAGCGCTAAAAATACACCGATATACTGCGCCGGCTGTAGTTTCTCGCGGAGAACAATCCGGGCCAGCAGCACCGTCATCACCGGGTACAGCGAACCGATTACGCTTACTGCGCCAAAATTTGCCAGCGATGCAGCATATGTATACAGCGCATTGGCCCCGGTGTCGAAGAAGCCAATAATGAGAATATTATTCACCGAACTGATGGGGACAGCTATTGAAGTTTTTTCAATACGCGAAAGCGCGAATATCAGCAGCGGTGAACTCATTCTGGCAAACGCAATAATCCACAGGGGAGAAGATCCCCGCGATAGCGCGCCTTCCGCGGCAAATGTCAGAAACAAGCCAAACATCAACGCTGTGCCGATAGCATAGGGAACGCCGCTGTGCCAAAAGCTCCGTTTTACAGCAATTTCTGAAGGAGTATCCGTTGATTTAGAGGCTAAAAACACTCCCAGCAAAGCGACCGGCGCGCCAAGGATCGCCAGCAGCGCCGGAGGTGAGCCAAAAAACAGCGCAATAAAAAATGGAACAACTGCAGCGGTTCCCGATATGGGCGATACAATAGACATTGGCCCGATTGCCAATCCGCGATAAAAAAGCAGTAATCCAACTGCTCCGCACAAACCAGCCGCGGCGCCCCAGCCAAAATCAGCAAGCGTTGGCGGAACGCGGCTAACCAGCGCCGCAATAACCATCATGATGAATCCGGCGATCTGGCTCCAAAAAACAACCGCGGCGGCGTTAAGCTTACGCGAAACCAATCCGCCTAAAAAATCCGCAGTTCCCCAACTGATTGCCGAAAAAAAACTATACGCAATACCAAACATACGTTATATCTTATCCGCTAATATTGTAAAATGTCAATAACTCCCGAGGTTCCGGGCACAGATGGATTCTCATCATCTTCTTCCCGCGAGCCGCCGCTACGCGCCTTCACACTCCAATTCTCAATATGCGCCTTCAGCACAACAGTACCGCGCATCATTTCATCGTCTACACGCCGATAATCCACATTCGGCTGCCGGCCCGGAGTATATTTGCCAATCCAGCGATCAAACATTGCGGCAATTTCTGTTAGGTCTTGCATCACCTCGACGGCGCCATACCCAACCGCGCTGCGATAATTCATACTATGATTTAGCGCCGTTTTGGAATACACTATGCCATCGGCAATGGCAATAGATATACAAACGGTTGCGCCGTGTTGCAAAGCGCGCAATGTTTGGCTGGCGGCAGAGCCATGCAAATAAATAGTAGAAGTATCATCCGGTTCGTTAAAAAAGGTAAATGGAATGACATATGGCTCGTTATCCAAAATATACCCCACATGCGCTACAAGTCCTGTTTGTAAAATGCTGTTTAATGCGTCGGGCGCAGATCTTTCGGGATGCCGACGGATTCTGGTTGATCGCTGGGTCATACAATTTTTGCTCACTTTCTCAATAAAAATACCGCTGGCGCAATCATAAATGAATGTGCTATAACAACAGTATACTGAAATAATGGCTTATATAAAAGAGTCATTATCACCAATTTTCATAGATCCACTAAAAAGGCGTTGCTATGGCAAAGCAAAAAGCACCGGATACCTTAGCCGGATTGCAAGTAAACAGCAGAAACGCTGCCCCGCTTTACACACAAATTTATACATCCCTGCGAGACAGAATATTGCAAGGCAAACTGCCCGCAGGCATGCGGCTGCCATCGGCGCGCACGCTCAGCCAATCCTTAGGAGTTTCGCGCAACACTGTAACAGCGGCATTTTTACAGCTTGTATCCGAAGGTTATTGCGAACAGCGGCGCGGCAACGGCGCGTTTGTTTCATCTTCACTGCCGGAAGCGCTGCTGCAACCAGCAGTTATGAAGAAAACTACAGTAGCCGCAGCAGAGCGCAAAGCAGTTACGCCCGCGGCGCGCAATTCATCCGCAATAGAAATTTCGCAGCGCGGCAGAAGATATCGCGCCACGCAAGACACCCCCATAGAAACGACTTCACAGGGAGTGTTTAAAACCGGAACGCCGGCGTTGAAGCTATTCCCCATGGATATTTGGCAGAAATGCTTAAAAGCGCCACTAAACAGCGAAACCCTTGGATACCAAGACGCCGCGGGATATATGCCTCTGCGCAAAGCAATTGCCGCATATTTAGGAGCCTCTCGCGATGTATATTGCTCACCCGAAAATATTATTATTGTAAACGGCGCACAGCAGGCGCTGCATATTCTTTCCTTGCTGCTGATGGATGAAGGAACACCGGTTTGGATGGAAGAGCCAGGCTACCAGCTGGCTGCACAAATATTCCGCGCCAATGGGGCCAGAATTATACCAACGCCGGTTTCGCAGCGCGGATTTGAAGTTGAAACCGCACTACAATTGGATAGTTCGGCTAAAATCGCCTATGTTACTCCATCGCATCAATATCCCACCGGCGCCGTTATGCCGATTGCGCAAAGAATGGAGCTGCTGCAATGGGCGCAGCAAACCGGAGGATGGATTTTAGAAGATGACTACGACAGTGAATTTCGCTATACCGGGCATCCGCTGCCCGCAATGCAGGGGATAGACACTGATGGCAGAGTTATCTACATCGGCACATTCAGTAAATCGATGTTTCCATCGCTGCGCATGGGATACATTGCGGCGCCGCCAACATTGGCGCCAATCTGCGCTGATATCAAGAATTTGTTGGATCGTTCAACAGCCATCGGCGTACAGGCAACCTTGGCAAAATTTATTAACGATGGCTATTTTATGCAGCATATACGCCGAATGCGGGTAATATACGCCCAGCGCCAAGCCGCGCTGAAATCCGCGCTAGATACCCACTTGGCAGATTTGGCGCAAATTCGCGATGTTTCACCTGCGGGTCTGCATGTAACAGTCGAGCTGAAAAACCCGGCGCCGCAAGGATATGACACCGCTATCAGCCAAAAAGCCTTAAGCCAAGGGATAATTGCGCCGGCGCTTTCGTATTATTATTCCGGAGCAGTAAAACAGCAGGGATTTGTGCTTGGTTTTGGCAACGGAACCCCGCAAGAACTGGAAAATGGCGTACAAATATTGCGGAAATTATTGCGCGCATAAAAAATGCACGCAGGGAACAATACGTTTTACCTGCGTGCACTATTTACTGCAACTATTAAAAAAACTGTCGCGTTATATTAAATGAACTTTGTCATAACCAAAATAGCAATGATCATAAATATCAGCGTTATTACCACGCCTGCGGCAAACAGAAAGCCAAATAACTTCAGTTGATCAGCGTTTCCTTGCAGCCGCTTTTCAAGCTCGGTAATTTTAGATTCATTTTGTTCATTTCGGCGCTTTGTTTCGCTGATATCATCATTCAACCGGCGTGTATCACGGCGCGCATCCTGAATAGTTTGCACTTTTTGACCCAGATCTTTAATCTGCTCGTCATGATTTTTCAACCCACCGTTTAAAGTCTCTAACGAAGTTTGAATTTGATAGACATTGATCCCGGGCGAATACGTATCGTGAATAGTTCCCGGCAGTAAATTTACCGATTGATTTGGAAAATTTTCCCGAACAGTTTGAATAACAAATTGTTTCAGTTCGTATTGCGATCGCGGTAAATATTGATCTGGCGTCTGTGTTTGCCACAATCCGCTTTGGCTGAACTGAGGCTCGGGAGATCGCATTGTTGCATATACTTTTTCAGTCATTCTGGTAATAACACTTTGCAAATCCCGCCCAAAATAGAGATCGTTTATCCGGCTTTTATCCAGCGAAGGCAGCGCATTTAAATCGGCGTATGAAATCGCCAGCCCCTGAAGTTCACTAGCGCGTGACATCCATTCCTCAGATTTACGGAATAAAGCTACAGACTTATTAGGACGGCTTAAAATTGCAGCAATAGTAACAACAGCGTCTGTAAGGAAAAATGAAAATGGGTCGATGAAAAATAAATCAAACTGGTCAATAATGCTGCGCGCTTGCATTGCTTCCACAACATTAAATGCAGTTACTTCAATGTTTACTTTGTTTCTGTCCTTCAATAACTCAGCAAGTTTATAACCCGACTGGACTGTATCGATAATTAGAACTCTGAAACCGGATGGCGGATTATACACAGTAAACTCCTCTCTTACATGAACCGCGCGAAAAACGGAATAACACCAACATGATTATACCATACTAGCAAGGTATTATACTACAGCATGTTTGTATGTATGCTGTCTATATATACTATTCGAAAAGCGCAACCAAATTATGGAACATCTATTCTTTGATTATGTAAAAATAACGGTAATATCCGTAAAAAAGCAATTATAATGAACCTGCAAACAGAGAAATAGCCAAAAACATTACCATAAAATCTCAGCAATATGGCGATATTCTTGTAAAGTTCTCACACCTATGTTACACTTTAATTATCATGTACTCGCGCCAGACGTGGGTGGCTTCTACGTCTCAATCAAGATATAGGCCCCTGTGCTCAGGCTTGGAATTCAGTGCGGCATGTATCCGCCAATGATGGACTAGCGCCATAGATTCTCTCAGCGTTCGAATCTGTGGCGCATTTGTTATTAACAGCTTGAACATACCAGGCGCGAACAATATCTCACGCAGCGCAGCGTTGAAATTGATAAGGGGAAAGGTAATTTAACACGTGACAAACTTGAACGCTTACTGGATTGCGGTTCCATTAATTGCCGGTGTAGTAGCAATACTTTTCGCGGCATATTTAGGCCGGTGGGTGCTTAGTCAAGACACCGGAACAAAAGAAATGCAGCGTATTTCAAATTTTATTCTTGAAGGCGCACAAGCGTTTCTTCGGCGGCAATATCAAACAATTGCGCTTTTGGCCATAGTAGTTGCCGTTATTATATATGCGGTTCTTTCATTTTTGCCAACTGTCAGCTCATCTATTCACGCCCAGCCGTGGCAAACAGCAGTGGCGTTTTTAATTGGGGCAGCCTGCTCCAGCCTTGCCGGCTACATCGGCATGCTTGTAGCGGTGCGCTCGAATATTCGAGTTGCCAGCGCAGCGACAAAATCTTTAGGCAAAGCTATGGTCGTTGGTTTGCGCGGCGGCGCTGTAACCGGATTTTTGGTTATTGCGCTTAGCTTGCTTGGTGTAACATTGGTGTATATGCTGTTTGGCGGCATGCAAAATCCCCAGAATGCTCCAACTCTTATCGTTGGATTTGCCTTTGGCGCCAGTTTCGTTGCGTTATTTGCGCAATTAGGCGGCGGCATTTACACTAAAGCAGCCGACGTTGGCGCTGACCTCGTCGGTAAAGTTGAAGCCGGCATTCCGGAAGATGACCCACGCAACCCTGCCGTTATTGCCGACCTCGTTGGCGATAATGTCGGCGACTGCGCCGGCCGTGGCGCCGACTTATTTGAATCTACCGCCGCGGAAAATATCGGCGCAATGATTCTTGGCGCATCTGTTGCCGCATCTTTAGTCAGCTCTTCCAGTAAATTAAATGTCGGCTGGGTTCTTCTGCCGCTGGTTGCAGTTGGATTCGGCGTTGTCGCTTCTTTGGTTGGTGTTTTGATGGTGCGTTCCGGCAGCGTTAAAAATCCGGACCAGATGAAAGGCAAAGATCCTGGTATCGCCGCGATGAACCAATTGAATCTGGGATTTTATGTTTCAGCGGCGCTTTCGGCTATCGGCATTGTTGCTGCAACCTATTTCCTGCTCCACGCCAGCACATCTGAATGGTGGCGCTTTGCTGCGGCAGGGTTAATTGGCGTTGCCAATACCTTTGCGTTTGTTTTCATTACACAGTACTATACTTCTGGTTCTTGGCGCCCTGTCCGGGAAATCGCCGACTCAGCTGTAACCGGCGCGGCGACAACCGTTATTACCGGTTTAGCTATCGGATTTGAAAACACCGGTCTGCCTTCCTTAGCCATCGCCATTTCGCTCGGCGCCTCTTATGCGCTTGGCGCGGCAGCAAATATCGGCGGTTCACACGGCGTCATCAGTACAGGCGGCATTTACGCCACTGCGGTTGCCACTATCGGTATGTTGATGACTGTTGGGTACATCCTTGCGATGGACAGCTTCGGGCCAATCACCGATAACGCCGGCGGTATTGTTGAAATGAGCAATTCACCGGAATCGGTGCGTGTCATTACCGACGCTTTAGATAGCGTTGGCAACACTACAAAAGCGCTTACAAAAGGCTATGGCATAGGATCCGCGGCGCTGGCAGCATTCCTGCTCATCGGCGCTTATTTAGATGTTGTGGCGTCCGGGCAATCCTCTGCCGCAGCGGCAAACGCTGTGTACAGCATCAATCTGGCGAATCCTCCCATTTTCATCGCCGGTATCATTGGCGCTATGCTTATCTTCGTGTTCAGCTCTATGGCTATGCGGGCAGTCGGCCGCGCAGCGCAAGGGATGATTCAGGAAGTGCGCCGCCAATTTAAGGCAAAACCCGGCATTATGCAGGGCACGGAAGATCCCGATTATAAAAGCTGCGTTGATATCAGCATGAGATCAGCGCTGCAGCAAATGGTTGTGCCGGGTCTGCTGGTTGTGGCAACACCAATTTTAGTCGGCGTTGTGCTTGGCCCCGAAGCGGCCGGCGGCATGCTGATTGTTGGCACCATCGCCGGCATTATGATGGCGTTGGTCATGAACAACGGCGGCGGCGCTTGGGATAACGCCAAGAAATACATCGAAGCCGGCAACTTGAAAATTGACGGCGTTGTGCAAAAGAAAGGGTCTCCGGCCCACGCAGCCGCGGTTGTTGGAGATACTATCGGCGATCCGTTTAAAGACACCGCCGGGCCATCCTTGCACATCGTGATTAAATTGCTGAACACCATTACTTTGGTAATGGCGCCGTTATTCATCTATTTGCATCACTAAGCAGCGCTTTTAGAGCCTGCATTTTTCAAGGGGGGACACATCGATTTGATGTGTCTCTTTTCGTTGGCCGCAGTTGTAGCGCTTCCGCGTTATCCTGCTCGCAGTGATACAATACACATTGGAAGCTGCGCCGCACATCATTACCAAATTCAGGCGCGGAAACAAAACACATGAGGAGATTTTCATTCGCATATGGCAGAACATACAATAATTGCAACAACAGAAGCTCCCGCGGCAATCGGGCCATACAGCCAAGCAGTACAAAGCGGCGGTGTTATCTATGTCTCCGGACAAATCGGGTTTGATCCTGCTACCGGCCAAATAGTTGAAGGCGGAATACAAGAACAAAGCGAACAAGCACTGAAAAATCTTGGCGCAATTTTACGCGCCGCCGGATCGGATTATTCCCATGTATTGAAAACCACGGTGTTTTTAGCGGATATGGCCGATTTTACCGCAATGAATGAAGTTTATGCGCGATATTTCCGGGAAAATCCTCCTGCGCGTTCCACAGTTGCGGTAAAAGATCTGCCCCGCGGCGCCAAATTTGAAATCGAGTGCATTGCAGCACAGTAACTACTCAGAAGGGTATTGACAAGATATATTTGCGTAATCCGGGATACGTAAGGGGCGGTAGCCCCTTACGCGGGGATTGGGGTGTCCCCAAAATTATCTATTTTTATTTTATTTTCCGATGGGAAATATTGGTAGCCGGGCAGCAAGGGCGACCGCAAGGGTCGCCCCTACCGGATTGCATGGCCTCAATGTGTACCGCGAGGTGTATGGTTTCAAACAAACGATTTGGGGCGGCGCTTGGGCTTCGGAGCGGTGTAGGCGCCAAGGTGGCCACGAAACGAACACCACACGATGATGAACTTTCACTTTTAAATAGGGACAAGATATATTTCGTAATCAGGGATACGTAAGGGGCGGTAGCCCCTTACGCGGGGATTGGGGTGTCCCCAAAATCTCTTTTTATTTTATTTTCCGATGGGAAATATTGGTAGCCGGGCAGCAAGGGCGACCGCAAGGGTCGCCCCTACCGGATTGCATTGCCTCAATGGGTACCGCGAGGTGATTTATTTTATAAAAATGTATTTGGGAGGCGCCCCAAGCTCCACACAAGAGACAGGCGGCTACCCCTTACGTATCCCGGCTTTTGTGGTGGGCGACGCGCTGAATATGTTTCCAAGTTGCATAGCCAACCAGCAGCGCAATAATAACGGCCAGCAGTAAACTAATCTTCCCTGTGCCTACGCCAATCCCGCCTTCATAGGGCATACGGCCCGTCCAATCAGCAAAAGAGGCGCCGATTGGCCTGGTAAGGATATAAGCGACCCAAAACGCGGCAACTTCATTTAATTTAAAGAAAAAGTAACCGATAGCAGGCAACAATATCAAGCCAATAAACATTAAGCCTGCGGAGAAATATCCCATTTGGAAGGTATTCGCTGTTAAGTCGCCAAGCGCCGTACCTAACGCAAAGGTGGCAATAACGGTAGACCAATAGAAAAATTCGCGGCGAAAACTGTTGATGCTGTGCACTGATAACGTTTTTTCACTTATATACCACCCTGTTAAAATCAGCGCCAACGCAACGGCAAAACCTTCGGAAGAGTGCAGATACGATACTTTTAACACAATATGGGTAACATCCGCCGCCATTGTGCCAAAAACAGCCACCATCACCACAGCAAGCCAATACACCACAGGATTATATGAAGGCAGGCTAAATTGCAGCAATATTGCAACGCTAAACCCCGCTGCGCCAATGAGCACGGCAACAACCGGGTCTATATGGTGCACCATAAAATCAGAAAAAGATTCGCCTAACGCCGTAGAAAGCAATTTAATTACCCAAAATAACGCCGTAATTTCGGGTACCTTTATACTGCGAAGTTTCGCCGCCGATTGGGTTTGCGCGCCTTGCACAGTTGGAATCCGCACAAGTGTTTGTTCATCGGCAAGCGAGCCGCGCTGTGCGGGAATTATAACCGTCGAATCTTCAGAGTCGGAATAACGCATATTGGCCTCATGAAAACAAAACAACGCCGCCTGTTAAGCAAGCAGCATTTAAGGTTGAATAACGGCAGCGAATACGCCGCCAGACGAAGTAATACTTATATAAATTGGCTGAGTAAAACTATTCGTGCATAGTTTAAAACTATCACACGTAAATGTTTGAATATGATGCGGAAGAATGAATACAGGCAATATTTGGTCTGGTGATCGTGTATACTCATTTCCGGAAACCGAAACCCAGCCGGTAATAGCGCCGCTGCCGGTATTGCTCAAAGAAATTGCCGACGTAACGGGCAATGCGGCGCAATTCACATTTTTTCCGGCGTTGTTACACGCAACGCCAAGATTTGGCGGATTCCACGGGGGATATAAAAAGGAAACGGCGGCCGCAGCAAACAGCAGCAAAAAAACATAAGCAACATATTTGCGTCGGTTAAAAGGCAGATGTATTTTTTCGGGATTCAGCGCATATGGGAAGTAATGCTGGTTTAGCGCTTCATTGGCGGCGTTCATTTGATGTTCTGCCAATCCAACCTCGCTCAGCCGATTTCTCGCTAAGCGTTCCTCACGCTTTGTCAGCAATATTGTATTGCGAAGATTGCGAGACGCCTTCAATGCCTGCGCAGGGCGTGCGGCGTTTTTTTCTTCCCAGCCAAACAAAAGGGTACGCGCCGCAGACATGATGCGCACATGCAGCATGCGTTCAGCTTCCATTGTTTGGTAATAAGATTTTAACTGCACTATACGTTTTTGCGCAGAACGCGCCTTAACCGCGCGCAGCCAGCCTAACCGTGCGCGCGCCGCCAATAATCCATTTTGCGCGGCGGAATGCATTTGCAAACGCAGCCACACTGCGCCACGCTGCATTTTCACTAATCGGCGCCGCGAACGATTCATTTGGTGAATTGCCGCACGTAAATGCCGCATTTGGATTGTATTTGCCGTAAATATTCCTTTAAACCGGGGAGCGAAAAAATGAACTACATCTGTGTAATCTGTTACGGTTTCTGTTACCGCAAAAAACTCACTGGTATTTTCCGAATCTGCGCCATTGTGCATATCAGATTTATCAGTATTCTGCATTTTTTTCTACTGCTGCTCCTCTCATCCATCACGTATTTTTAGTATGACATATGTAATTTATGTTTTTCCATCTTTCAGGACCTTAGGAAGAGCAACGCGGTGTTTTTTATAATAATGATGTTTTGGGGACACCCCAATCCCCGCGCAAGGGGCTTCCGCCCCTTGCGAATCCCTGATGTGCGGTATTTGTTTATAAATAATATTTTGGGAGAGGCGCTTTTGCTCCGGCGCGGTGTTATTAGTCTGGCGGCCACAAAACGAACACCACACGATGAATCATGTGGCTTGTTCCCCGCCACTACCGCCCGTGTTGCCGTGCGCAATACTCATTATTTCGTATGAGTTGCGATAGTAAAACAAACCCTGCACGGTACACATTGAGGCGATGCAATCCGGTAGGGGCGACCCTTGCGGTCGCCCTTGCCACCCGGCAATCAATATTTCCCTGTGGGATATTTATACAATAAATAATAATGATGTTTTGGGAGGCGCCCCTTACGTATCCCCATGTGTTTCGTGCGGTGGTTGTTTTTAAATCATAAATATATTTGGGGACACCTCAATCCCCGCGCTAGGGACAGGCGCCTTCGCTTGCATATCCACAGAAGGTAAAGACACAACAAAAGGGCGGCCATAACGGCCGCCCTAGGATACAGTCGAGACGAACAAACTGCGCGTGATACAAAAATGGAGAATTAAACTGCTGTTATGGCCACACTTGCGAAGCTTGAATAAAATTACTGACCGGATTCAACGTTCCATTCTGCACTTGGTAAATCATAAAATCAGAGATACCGCCATGATTGGTGGCAGACCACGAAATGGTTGGGCCAAATCCTGTGTCATAATTCGTAAACTGCGTGTTCAATGTTTGCTGCAATGTTGTACGGGTTAGGTTTGATCCAGTCTTTTGCAATGCATCTACAAACAGCTTGGTCATTATATAACCATAGAATTTATAGGCGCTGAAAACCGTATCAGATGAAGTTAATTGCAGATACTTCTGTCCTACGGATGTGTTGATGCTGGTATAGCCGCTGACATAAATACCCTGCGCCGCCGGCCCAATAAACGCCGGCCATGAATTATCAGCCATCGGATAGTTGGCGATATATCCCATCGGGGGTTTATATCCCTGCGCCGCCGCGGTTTTTACAAATGTGCCGGTGGGAATCGGCAAACCATTCAGCACAATCATATCCGGGTTGGCTGCTTTTAAAGTCTGCACCGCGCTGGTAAAGTCGGATTGCGTGTAGTTGTATCCAACAGATGCAACTACACTGCCGCCGTATTTCTGCATTTCTTCGGTTAATGTTTGTTTCTGCTGCAGGCCAAGTACGTCATTTTCATACAAAAGCGCTACAGTTTTCGCCTTCAAAGTTTGAGTAATGTAATAACCCAGCACATGGCCTTCATCACCATAATTCGGCTGCGCCATCCATACCCACGGCAGCGCGTTGCCCTGAGCGTCGGTATACGCTGAACCGCCGCCAATTGGGTCTACAAACGGTATTCCCTTGGGATTAGTGTATGTTTCGGCGACATTCGCGTCTCCGGATCCGCAAACTTGAAAAAGCGCAAACGCATTATCCTGCTCGAATAATTGGCGCACCGCGTCTTTTGTTTGGGTGGAGTCTCCGTTATCGCTCACTTGCACTAAATTAATTTTGCGGCCGTTAATTCCGCCCGCTGCGTTAATTTGATTGATGTAAAGCTGATCGCCCTGATAGATTGGCGTGCAGATGGTCTTCAGCGGACCCGTTGTGTCTAACACAGTTCCAATAGTAATGGTATTGCTTGTTACCCCAGGAACAGTCTGGGAAGAGGAAGCTGATCCTCCGCAAGCAGCAAGAGTAATCGCCAAGATAGCCGCCATACCGGCAGCGGCACGGAAAAATAAGTGGCTCATCTTCGTTGAGAGTTGCATGCGGCTGTACTCCTTAGTTCAGTATCTGATAAATATGACATATGAGTCATGTATCAATAATAACATGTTATCTTTTTTTTGTCAAGTACTAAAGCGACCAAAATTTCATACTTGACAGATGAGTCAGATTCATGTCATAATAAGCCAAAACATGACAGTGAAGTCATATTTAGACAAAACAGTACTGCGCTTCCTGTCGTTCACCACCATCTGAAAGGGCGCCTTTGCTATGGCAGCTTTCCTTCAGGTTACTTTAGCCGGTTTAGTTACCGGCAGTCTTTACGGGCTGTTGGCGCTGGGTATTGTACTAATATATCGCGCAACCGGTGTATTAAATTTTGCGTATGGCGCAATCGGCGCAATCGGCGTTTCCGTAATGTACGAACTGATAGCGCGCGGCCACTTTAACTTTTGGCTGGCGTTGCTTTGCGCGCTGATCTTCTCATTTATCTTCGGGTTTCTATTAGAGCGCATATTTGCCAGACCGGTTTTAAACGCTCCGGTTTTTACCAAAGCAATAGCAACCTTAGCTTTGGCGCTGGTTCTGCAAACCATTGCAGACCAAATTTGGCCGGAATTGGCGCAATCGGTGCGATTTGCCACACCGTTTGATTCCATTACTACCAGAATCGGCGGCGTTTACATCCGCCTGACAGACATTATTATTATTGGAACCGCCTCTATTGCCATGGCGGCGCTGACACTTTTTCTCACTAAATCCAAAATAGGAATCGCCATGCGGGCTGCCGCGGAAAACATGTCCACAGCGCGATTAATGGGTGCACCGGTCAGCATGCTAATAGCGCTTACTTGGGCAATCGGCAGCTTAGTTGCCGCGCTTGCCGGCATAATGGAGGCCGCAAATTTGAACTATGTCGGCGTGCATATGCTAGATTCAGCGCTGCTATATGTATTTATTGGCGCCGTCATCGGCGGCATAGAAAGCATGCCGGGGGCCGTTATCGGCGGCGTTCTATTAGGAATTGCGGATAACATCTTGGCGCTGTACTTGGCGGGCCACACATTGGGACCGGTTAATATCGGCGATCCGGGAGTTCGTGAATCTATTATTTTTGCGGGATTTGTCATCCTGCTTTTCTTGCGGCCGCAAGGATTACTTGGGCAGCGCCAGCTACGGCGTGTTTAAGCCGGCAAATCAGCCGCTTGCGCTGCGCTGTATGTGCGGCGCGGCAGCGGCAGAAAACAGGTGTTACCGATGTCTTCGCAATTTCCATTGCAAAATACACACAGAAACGGCGCAAGCATAGCCAGAACCACTTTAGAGCAAACTGCGCTGTTCTTACGCCAAAACTGGCTGCGACTCAGCGGCATTGCCGCCGCGCTGATCTTTTTCTTCGCGCTGCCGGCAATGTTCGATCAAATATTCGGCTTTAGTGCGGATTTCGAGTTGCACCGTGTCAGCCTTATTGGCATATTTATTATTGCTGCGTTTGCGCAAAACATACTCACCGGCTATGCGGCGCAGCCATCATTGGGAAACGCCGCGTTTTTCGGTGTTAGCGGCTACATGGTCGTATGGCTGGTTAACGACCTGAATCAGCCATATTGGCTGGGTTTGGTTGCCGCCTGCGCTGTTGCCGCGCTGCTGGGGATTGTTACCGGCGGGCCGGCGCTGCGCATTTCCGGCGCTTATTTGGCTATTGCCTCGCTAGGCTTAGTAATGCTGGCAAATTCAATCCTAACATTATGGGATACAACCGCGGGGCGTGAAAGCTACCTGTTCAACAATATTCCCGCAGCCCTCACCGATGATCACTCTTTGTATTATTTTGTGCTTTGGGTAGTTATCATCACATTGTATCTGGGTTATAACCTCACCAGATCGCGAATCGGCCGGGCATTTACCGCTATACGCGACGACGAAGCGGCGGCGGAATCATTTGGCGTAAATCTAACACGCTATAAACTGCTGGCATTTACCATTAGCGCCACACTTACCGGACTAGCCGGCGGACTATACGCCACATGGGGCGGCACAGCAAGCTCATCAATGTCCAGCGTAGACCAAACCATCGCGTTTTTAGCCATGATCGTTATTGGCGGGCTTGGCTCTATCATCGGGTCGATTTTAGGCGCCATCTTCGTAGGGTTGATACCCCTGTTGCTGGGATTGCTGCCCAACGTGATAACAGTTGGTACAGTGCAAATTCAAATTACTACATTAAATACCGGAATCTATGGCGTGCTGCTGCTGCTGGCCCTCATTTATTTTCCGATGGGGCTGCAAACTATCCCTGCGCTGCTGCAAAAATTTCTGCAAAGGCGGAAACAGTCATGACAATCATCCAGCCACTTTTATCCATCCGCGGGCTAACCGTTCAGTTTGGCGGGCTAACAGCGCTGAATTCGCTGGATTTAACGATTCTGCCCAATCAAATTTTTGCGTTGGTGGGGCCAAACGGCGCCGGCAAAACTACCGCGCTGAACTGCATCAGCGGTTTTGTGCAGCCGAATGCAGGGTCTATTGAATTTAACGGAATAGATATTTTGCGCAAAGGCTGTTCAGCGCGCGTGCGCATAGGTATCAGCCGAACCTTTCAAAGCGGCCAGCTGTTTAAGTCGCACACCGTGCTGGAAAATTTACTGATTGCGCAGCACTCCGCTATGAAGGCAGATCTGTTTACCGGGTTGCTGCCATTTGGCCCAGCGCGAAGCGAGGAACAGCGCGCGCGCGCAAACGCCATGGAAATTTTGGATATGCTTGGCTTAACCGCTTACGCCAATATCTATGCCGGGATGCTGCCTTTCGGAGTGCAAAAGATTACCGGTGTGGCGCGCGCACTGGCCGCAAAGCCAAAATTGCTGCTGCTGGATGAACCCGCCGCCGGTGTGCCGCACGAAGACGCAATGGCGCTGGCGCAGAATTTGCGTGAATGGCGCGACCATTTTCAGGTTACGATGCTGCTGATTGAGCACAATATTCCGTTTGTGCAGGCAATTTCCGAACATGTTTGCGCGTTAGACTATGGGGAGAAACTCGCCGAAGGTACCCCGCAAGACGTTTTGAAAAATCCCGCGGTGCTGGAAGCCTACCTAGGTCGCGATGACACTCAGAAAGAGGACGCAGATGACAACTCTCACCATTCATAATCTTTCCGCCGGATATGGGCCGATTGAAGTGCTGCGCGACATTTCTTTTTCCGTGCCGCAGGGGTCAATCTGCGCCATATTGGGGCCAAACGGCGCCGGCAAAACCACCATTATGCGCGCCCTCAGCGGCCTTATCCCTATTCGCAAAGGCAGCGTAGAGCTAAACGGCGCGCGGATTGATAAGCTTGCCGCGGAACAGCGGGTGCGCAAAGGGTTAATGTTAACGCCGGAAGGACGCGAAATGTTCCCCAGCCTAACAGTGAAAGAAAATTTGCTGATGGGCGCGTTCACTCAACCAAAAGCGCGCTTTCAAGAAGATATGGATAAGATTCTTGAGTATTTCCCCCGTCTAAAACAACGGCTGAACGAGCCGACCGCCAGCTTATCCGGCGGTGAAGCGCAAATGGCAGCTATCGGCCGGTCGCTGATGGCGCGTCCCTCAGTTTTGCTGCTGGATGAACCATCGCATGGCTTGGCGCCTGCTATTGTCGAGCGCATGTTTGCCATCATTTCCAAA
Source organism: Chloroflexota bacterium (assembly GCA_021778805.1). Taxonomy (GTDB): domain Bacteria; phylum Chloroflexota; class Ktedonobacteria; order Ktedonobacterales; family JACDGC01; genus JAJYBV01. The sequence goes on along the minus strand of JAJYBV010000016.1, from coordinate 23,245 downwards.
TTAAATAAAGATGAAGGGCTTACCGTGCTGATTGTTGAGCAAAACGCGCGGCAGGCGCTGGCACTGGCGCAGCAAGCATATGTGCTGCAGGCGGGGAAAATTTCGCTCAGCGGCGCCAGTAAAGATTTGGCAAAAAATCAAGCGGTGCAAGAATTATATTTGGGCGGTTAATTGTGCGCCGCGCAATTGCATTATCATTCATTATAGATCGTGCCTGTTCGGCATTGAACTACTTCCAAAGGAGCGTTTCTATGGAATCTTTTGCAGGTAAAGCCGTACTCATCACCGGCGGAGCAAGCGGAATCGGATTTGCCGCAGCACAGGCGTTTGCCGCGGCCGGAGCCGATGTCGCCATTGCGGATATCGACCGGCAAGGCGGAGAATCCGCGGCAATCAGCCTGTCCAACACCTATTTCTTCCAAGCAGACCTTACATCCGGCAGCGAAACAACTGCAATGTTCACAGAAGCGGAAGCTGCGCTGGGCAAAATAGATATCCTTATAAATAACGCAGGAATACAATTTATTGCGCCGATTGAAGAGTTTCCTCTGGAACAATGGCAGCGCATTATGGACATGATGGTAACAGCGCCGTTTCTGCTGACGCGCGCCGCGCTGCCGGGCATGTATCAGCGCAATTGGGGCAGAATTATTAATGTTGGCTCGGCGCATTCTTTAATTGCGTCGGCGTATAAATCGGCGTATGTCACCGCCAAGCATGGGCTGCTGGGGCTAACCCGCGTCACCGCGCTGGAAGCCGCGACGCACGGCGTAACCTGCAACTGCGTTTGCCCTTCCTATGTGCGCACCCCGCTGGTAGATAAGCAAATTGCCGCACAGGCAAAAACGCACAACATCCCCGAGGATGAAGTTGTTGAGAAAATTATGACCGCGGAATCGCCGATACATCGATTGCTGGAGCCACAGGAAATCGCCGACGCAATGCTGTACCTGTGTTCGCAATCCGCCGCAGGAATAACCGGCAGCGCCTTTACCATCGATTGCGGATGGTCGGCCCATTAAACGCATTTGCGCGCATAAAACAACGCAATCGCCGCCATATTCAATAGTGAAACAAAACAACATGGCGGCGATTTTTTTTTGAAGCTAAAGATCTTCCAGCACCTTCATCGTCGCTTCACCGGAAACAACGGTATCGCCCTGTTGATTTACACAGGTTGTGCTCAGGGTAACTATGCGTTTATCTTCGCGCAGCGCGGTTACAACTACCTGTGTAGTAATGGTGTCGCCAATATAAACAGGCAGATGAAATTTCAATGTTTGTCCCATATATACACAGCCGGTACCGGGCAAATCATTGCCCAGCACGCTGGAAATCAGCGCAGCGGAATACATGCCGTGCGCTATTCTGCGCTTAAAGCGTGTTTGCGCGGCAAACGCCTCATCAACATGCAGCGGGTTGCGATCTCCGCTTAACTGTGAAAAATCTTCTACATCTTTATCGGTAACTGTATGCGAACGGCTGAAACTTGCGCCGATGGCCGGCAGAGGTATCTTGCTCATAAAATTGTATCTGTCTTTCTTCATATATATATAATGGTCTTCGATATTTTAATCAGGATGAAGACCAACTGAGCAGAGTACATTGAGTGCCCCATGGCGCCTGTTGTTGAACCAACGCCGCACGGTACACATGGGTGGAGGTGGGGAAACAAGCCACACGATTCATCGTGTGGTGTTCGTTTTGTGGCAGCCCAACCACCTACACCGCTCCGAAGCCCAAGCGCCGCCCCATAGCGTTTTTTAGAGCATACACTGCACGGTACACATTGAGGCAATGCAATCCGGTAGGGGCGACCCTTGCGGTCGCCCTTGCTGCCCGGCTACCAATATTTCCCATCGGAAAATAAAATAAAAAGAGATTTTGGGGACACCCCAAGCCCCGCGTAAGGGGCTACCGCCCCTTACGTATCCCTGATTACGAAATATATCTTGTCCCTCTTTAAAAGTGAAAGTTCATATATATATAATGGTCTTCGATATTTTAATCAGGATGAAGACCAACTGAGCCGAATAAGTTGAGCGCACCATAGTGCCTGTTTTAAGCCAACCACCGCACGGTACAAATGCGGCGCGGCAATCCGGTAGGGGCAACCCTTGCGGTCGCCCAGGCTGCACGGCTACCATTATTGCTCTGGGAATATGATTTCAAATAATAACCTCAAACCCCACGCAAGGGGCATCCGCCCCTTACGAATCTCTGGTTATGTACGCCGCGCGGCTGAAACTTGCGCCGATGGCCAACAGCAGATTTACTGCCGCTGTTCGGTATAGCGCTGCAGCAAGGCAGTTTTTACTACTTTGCTCATAGCGTTGCGCGGCAGTTCTTCAACAAAAAAGATATGCGCAGGCCGCTTAAACTTTGCCAAGCGGCTTTCCGCAAAGCGCCGAACATCATCGGCGGTAACAGAGGCAGATCCCGCGGCGACAATAAACGCCGCTCCGGATTCGCCCCATTTTTCGTCCGGCACACCAATCACCGCTATCTCGCGAACGCCGGGGCAGGTTCCTAAAACAGCTTCTACCTCAGCGGGGTATACGTTTTCGCCGCCGGATTTATACATATCTTTTATGCGGCCAACAATAAAATAATACCCCTCATCATCTTTGCGCGCAATATCGCCGGTATGCCACCATCCGTCGATATACGCAGCGCGGGTAGCTTCTTCCCGTCGCCAATAACCGGAACATATATGCGGGCCGGCAAGTACAAGTTCTCCCTCTGCGCCTTCCGGGACATCGGTGTTATTCGGATCTGTTATCCGGGCAAATGAATGAAATATCGGCTTGCCGACAGACCCAACTTTGCGGGCGGCGTCTTCCGGCGCAAGGCTAAAGCAGTTTACTCCGGCCTCTGTTAGGCCATATCCCTGACGAAACTGTACGCCGCGCGCTGTATAGCGCTGAATTACCGGCAAAGGACAAGAACTGCCGCCGGAAATACAAAAACGCACCGAAGAGAAATCCGCCGCCGCAAACCGCTCATGCTCTGCCATTAATTGAAACACTGTGGGCACAGCAAACACTATCGTGCATTTAAAGCGCTCTACCGCGCTTAAAATATCTGCGGGAGCGCTGTTTGTTAAGGTTACTACGGTACCGCCGCAGTGAAACATCGGGGTGGTCAGCACATTTAATCCGCCTGCGTGAAAAAACGGCGAGAAATTCGGGTACACATCGTCATCGCGCAAACCCCAGCTAATCTGCGTATTCACCGCATTCCAAGTAATCATGCGGTGCGAAAGCATTGCCCCTTTTGGTGTTCCTGTTGTTCCGGATGTATATAAAATTAACGCTGTTTCTTCACCATCCGCTGTAGAGAAAACCGGCGCCGGTGGATAGTTTCCCGCAGCAGCGGCAACCACTTCGGCGGTTTCAAGTAATATCGGTGATGGAACAGTCAGCGGCTGTTTTGCCGGGCCAAAAGAAAAAATGCTGCGCGCTGGCCGCTCCGGCGGTATATACGCCAACTGCGCGGCAGACTGTGTTTTTTCGGCAAAAGCAGCGTCGAAAACAACTAATTTCGGCTCACAATCCTTCAGAATCACCGCTAATTCCGGCGCGGTTAACCGCCAATTCAACGGAACCAGAATAGCGCCGATTTTAGCGCAGGCCATAAACAGAGCAAGGTACTCAACAGAGTTTTGCGCAATGATAGCTACTCGGTCACCAGCCAGCGCATGATATGTGCTTGACAGCGCGGCGGCAAAAGCGTTTGCTCTGCGGTTATATTCCGCGTAGGTAATAACTTCACCAGTTGCGCCATCAATAATTGCCGCTTTCTGTGGTGTTAAATCAGCCCGGCGGGTTAGCCATTCTCCCACAGGTAAAAATTTTGCCGGCATAGCTTTACCCCTGCTTTCCCCAGCGTATTGCGGTTGCCCCCCAAGTAAAGCCCAGCCCTGCGCTGGCCAGCACAACAATACCGCCATCACGCAGCATCTGCTTCTGCGCCGCCAGCTCCAGCGCCAGCACTTGGTCTGGCGCGCCGATATGCCCATATTCAGCTAAGTAGATGGACTGATCTTCGCGCAGCCCCAGCATGCGTAATATTCTGTTATGCATCGACGGCTTCATATGATTTATTGCTAAAAAACTGATATCATCTACAGAATAGCCGCTTTTCGCCACCGCTTCCTGCACAACTTGTATAAAATGATCCTCCGAAACACCTTCCAGACCGGTTTTCAAATGCTCAGAATCAGAGACATGGAATGTGTGCAGCCCTTGCTGCAATGTTGCTTCGGTGGTTGGCAAACGTGTGCCGCCGGCCGGTATAGTAACATCTTCTGAAAGCGAGCCGTCGGTTATAAACGCCGACGCCAGAACAGCATTTTGGGTATAACCGCGGCGCAGCAGCATGGCGCTGCCGCCATCGGAAAGATTAAATAAAAATCGGCTGGTGTGGTCTTTAAAATTAATTAAATCGGCTGTGCGATGACCGCCGCAAATAAGCGTTGTTCGCAATTTCGGGTCGCTCATCATTAAATCGCGCGCCAGTTTTAAAGCCAGCACATTCGTAGTGCACAGCGCCACAGCTTCAAACGCCCACGCATTTTTGGCCCCAAGTAGATATTGTATACGGTTAGCCGCAGACCATACATAAAAATCTTTATGCATACTTCCGGAGTAAATAATTAAGTCAATTTCCTCCGGATCGATGCGCGCGCGCTGCAGCGCCGTTTTAGCGGCGGCAACAGCCATTGCAGACGTTTGGTCTGCCGAACCGGCGCGATGCTTGGCGTGTATCCCCATCTTTCCGCGGATAATTTCTTCGGGTATCCCCGATTCCTGCGCAATATATGCCGATGTTTGGATAGTTTCCGGCAGATAGACACCAAAAGATAGCATTCCAATGGGCGGATATGCTGTTAATGTGTCAGCCTGTTCGCTGACAGCGCGATCACTCATGCGTGGCCCCTTTGCAGATCATGAGATATATGATATATGAGTCATATGTCATATTTTACCGCTTGCGGCGAAATATGTCAAATATTCCTTTTCGCTGCGGATCCGCGGATTCTTGCGCGGCAACCAACGTTTGCAACCGCTGAATAAATGCGTTTTCCTGCTCGATATGCGGTGAATGGCCGCAATTTTCAAACACAACTTCACTGAACACTCCTCCGTTTGCGGCATAGCGCTGCAGCATCGCACGAATCTGAGAAAGCATTGGCTGCGGCGGACACAAATCATCACCGGGCCAGCCCGGAATAACACCAAGTTTGCCCAAGAAACACGGGTCTACCGCTGCGGTGTCGCTAACCACCAAATCATTCGCGCCATGTATCCAAACAATTTCCGGCTTTGGCGCAATGGTCTCCAACGCAGTTACATTGCAATACTTTGGTGATAACGCATTGTTTGATCCCCATTTACCCGGCGCAGACATCGGCCAATTAGCGGAAGGGACACCATCACCGGGATAAAACTGTTCCCCAATAACCATCATAAGCATTTGCTCTACATACACATCTTCCCGCTGGGGATTAAACGTATAAGTTGCGGCGTTTACATATGTGCTGCGCATCACCGAGCGCGGCGCAAACATTGAATCGGCCGAGCTGTCTTTAGCGATATAGCAATCTATCACATCTTTCGCAATCAGTCCGCCGCCGCTGCCGGAAAAATCGGGAAAGTTCGGCTGCCCATTTTCTCCATGCGTGCCGCCATATCCAAAGGGAGATCCGGTAGATTCCAGCAGCAGCGATTTTACCGCGTTTGGATGATCTATAGTATATTGCATTGCTATATTGCCGCCTAACGACCACCCCAGCAAATGATGCCGCCGTATACCCAATGCTTCAAGCGTGGCGGCCACATCATCGCTGTAATCTCGCAGCCCTTTTGTGGCGTCGGCTGGCTTCGCTTCGCTGGCGCCATACCCGCGCAGATCCGGAGCGACAATATAAAGATTTGGCAGTTTTGTCATCAATTCTTCAAAAAAACGCGCCGATGCGGCGTTGCCATGAATAAGAACCAAACAGGGCGAAGATGGATCGCCGCTTTCATACACATGAACACGCAGTCGCGAAGTTTGCACAAACCGCGAGCGAACACCCGGCAACAGTGGGTATTGCGAATTTGGGGGAAATTGTTGAGAGATCTGCGACATATATTTTCTCCATGAAAAGAAATAAACATGACTCCACTGTCATATTACAGAGAAGTATACCATATATTTGCGAAAAACACCAAAAGATCACACAATTATGAGCAGAATCTGAATCGTCATATATATCATTGACACGGGGAATATTCCAATACAGCGCATGCTACAACCCTCAGATCTTTGCAAAACAGCGGCAAGGAGCAGGAATGGTATTTGTACGGACAATTATCATAAAATATAAAAATCACAATTGAAAGTATCTCAACGCATTGAAAACAACAGATAAATCTTTACAAAACGGCAGCGCAGTGGATTCAGCGCAAAAGCCAAGCGGCAGCCTATCGCCGGTAACTCCCAGGGGTGAGGCAACACGCCGCAAAATTTTAGACGCCGCAGAAGAAGTGTTTGGCCAGATGGGGTATTACGAAGGAAGTGTTTCGGAAATTACCCGGCGCGCCGGTGTAGCGCAAGGAACTTTTTATTTATATTTTCACACAAAGAAAGATATTTTCGCCGAACTGGTTACGGATATCGGTAAACGGCTGCGGGCAGATTCCAGCGCGGCGATTGCTAACGCGCCGGATCGTCTATCTGCGGAAAAAGAAGGATTTAAAGCTTTTTTTGAGTTTGTAAAGCAGCACCGCAATGTTTACAACATTGTGCAAGAAGCAGAACGTGTTGCTCCGGACGCCGCAAAAGAATATTATCAGCGATTCAGTGAGGGATACCAACGCGGATTACAAATTGCGATTGATCAGGGCGAATTTCGGCAATTAGACACCGAAACGGTTGGCTATGCGCTGATGGGCATGGCGCACTTTTTGGCGCTTCGCTGGATATTATGGCCTTGGCAGGAAAATGAAGGCGGCGCGCTGGAAGTTCCGGAATTAGTGTTAAATGAAATTATGGCGTTTTTGCGGCATGGGCTTATTCCCTAAAGAACAGCGCCAAACTCAGGCCGTACTCATACAAACAGCCAATTCTTGGGTAACTTTAGTTTCTCCAAACAATTTCCCGATAAACCTGCGCATATGTTACGCATACAGCAAGAGGCGACAAATTCAGCCTGCCATCTGACGGGGCCAATGGTGTCTCTTGGTTTCTCATATAGCTTTTTAGGCTCAGGAATCTAAGCGGTTAAATAAGATATACTGAAAATAATCTTATTTTTCATTGGAGGAACCTCGATACCATGAAGGGCATTCACCAAACCCGGCAAGACGAAGTACGCGAAAAAGCAGCTGTTTTACGCACACGTATGGCTCAAGATGCGTTCGACGCAATTGTATTAACAACTGCGGCCAATATTGCGTGGATTACCGCCGGGGCGAGAACATTTATCAACATTGCAACTGACGGCGCACAGGGATACGTATTAGTAACGCCGACTCAATTGATCATGGTAACAGATTCAATTGAAGCGCCGCGCATGAAACAAGAAGAACAGCTTGAAGAAGTTGGCTTTGAATTTTTCATTGATCCATGGCATACGCGCAGCAATGCGGCAAATATCCTGCTCGCCGGTAAAAAGGTCGCGTCAGACTCTCTTGATTTTGGGGCAGACTACCGCACACAGATGAAACAACTGCGCAGTGTTTTCACCGAAGGTGAAATGGATAAGATGCGTATTATAGGCTCTGAAGCGGCGGAAGCAATCAGCGAAGTGATGTACGACATTCAGCCGGGCATGACAGAATTTGAAATTTCCGGTCTGTTAAGCGAAGCGGCGTATGCGCGCGGCGGATTAGCCACAGTTAACCTGGTTGCCGCAGACGAAAGAATTTTTACCTACCGGCACCCACTTCCCACAACCAATGAAGTTGATAAATATATTATGGTAGTTTTATGCTATCGCAAATTTGGATTAGTAGCATCTGTTACGCGCTTAGCGCATTTTGGCCCAATCCCCGATGACATACTTCGCCGCGCCAACGCTGTTGGCCAAGCAGACACGAATTTAATTCTTGGCACGCTGCCCGGCAAAACGATGGGAGATCTTTTTGAAATCGCGCGCAATTCCTATGCTCAATTAGGATTTTCCGAAGCCATTGAGCAACACCACCAAGGCGGAAGCGCCGGATATGCGCCGCGGGAATTTTTAGCGTTGCCGGGTAGTGACGTTCCAATTACGGCAAATCAAGCGTTTGCATGGAATCCATCGGTTTCCGGATGTAAATCTGAAGACACCGTTTTGCTTACCCGGCAAGGAATAGAGGTAGTTACAGAGGTTTCAGGCTGGCCGGCAAAAGAATTTACGGCAAACGGCAGCGCACTCGCCCGCCCGGCAATCTTGGAAATTATATAAGCAAAAGGTTCCGGAGTCAAAAAGTGATTTTCTGATAGTTGTAGAGATGGGTAGTTTTGCGCAATTGCGCCGAAACTTTGACAAAAAAATAATATCTGCTATACTGCTTACAAAGCGTATCGCGCTTTGGAACTTTTCAAAAGGAGAAATTCATGAGCAAAGGTCTTTCAACCGCTTTATTGGTTGTTGGTGTACTTATCATTCTTGTTGGCGCATTTGATCATTTTGGTGGGCATTTCATTAGTCTTCACCATGGAGCAATTTATGTTGGCGTTGTCGGTCTCGTAGTTGCCGCCGTCGGCGCTTTCGGATTTTTAGGCAAAAAATAGCCATCTTCTTTTACTTCACAGATGCGCAGACCGGCGCCGGATTTTATATGCAATATATGAAATCTCAAACGCCGGAAGCGCGTTTTTTTGCGTGTTTCAAAATATTGCAATCCTCTCCTATATTTACTGCAATAACCCAGTAAACAATATCCTTAGCAGTAAATGCGCTATGCTTAACAGGTATTTTAAAAAGTAACCGCTCAAAAAAACTAAAGATATCATCATGTGGTGTTCGTTTTGCGGCCGCGCCGCCGCACCGCGTTCGCCGGATTGCAAACGCCGCGCGGTACACCTGAGGCCATGCAATCCGGTAGGGGCGACCCTTGCGGTCGCCCTTGCCACACGGCAATCAATATTTCCCTGAGAATATTTTTTAAATAAAAAGATTTTTGGGAGGCGCCCCAATCCCCGCGCAAGGGGCGGTAGCCCCTTACGAATCCCCGGCTACTAACGTTGCATGGTACACAAGCACCTCCACAAAGTCCTCGCCGTATTGCAAACGCCGCGCAGATCTTGTCAATATCACCTGAGTAGATTCATTTTGCCTTACGCTTTAAGATTTAGTTGAGCGCTTTTATAGCATTTATAACATTTCGGTGTTACCGAACATTTAATACCATTCTTCAAACTGCAAAAAGGAAAAAGTCCTATCACTAAAATCAGGCTCTAACATTACCATTTGATAGTGTATAATCACAATAATGTGATTGTTCAATTCGTTTAGGGGAAACTTCGACACCATTTCGTGTTTAGGAGCGCAAATATGGCAGTTAAACCACCGTTATCACAAGGTTTTCAATCCGCCGGCAGCAAAGGTTCAGGTAATGAGCCAACATTTCTATCGGTGTGGGCAGTGCGGCCCGAAGATTTTGCTATTATAGTCTTTCATCTCGTCAATATCCGGCTCGACCCCATACCCTTATCAATCAAGGCGCCTGTTCCCGGCCTTACTACCCCAATTTATCACTTAGCGTCTACGGATCCGGGTAACGCATATATCATCATGGAATTCCCTTCACAAAGTGTTGGCGAACAAGCGTTTTCAGCCCAATATTCCAATTCCGGCGGCTCTTCCATTACTGATACGTTCAGCGTACCTGCCGCCGCGCGCTATTCCGGTCCAAGCTGGATCTCGTGCAAGTTTGCTCCGGGTCCGGCGCCGGTGTTATTTTCTTTGGAATCAATGCTGGAATATGTGAATGGAGCAAGCCAAATAACCCAAAGTAAAATGGGCAACCCATTGCAGCCGGAAAGATCGGTGCTCGGAGACAATGTTCCCCCAGGTATCGCCGGCCATCCGGTGTTTCAAAATCAAAATTGCGACCGAACTCTGCCAATTTCTACCGCTATCGAAGCGCCATACCGGCTGTACATTTCTCCCCTGGCAAATACCGTTTGGAGGCATGCTTCTAAACCGGAATCATCCGTTCCCGGCCCGGATGGCGCTTTCCGTACTGTTATGTGGCACACTACCTTGCGCCATACATCGCCAAACCATATTCCACGCGCCCGCGCGATTTGGAACGCTGATTACAACCGCCCTGTCAATACTTTTACCTCGTCTTTAAGCCAGGGTGATCGCCAAACCATTGTGCAATACACCACGTCCCAGCGGCTGCTTGTGCCTTTGGAAGAAATGTCTGACGACACTGCGTCGGGAATATTGCAGCGCGCACAAAACATCCCCGGACTAAACAACATGCAGAATATGGCGCAAAAATCCGCGCCGCAAACGCAAGGTTCCGGAAATGCGCAAGGCGGAATATTAGCCAAACAAACAACCATCCCTTATGCTGAAGGCATTCCTACTATCGAGTTAGATCGATTGATGCTGTCTTCATTAGGCGCATCATTAAACGCCCATTTGAAAATTGCAGAAATTAATCCCCTGCCTCCGGGATTTTCCATGCGTCAATGGGATCACCAAATGACTATGGGGCGGGATTTTTTTGCGAGGATTATTTACGAAGGTTCGCTTTTCCCATTTGGGCATAAAGCTGTGCTTATTAAAATTACCGAACGGATACCAAAAACCAATCCAAGCAACGGTAAAACATATGCCATATTGCATCAGCGCAAGTTTATTGTGGTGCGTGAACCGGTAAAATCCTACGCCACAAGGGATTTTCCATTTACCCAAATTAAAATCAAAACATTAGTTACGCATGATCTGGTTTCGCCGTTAAGTATTATTACGCCATCCACCACCGACCCGACAACCGGCGCGTTTTGGATCATTTGTGTCAGCGAAGACGGCGCTTCTGCCGAGAACTTCATGTTTCACTTAGAAGGAACCGATAACGAAGGCAATCTTATCGAGTTTAGTGCGCCGTTAATATTTATGGATAAAAATATTACCGATACCGGCGCTACAGCTGTAAATCAAGTAATTCAAGCATACGCTAAAGATGAACGAAACACCGCAACGGATTTCGCGAATGTTGAAATTGCTTTTACGCCGCCCAATCAGCAAAACGGTGGTTCGGGCAAATTAAAAACCACCGCCGTTACCTTCGGCGCCGCAACCGATTCCTCACCATATCGCCCAAATATGACTGCCGCGCAAGTATTTCACACCGTAGTAAATATGCTGCATGGTCAAAGCCCAGTTTTAACTACGGCATGGGATCAATCGTATCTGCAATCAGGCACAAATTCCGGCGATGTGTTTCTGCGCATTCTCAGTTCATCCGGGCAGCAAGCTCAACAATTATCATTTCACGATAACACCTCCGGCGGGGGATTGCTGGCTCCGGCTATTCCCATCAGCGGATTTTCCCGCGTATTGGGGCCAATAGCGCTGCCCGCAGCGCAGCAAGCCGCGCAAGATATTGCCAGCGGATACTTCAACCCGGCCGATCTGTTTAAAAATTTTGACTTTAATATTTTCGGTTCGATAAAGCTTTCAGATTTACTGGGGCCAATAACGTTTTCCGGATTAAACGATCCAAATTTCCAGGAACTGCCCACCTTTAAAGGAGATAAGAATCAAGCGGTATTTAGCTGGTCTACAAAATCATTAGTTACCAGCGCGCCGCAATCCGCCGGATCATCCTGGATTTTTGTAAATAACGGCTCGGCGTTCGGTATAACAACAACAATTACCCAGCCGCTTAGCCCCAACCGGCAAAGCTCTACAAAAGGTGTTATCTCTGATTTTGGTTTAGCGCTGCCATCGGCAAGTGATATTGCCAGCGATAACACCGGCCTGCAGCTGAATTTTAAGTCCCTGACATTTGAGTCTCAAAACGGATCAAAACCTGCTTTCCATGTAAAATTGGGTGATATTCAATATTCGGGATTTTTGAAATACCTTGAAAAAATTATTGAGGCGCTGCCCGCAGATTTATTTGGCGGTACCGGCTTAACCACCAATATTACACCGCAAGGCGTGGGTATAGGCTTAGCGCTGGCGTTGCCTGATGTTGGTGTTGGTGTATTCGATCTACAGCATATCAAGTTTAAAACCATGTTCCAGCTTAGTTTCGTCGGGGATCCACCAACCTTAGAATTTGATTTTGCCGACAAGTCTGATCCTTTTGCGTTAACCGTCATCGGCATCGGCGGCGGCGGATATTTTAGTTTGCTGCTTTCCACCAAAGGAATAGAAAACATTACGCTGGCGCTGGAATTTGGCGCAACCGTCGCCATAGACTTAGGTGTAGCTTCTGGTTCGGCTTCAATTATGGGTGGGCTGCAAGTTACCGGCAACAGAACCAACGGAATTACGATAACCGCATTTCTATCCGCCACCGGAGAATTAGATGTTTTAGGATTAATCTCCATTTCGGTAAATTTTTACTTGGGGCTGTCATATAACTCTCAGTCCGGCGCTTTGGAAGGTGACGCTTCGGTTTCCGTAAGCATCAACATTTTGTTTTTCAGCAAAACCGTTTCAATCCATATGCACAAATCTATCAAAGGCTCTGACCCAACTTTTGCGCAAGCGCTTACTCCCAGTGTTTGGAGCGAGTATTGCGACTCTTTTGCCGACGATTCACTGTAATCTTGCGGCGCCTATTCCGGCGCAAGAAAATTCGCGCGAAACAGATGCGCATGCGGCTTTGGCAAAATGCGCTGCTTCAGGTCTCGCTGAGTTTTCTTGGATATCAAAATAATTTGTCGATTGAATGCATTTACAAAGAAAGAGATTGATATGTTACAGCAAACACTGATCTGGACGGCGCTGCCAAGATCGGTTCGGCAGTCGGGAAACCAAAGAGTAATAAAACTAGCGGCGTTTTTGGCGCCACGCCTAGAAGAGAGCCAAATACATCCGCTTATGCATAGCGTCGGAATCATCAACTCCGGACTTTTCTTATCGAATTATCCGGATTTTGCAGATTGGCCGGCCAAAGCTAAATCATTGGCGTTTTTTGTTTCGCTGAACAATGCGCCATATACCCAAGCAAAAGTTACCGGCGTGGTTATGCCGCACACAGATCTATGGAAAGCAATATTTGCCCCAGACGTTCCGGTAACCCCATATACTGCAGATAATTTAAGCAGCACGGCGTTGAACGTAGCACCATCATGGGAAAGCCACCACACGCTGCAAAAAATATATAGCGACCTCATCTTGCAATACGGCGGCAATCCTATTCCACCACAGCAAATAGTTGCGCATCCCGGAATCGCCAAAATTATCGGCCATTTACAGCCGCAATCTGTGCCGCCAATCATACCTTCTGGCCCGGCAGGTTTTCCGGCCGCTAAAAATCCTCCGGAAGTACCACCGCCGACCACAGGCGCCGGAACATCCGGGCAAGCTGCGGCTGGCTCAGCGGCGCAAAACAAAGCTTCGGATACGGTACTTCCACCAAAATACGGCCCAATTTCCCCTGCCGCGCAGCGCGCCAAACTCCGCAAAGCAGGCATTCCCTCTGGGCTGCGCACCGACGGCAGAATACATCTAGATCCGAAATCTATTGCAAAACAAAGCCGAAACGCCGGCGGATGTTTTATGATATTGCAATCTATTTTGCGCATATTCCGCAGCCCGTTAATGCTGCACATGCCTGGGGATGGTTTTGGGCTGCCTTCGTCTAATCGGCCGGCGGCGTTAAATTTAGGGCAGGCAGGGCCTAGGACGCTTCCAATCCATATCCGCGATTTTATTAAGCCGAACCCCATTATGCCACTTCCGAATCTTAATGAAGTACGCCAGCAATACGATTTTCATCAAATTATATCAAGTTTAGGCAGCCACCCGGAGTTACTGGCTGAATTAGGTTTGGTTATTGAACTGGAAGTGGAAGCGCCGCCGCAAACTCCCGGAACCGGTGTCATCGCAGTGATGCCGCAATGGTCGCAGACCCAAACACCTACCAAAATTCACGCAACTCAAACGGCGTATTATCTTGATAACGCTATTTTTCGTGCGCAATCTTCTTCCGAAAGCACCATCCGCAACGGATATTTGCGTGTAGACGATCAAAATCAATTTACCGTCGCGCAAACCGACGCAATTGCCGGTGTTATGAAAATAGAGCAAAGTGGTTCACAATGGCTGGGCATAGCCGCAGAAACAAACTCTGCCCAAGGCAGCGGCGTAGAAGGTGATACACTGCCGGCTATAAGAACACACGGATTGGCGCTGACACACAATGATTCTTTTGTCACCAACTTTATGGCGCAGCGGATACAAACCGCCAGCATATTACAGCAGCAGGTTTATGCGCAAAATAATCAAAATAACAGCGCAGTAGTCTATGCGGAAGATATATTACGAGGTTTTCGCGCAGATATTTGGGATGAAAAGGCGCACAAATGGCATTCCTTGCATGAAACACAGACCGATTACCGATTTTTACGGAACCAATCTTTAAATAAAAGCGTTCAGCACGAAGGATATATGCAGTTTGCAGCAACCGGCAGCTCTCAAAGCGGCCTTTCTCATTCTCTAACATTCTCCGGTCAATTATTTTTGTGGGATGGTTGGAGCCTTAGCGCGCCAAGACCCGGCAAGGTGGTCAATGATGATTTTAAAGATACCGCTAACCCGGTGGTGCAAGTGAATAACGATTCGGTAACCGCCGCTGAAATGCAATTTATCAGCAAACCCCGCAAAGGTTCCCTGCCGCGACTGCGTTTCGGCCGCGCATATCGTTTGCGTGTGCGCACGGTAGATTTAAGTGGTTACAGCCAAGTAACTCCCACAGAAGCGCAATTTCAGCAAACTCCACCGGAATGCACCGACTTAATTACTTTCGGCAGATATGATCCCATCGGCGCGCCAATAATGGTTTTGGGCAATGATCCCGTAAACGGCGAATCAGTAAACACACCGGTTATCCGCAATGGAGACGGCGCGGCGCCATCGGTCAATGAATCTATCCGCTGGATATTGCCGCCGAAAATTTCCCAAAGAACATCTGAATGGCATGGCATGTTTGATGGCGCAACTCATATGAATAGCGATATCAATGGCTACACCACGGCCACCCGCGAAGCGGCGACACTGGAAAAAGCAATGCAAAACGGTGTGCTTACGCCTATTCCCGGTGTAACAGCAGTTACCCAAACAAACCCCAAAAATCTCGCAGAACCCAAAACGCTTTACATTAAATATTCCGGGACTACTGCGTATCCCGTTGCGTATTTGCCAGATCCATTAGCAAAAGGGATAAAACTTGAGATTCGTTCTGCAGACAGCAAATTAATCGGCAGATGTTTGCATATTCCGCAAAATTTGCAATGGCCCAATTACCCGGCGTACAAACTGCGGGTAACCGGAATGCCTGCCAGCCATGCGCCGGAACAGCCGGTAGTGAAACAGGAAGGCGCTGTTGCCGTAATTGACGTGAAAGTTCCCGCGGGTGAAATCTATTACGCAGCCCTGTCCTCTATTACCGAGGAAGAGCATCTAAAAATGCTGTCTCACTGGAATCGCATCAGCGCCTTGCCGCAATCTGCCACAATCAAACCTACGATTCTTAACGGCGCTTCATGGGCTTTTACACCATCCGATTTTTTTACAATTATGCACGCAGTGCGAACACCGGTTGTGGATCCGCAATTTCTCGGACAGCTTCGCCCCGAGCGCGCCGCAGATTCTACCCGAGCATTTCTATTAGGCGAATACACTACCCACACAGGCAGCACAACCAAGGTTGATCTGGAATCCCAATGGACCGATCTGATTGATGACGGAAAATCTCCGCAAGGAGCTGTTCAAACACAGCAAGCAATGCATGTGATGGAACAGCAAATAGATATGCGTTACCGGCAATCTATTCCGGCGCAGAACAACACTCCGGAGCTTGCCAAAATTGGATTGGAAGTAATTCATACTATTGGTGACACTAAATATCATCGAATTACCTACCGGTTGAGCGGTGTGTCGCGTTTTAAAGACTGCTATCCATTAAATGACACTACACCGGTTATTGCGCCGGCGGCAGGAAGCAGCGCGCCAAAATCCGAGCAGCAAGTAGATATTCTCAATACAGTATCACCGGCTTCTCCCGAAATACCGGAGGTTCTTCCGGTATTTGAGTGGAAAGAAACCGCGTCGCAGGGAATGATTCGCCGCGCGCGCAGAGGATCTATCCTGCGGGTTTATTTAAAACGGCCATGGTTTCAATCCGGAAACGGCGAAATGCTGGGTGTTGTATATCTGAATCAGCCATCCGCCGAGATTCCGCAGGCGCTGTTGCGTTTTTCAACTATTTGGGGCAGAGATCCTATTCACATGGAAAATTTAACCGCGGCTTTCTCAGTTAATCCCAGTGGCAATGCAGAGGCCGGCGCAGTTTTTCAAGACAAGCATTTTATTGACGCGAAGACTTTTCAAACTGTGGCATTACAGGAAAGGCCGGATATTCAGGTTCGAGTCGCGGGGCATTCGGTTCAGTTCGATTCCAGCCGTAACGCTTGGTACGCCGACATTGCTGTGCATGCGCCAAACGATTATTTCCCATTTATTCGTTTTGCGCTGGTTCGCTTCCAGCCCAATTCAATATATGGCGCGCATATTTCACGGGTTGTTATGAGTGATTATTTCCAGGTACTGCCGGATAGGGTAATTGCTATCATTCCCAAAAGGCCGATCATTACTGTTACAGTAGAAGGTAAAATACCGCAATCAAACCGAATCGAGGCAACAATAGAGCAATATTTTACTACGATCGGCGGAGAATTTGGCTGGCAGCAAATAGGTTCCCTGCAAATTTCGGGTCGAACAGATACTACTGTTTCATTCACCGGTACGGTTCCGGCAGAAGCAGCAGGCGCAAGAATTCGCGCGGCAATCCGCGAGTATGAGCCAATTGATAACCGTGACAGTTATACATTCGGGCAAGTTTTTACCACACGAATGCCTTGGCGTATGGTATATGCCGATGATCGCGAGATTCAATTCTGAAAGTGAGACGCTTCTAGATATGCCGGTATTATTCATAGCAGCGGCGCTGATCGGCGCCGCAATCATCACACTATACAGCATGGTAAAGCGCCGCAGCCGTGCCATAACTATTTCCAGCCGTTGGTTCCGGAAAGAGTACGGTTTAGGTGATGTCATCAAAGCAATTACCAAATTTTTTCATATTGAACCTTGCGAAGCGTGTGAACAGCGCGCGGCAATTTTAAATGATCACATCCGTTTCTCGCAGAAACCAACTGCCGTGCGAACATATTCTCGCCGCAGCAAAAACCAAGCCGCAATGCAAAACATGAATCAGCTTAGTTCAGGAGCCGCGCCATCGCTGCAGCAATTTGCCGGACAATCTGTTCTTGGCAGCGGATCTCCCGCAACAAACATTATTAAACGGATTACTTCCAGAGGGAATCCTCCTCCGGGCGTTATTATCGGTTTAGATAAAACGTGTGTTGGCGGTATTCTTATTGTGCGCAGATGGTACCTCGATCCGTTAGCCGGAAAAGTATATTACACCCGCGGCATGCCGTCGGGGTTCTGTAATCGGCTGCGACGGACAAGTTCACCAACAAATCAGTTTACATCGAAGTGCAAAAATCGCAAGAAGAAGCGCCCGCCAATCTGGAATCCAGCCGGAGGTATTCCCAAAGATTTTGCAACAGCATACGTTCCGCCGCCGATATTTTTAACAGCGGTAACCGGTGTCATCATTGCTGTATTGGCTATAGGAACGGTAACGACCAATCCAACCAGAGCACTGCATGGCATTATTGCGCTTTTAGGCGGGCAAAACTCCAATCGCAGCACGATAAAAGTTTTACCGGCTTCTACGGCAACTACTGCTGCAACGGCAACAATCGCGCCAACAGCGACGGTTGCGGTAACAGCAACATCCGCAGCAACGGCAACAGCAACGGCCGCGCCAACAGCAACAAGCACACCTCAACCGTTTCAAGCAAGAATGATATATGTTACAGCCCAGGCACAAACCAGCGGATTAGTAACAAACGTCACTGCGCAATGCCCGAAAGGCAGTTATGTAACCGGCGGAGGATTTACTACTGATGCCCATGTTATTGCCAGTTATCCATTGCCGCAAAATACTTGGGATGTTGAAGTATATTGGCAAAACGCTAGTCCTACTGCTGTTACTGCATCTGCTAATTGCATGCAAACCAACCAGCCATTAACGATTTCCACGGTAACTGCTTCAGCGACTGGAAGCTCTGCTTCCACGTTAATCACAGCCACCAGTAACTGCAATGGCACACTTTTAGGCGGGGGCGCAACTATAACTCCGGCATATGTAAAAGGCGGTATCATTGCAGTTTATACAATAGTGCCTAATATTGAGGCGCAATATCCAAATAATAATGGATGGACCTCAGACTATTTTGTTTCCGGTTCACAGGCATCTTTTACCATTACCAACTACACAATTTGCGCCGCAAATACAATTAATAACCGAGAATACGCAAATCAAACATTTGTTTCTTCACCAGGATCGCTGCAAGTTTCCGGGCAGATTTCTTGCCCGGCAAACACGCTCATAACTTCCGGTGGATACTATTTGGAAACTGATTTGCTTTCGGGAACTAACTCAAGTTATGGAAGTGCTCTTGCGAACGTAGATTACCAAAATACAACGTGGTATACGGATGTGCGGTTCAGTCAGATAAGTTCATTTTCTTACTCAGCCCTTGCCGTATGCGACGGGTATTAGCCATTCTGCGCTGAATTAACAGGTGTATATTTTCGAGAAAAGGAATTGATCCTTGGCAGGGATCAATTCCTTTCAGTCTTTTTCATGCGTTTGCAAGTAACTTCTCAGGGGGAAATAAACAAGATACTCATAAGGCAAATGGTATAGAGAGGCATAAGCGCCAGGCGGTGTACATAACCAGGGATTCGTAAGGGGCGGATGCCCCTTGCGCGGGGTTTGGGGTGTCCCAAAAAACTTTTTTATTTTAAAAAATTTCCCTAGGAAATATTGGTTGCCGGGCGGCAAAGGCGACCGCAAGGGGTGCCCCTACCGGATTGCTTGCCTCATGTATACCGTGCGGTGGTTGTTCAACAACAGGCACTATGGGATACTCAATGTACTCTGATCTGTTGGTCTTCATCTTGATTAAAATATTAAATATCATTTATTCACACAACATTTTTACAATTGTCATAATTAATTGATATTTGTATTACATTAAATATCAATTAATTATGCTTGCTTCTTATATCCATAAAAAAGTATTGCTAGTTACTATATTACTATGAAACCAAAATTTAATGTTTTTTATTGTATAATTTCCTATGCAACATCATTCCAAATTTGAACACCAAAATTTTTTTGCGCTAACTTCAGTTTTTCAAAGTTAATGGCAATATGGGCAAAAGGATAACTAAAAATGGAAAATTACAAGAATCAGCTATTATATAGTACAAATTTATCCTTAGAAAATAATGGAATTTCCGGCCGCAAGGATACAAAACACCGCCTCAAACCGCAATAATGCTTGAAACTGTATAGATTCCTGAATTATATTTCAGCAATAAGGCTGTTTAACAAAAAAGTGTTAAATGTATCAGAAAAAATCATCACTCCCTAAACTCGAAAGTAACCTTTAAACTTACCATCGCTGGCAAAGCAAGTCGTTGCGCTAAAGCAGCTGAATATGCAGAATTTTTGACAAATTAACTTGGTGTTAATATGCATTTCATATATTTTTGAATGAATGTTTTGTGTTCACAAAATTTATTTGAAATTTTTTTTTGCGAGCGGGGAAAAAAAGTACCATGCTTCCAAGTTAACATTGATAAACAAGAAATTAATAAGTATAAATGAGTTTTTGGAGATAACCGCCATGAATTGGGTAATAATCCCTAACTGAAACATATTGTAACTCAGGAATTTTTCAGTTTTTTAGGCTAAAACAGTAGCGAGAAACTTCAAAGTTCGCCATTTATAAAATTATCCTATTGCATACATGTACTACAAACTTTGGAAACAATATTTATTTTTAAAGACAGGCAGTTACCATGGCAATTTCAGTTTCAAAACAGAAATTAAAAAGCTCCGTATTAGAAAGCATTAAAAAACCTTCGCGAATCGACCAAATGGTTATTTATGGCGTGTTAGCCATGTTTGTAATCTCCATGGTCTTCGCTACCTTTGGTAAATCTGTGGCCGGTTTAAAATTACCGCAAATTGGTCTCATAATAGCCGCAGCTCTTGTTGCCGGCCGAAGAATCATAAAAAAAGATTTTCGCTTTACCCTCACGCGCATTGACGCGGCTTTTTTTATTCTCATCATAACCGGTACCTACATACCTCTCATCTTCCTGATGGCTCGGGGTATTTATATTACCAAAGCCGCTGTGCAAGTTTTACTGGATCCAATCTATTACTATCTTTGGTACCGGGTATGTTTAGACGCTTTGCCGATGCCTTTTTCACTGAAGAAATTTTTAAACACGGCTTTTGCTGTTATTGTCTTTGCCTGCATTTTCGGTATTTTGGAGTTTATTCATTTTCCATTTATTGGCAAATTGCTGCTAAAATATTATGTTGTGCTTCCGTCTATCGAGCATATCCATCGCGCGGTGTCTTTTGTGGGTGACTGGGAGGCGTTAGGCGCATTAGCGGCGTATCCGATAGTTATTATCGTGCAATTATTTTTTACCGGGCATTTGCCCAATGTTTTTGGCAAATATTGGAAATATATCGCCGGTGGCATTTTGTTTTTCTGCATCGTGGCGCTGATAACTACCTATAGTTTTGGTGGTATTATTGGCTTGCTGTCGGGATTAGTCATTACATTTATCATCAACGGATTAGTCACCAAAAAGCGCTTGCTGCAACTCAGCGCGCCACTGGTGATTATCCTTGGTATCATGGCGTATATTTTCATCCATAAAGCCTACATCACCGGAAGTTTTGCCGTTCCCTCCAGCTGGGTTGGCCGTTTTGACAATTGGCAGGTTATCGTCACAGTGGTGTTTGATCATGTAAAAACTGCCATTTTTGGTGTGCAGCCAGATTTTGTTTATCCGGCAAGTTCACTGGATAGTGTAGATAGCACCTATCTGCTTTTTTTATATCGCGGAGGTTTGGTGCTTGTTGGCGGATACATCGCATTTGTCGTGATCTCGTTTATGCGGCTCCGCGCCGGCGCTCAGCAATTCAGACATACTTCGCTGAGCAGAAGCATTATTACAGCCTCAGCAACATTGTTGCTGGTCAACGCTGTTTTAGGTGTGGTAGATCCCCATTTTACTTATGCCGCTGAGTCGCATTTGCTGCTGACTTTACTTGCAGTGAGTATTGGTTTGAACACCCAAAATGAAAAAGAATTTTTTAGCGAGCAGAAATTTTCGTTTGAATTAAACAATGTTGCAAAATCTTTACAATCACAAACTATGCTTACCTCCCTTAGTGTCGTTATTCTTGGCTCGCTGCTCGTTACCGGTATTGGCTGGAAATATAACAAATCCATTCCGGCGCCGATCCCGGAATTAAGTGTTCCACCGTTTAGTTTTCAAGGCAACGCTGCAAATTTCCGAATGCTAAATGAAAACACAAATATTGGTACATTCAATTGGATGCTGACACCCGGCGTTGATACAACGTATTTGCAGGGCTACGCTGGGCAAACCTCTGCGCAAGCCGGCCAAACTGTACCAATTTATGTCAGCTCAAAAACTCCGCTTACCTATTCACTAACAGTCTATCGCATCGGGTTTTATCGCGGCTGGGGCGGCCGGCAGATGCTAAGTGTTAGTGGATTGCACAGTATTGCGCAAGGCACATGGTCGCTGCAATCGGGATTACAGGGGTGCTCTACATGCATTATCAACCCCCAAACGCATGCACTGGAAGCAAACTGGAAGCAAAGTTATGCGTTAACCATTGGGCAAGATTGGGTTTCGGGAGTGTACCTGATTAAACTGGTCTCTGAAGACGCAGCGCATCCTGCTCAGTCATATATTCCACTTGTGGTAACCGATGTACTGCCGGTTCAATCTTTTTTACCGCAACCACTTCCGGCTAATGTTCCGCGGATGAATTTTGCTGTTATAGTTCCGGTAACAGCATGGGAAGCCGCTAATCCATGGGGTGGCTATAGTTTATACGGCCATAACACATCAGAACAAACACAAGTACAGGCAGATCGCGCATACGCAGTATCATTTAATCGGCCATACACTAATTCCTCCGGCGCCGGGAATTTCTTAGATTATGAAATTAATTTAGTTCGCTGGATGGAGCGTTCCAACCTAGGCGTTACGTATATAACGGATGTGGATTTAGAGAAAAATCCGTACATGTTAAATGCTTTCAAAGGAACAATAGTTATGGGTCCGGATCCCTACTGGACCACAAACATGTATACGGCTTACCAGTCAGCAACCGATAATCGGCATATCATGCTGTACATGGGCGCAAATTTTGGTCTTTGGCAAGCTCGATTGGCACAAGATTCATTAGGAAAAGATTATCGCACAGTCATATGCTATCAGGTAGTTTCAAGAACTACTTCTCCAGCTTTCAGCCTATCACTCGATCCGATGTATGGAAAACACCATCTTCTTGTTACGGCGCAATGGAGCGATCCGCTGCTGAATAATCCAACATCAAACCTGACTGGCGAGTCGCTGGCTGGGTATCCACAAGCGGGACATCAGCCAATATGGACCGTTTCTACAAACTTGGGAAGTTACATTAAGCTATTCAACGGCACAAATTTGAATACCAATACGCCAACACCCATCAGCGCAGATATTGCCGGAGGAGCAATAGGGGCGCCATCTAACCCAAATGATATTCTTTTGGGCAGTTTCACTTATACAGATACAGCGGGAAAACAGGAAATCGGCGCAACTGTAGTCTATGTGCCGCCAAGTGGAGCGTTTGTGTTTACTGCCGGCGCCAATCAGTGGGCGTGGGGTTTGGATGATTTTTCAGCTCCGGGCGCAGATGTAACCTAAGTTCCCGAAAAGTCTAACGAGGAAAGAAGGAAAACCCCTGAGAAGAAGGGAGTTTCGGGTCTTTTTTCATTGACAATATCCTCGTTATATATTATAATATATAACGAGGAGTTGATGATT
>JAJYBV010000015.1 GCA_021778805.1 Chloroflexota bacterium | reverse complement strand
GATACCAACTGCTGAAGCGCTGGAGCCGGGGTTGCATGGTGGAATCACCACCACCGGCATATCCGGGGCAGTCATTAGTTTTCGAGCAGCCGATGGGACCACCGGTCATTTTAATTATGTCACCTTAACGTTTATGCCATAACCGGCATAAATCGGCAACAGTATCCGGATATGGTGAATTATCCATATCCGGATGTTTGTATACACGATTATAGTTTGCATTGCGTTTCGTACATGCCACGCTCACTGGAAGTGAGAGAGAGAATTATCTTGAGGAAAAATGATATAAAAGGTGGGCAATACAGGACTCGAACCTGTGACCTCTACCATGTCAAGGTAGCGCTCTAACCAACTGAGCTAATTGCCCTCACCTGCATAAGTATAACATATATAGCGGCAATATGCAAGTTACATTGACCATTTTCATGTGAAAATAGTGCCGGTACATTCATCGGATTATTTGCAAGCGCTGTTGAGTTGCGACAAGTGTCATCAGACTACTAGTGTTAAGTACCTTTTATTTGATATAGTAGGATAAAAGAAATATTTTGCTGCTTTTTTATTCCTTATCCGTTACTATACTTAATAGATACCTGAGCCTAAAAAAGCATACGAGGATTTTGGGGACACTCCCGGCCTCTTCAGGTGGCCAGTTTCTCCTGCTTTATATGTATGCTCGGGTCTATATGTACTTTAGGGTTTTTCTTGCGGCAGCACCCAAAGCCGCAAATCAATGCAATAAATAGCTAAAATCCAAATAAAATAAGGCGTAAATGTATGCACGGACACCAAGAAACTGAAGCGCTCTCAACAGAGTATCCGGAAAGTGAAGACACTGATCGCGAATTAGTTCAGAAGGCGCAGCTTGGCAGTGATGACGCTTATGCTCAGTTAATTGAAAAATATCGCATGCAAATACATCGGTTTGCCTTAAAAATTGTCCATGATCCTGATGAAGCGGATGATATTGTTCAGGATGTTTTTGTATCTGTTTGGAATACGATAAAAAATTTCCGAGGCTCCTCAAAATTTTCTACGTGGCTCTATTCAATAACCTATCATCGTTCTTTGCGATCTATTGAAAATACAAATCGGCAATCGAACGCATTGGCGCAATTTGCCAGCGAAAATCTTGAACGGATTAGCAGCGCTTGGGAGGGTATGCAGGCCCATATGGCGGAACAGCAGTGGCAAAGCGCAATTCAAGACCAAATAAACAAATTGCCGCAAAAATACCGTGAAGTTTTGAATTTGCGGCATTTTCAGGACCTTTCTTATGAAGAAATGGCGCACACCTTAACAACATCTATCTCTAACGTTAAAGTACAGTTATTTCGCGCGCGCAATATGTTAGGGGAACAGCTGAAACAATTGGAAACATCCGCAAAAGACAGCGGTGCAACGTTTGAAAAAAATCTTAAAAAATTTGCTGCCGCAGCTAAGGCCGGCAGAGAACAAATGAACGCTTTTGGCGAAAGTGTTTCCCATGAGTTTGAGCAACGGATGCTTATTTTACACGGCCGCGTAGAACAGTTTTGATATTTGCAATTTGATCTATTTCCAATATATACTAGTTAAGGCGCAGTGCGCAGCATATTTTGCTGCACTCCTTTTGCGTGCGCGGCGCAGTATCATGCGCATATGGGCATATTTTAGAATGAGCAATTTGAAAAGAAGGCAGATAAATTATGACAGTTACCGCGGTTATCGGCGCTCAATGGGGCGATGAAGGAAAAGGCCGCATTGTTGATGAATTAGCAATCGAGTCTGATGTAGTTGTCCGGTTTCAAGGCGGCGGCAACGCCGGCCATCACGTGTGGGTAGGCGACACTCAGTTTACATTCCACCAAGTTCCTGCAGGTATCTTATCACCTAAAGCGCATTGTGTTATTGGTAATGGTGTCGTTATTGACCCTGCCGATTTGCTGACAGAGCTGCGCGAATTGCAAGATCGCGGCGTTGAGTTGTCGCGGGTTCATATCAGCGATCGCGCACATGTTATTATGCCATATCACAAACTGCTGGATAAACTGGAGGAACGTGAGCGCGACGCCAGCGGAACCGGAAATTTAGGCACAACTACTCGCGGAATTGGGCCGGCTTATGTCGATAAATACGCACGTATTGGCATTCGCGTCGCCGACTTACTGGATGTTGATCAATTTAGGTCGCGCTTAGCGATTGTGCTTTCTCAGAAAAATAAAATGCTAACACAGATATATCATTCCGAGCCACTTTCATTAGAGAAAATTCACGGTGAATATTTTGCCTATGGGTTGGAATTACGCAAATATGTAATAGATTCACAGACCTATCTGCAAGACCAGCTGCGCGAAGGCAAAAATATTTTATTGGAAGGCGCCCAAGGCTCTTTGTTGGATGTAGACTTTGGAACCTATCCATATGTAACGTCGTCTTCAACCGTTGCAGGCAATTCGTACTCCGGTTCGGGTTTACCGCCGCGCAGCATCAACCATGTAACTGGTGTTTTTAAAACATATATAACTCGTGTTGGATCCGGACCAATGCCTACAGAATTAACCGACGAAATTGGTGAGCATCTGCGCATTCGCGGATACGAGGTTGGCAGAACTACGGGCCGGCAGCGGCGCACGGGATGGTTTGATGGGGTTGCCGGTAAATACGCGGCGCGTTTAAACGGTTTGGATTCTGCAATTTTGATGAAATTAGATGTTTTGGATAGACTGCCAACCATTAAAATCTGCACCGAATATTCTTATAAAGGCGCTCGGCTGACAACTCCGCCACCAACAGTAGAGGCGCAGCAATTATGTGAACCAATATATGAAGAGTTGCCCGGTTGGCGCTGTGATACAACAAAAATTACTAACGCCGATGAACTTCCGGCCGCGGCAAAAACCTATATTAAGCGATTGGAAGAAATTATTGAAACGCCGATATCCGCTGTTTCCGTTGGCCCCAAGCGCGGCCAAACTATACAGATGAAATAACTGTTGCTTCAGACGCAAAAGAACCGGATAATGGCTAACTGCTTTAGCGACCTGAGCCTTAAAAATCCACATAACGCCAAAAATACAGCAGGAAGCAAGGGGCTAACGCCCCTTGCGAAGCTTGGGCTATTGTGGCCAGGCGGCGCACTGTTTGGCCACGCCGAGACCGAATTGAAATATTAAACAGCTTCTTATGAACTTTACTATTTTAATCAGGATGAAGACCAACAGAGCGGAGTACATTGAGTACCCCATAGCGCCTGTTGTTGAACAAACACTGCACGGCATCTCGGGTGGAGGTGGGGAAACAAGCCACACGATTATGAACTTTACTATTTTACAGGATGAAAACCAACAGAGCGGAGTACATTGAGTACCCCATAGCGCCTGTTGTTGAACAAACACTGACCGGCTATACACGGGTGGAGGTGGGGAAACAAGCCACACGATTCATCGTGTGGTGTTCGTTTTGTGGCCGCCCAACCACCTACACCGCTCCGAAGCACAAGCGCCGCCCCCATAGCGTTTGTTTTAGAGCATACGCTGCGCGGTCACACCTGAGGCAATGCAATCCGGTAGGGGCGACCCTTGCGGTTGCCCTTGCTGCCCGGCTACCAATATTTCCCATCGGAAAATAAAATAAAAAGAGATTTTGGGGACACCCCAAGCCCCGCGTAAGGGGCTACCGCCCCTTACGTATCCCTGGTTACGCAGGTATATCTTATCCCTCTTTAATTGTTAAAGTTCTTCAGAAGCTACTGAAACAACTGTCGACTGCATTTCCGTTGGATTGGCGTCTTTTAATTGCGAAATCACTCCAATACAAATCACCAAAAGCCCAATGGACAAATACATTGCCGGGGTAAATGAGCCATTTGCGCTGACAAGCTGCATGATTAATACAAAGACAACAGACGCCTGACCAAACAGCTGAATTAATCCATTTGAAGTGCCTTCCGGAGTAGGATAGGTAATTTCAGCGGCGTATTGCATGCCGATTGGGAAGGTGCTGATTAGGAAAAATCCCAGCACAAAAGCGGAAATTAATAATGCAGGAAGTGTTGTCGCAAATGTTAATCCTATTAAACCCGGTGTAGAGCCAATAATGCTGATGAATAGGTATCGCTGCCGTTTGCGCTGCTTATCAGAGAAAATCGGCATTATGCCTGCGCCAAGAATGCCGCTTATAAGAAAGACTGCGCCAACTATTCCGGCGTCTTCAGGCGTAAAACCCCTAGGTTGAATGATAACTTGTATCCACGTGCTCAGGCCGTTAAAAAGCCCCAATGCAATGAACGCTACAATCGTAAAAAGCAAAAATGGTTTTATGCTTAATGCGTGTTTCAAGCCATCCCACATTAAAGCGCGCACTTCATGCCCCGGCGGGCAAGGAGGTGTTGCGGGTTTTTCGCGGGCAACAACCAGAAAAATGACAGAAGCTGCGGCGGAAATAGCGCCATAGATGAGCTGTATTTGGGCAATTGACATGCTTTGAATAAGAATCGGTGTTACCACCATACCAATTGCTGCTCCAATAAGATTGGCTACGGTAATTAAACCTACTGCTGTAGCGCGTTCTTCAATAGCAAACCATTTGGCGGCAAGCGTCGTCCATGTGTTTAGCAGAAATGGCTGCGCAACACCTATTCCTATTGTGCTTAGAAAAACAAAGGTGAAATTTGCTCCGGAAAATCCACGCGCCAATGCAAATACTCCCATGAGTATGGCGCCAATGCTGGCGGCATACCTGAAGCCAAAGGTATCGATGATCCAAGATACCGGGATGGAAAGCGGAATAAAAACAACCATAAATGACATGGAAAGCGCGCCAATATATAATTCAGATACATGATAATAACTTGCTGCAGGATTTGTAATGGGCGCATACGCAATCCACAGTGTTTGGATGGTGAGATTGATGAGCATAAACGCTACTAGAACCACCCAGCGATAGCTGTACACTTTATACTGTTTTGAGCTTGCCGGATTTTGTTTTTTTGCCGATGCATCGACGCTGATGTCTGTCATGCCATTCCTCCAATGTGCCAGCGCAACTTCAGTTGTTGCAAAGGGCCGAATAAATAAATTTGAGTTTGCGCAATCCAATTGTAGCGGAGTTTTATTGCTCTGCGCTGCGCACTATTCTGCTCCGCACATTCCTATCATCACATAAAAATCGAGGTGTTGTCTGTAAACCCGGTATATTCTGCTGAACAGGAGATTTGTTTACATTTGGATTGCGAAAAGAAGTTTAAGAAACTTAAAAGCAATGATATCATAAACACCAAGGTTTTACAATATATTTTGTCGGATTGCATCAAATAATCCATTGTTTATTTTAATGAGGTGTAAATACTTGACGCATACAGCGGGAGAAAACATGCATTTTGACGATGCCGGATGTGTCCCTGCGATTCCTCTTATTCCTCTTTTTAGGCTCAAATATCTATATGAAAATCAGATTTTTGATTTGAATGATCATATTGCCTTAGAAAATATTCTTGCAATGAAGGATGAATAAATTCAAAGCCAATTCCTATTTGCCTTAAAATCATGCGTTGTGTCGCAAATTGCAAAAACGTTCCAAAATTCAAAGGGATAACACCTTCTTGTGCTAAAAAAATCCGAGTTAAAAAATGATCTAAAAAAGAATCAAGTGTTAAAGCAATAATTGCGTAGAAAATAATAATAGTTATTTCTAAAAACGAAAAATTATAAATAATATTGCTATACAGAAATAACAATGTTAATGTTATATCTGCAAATGTTACAAATATTTTTTGGTATATCCGTTGATTTGGATCCGTAAAACAAACATGTACAAAATCACCTTTTGAGGACTTGCTAGTATTGCTTGCAATTGTAATTGAAGCTATAAAAAATATTATGCCAATTATCGCAGATGGAACCCAAATAACGCTAAAATTTACTATAGTATCCAAATTGAACAGATTTAAACTAAACGGATTTTCTGATATGTTATTGAATATCCACGTTATAACAAAGAAATAAAACGAAACTGCAATTGGCGTAGCAAACAATCCAAATGCAATAAAATAAAATATCCGTCCTAAATAATAATTTATCGAAACTTGATTTCCCTTATTAAATGTTATTCTGGGCAAAGTGATTTTATTGTTATTAATATATCGTAAACTTCTTATCGTTTCAAAAATAAAAAGCATCAATGAAATTATTAATGCCGCGTCTAATAAATACAAGAAATATTTGTTGAATGTATTGTTAGTAAAAATAATAACATATAAAAACACCAAAATTAATATGGCTCGGGGTATGTTCGCAAGTATTGCTGCTGCTGAAGCATTAAATCGGGATTGAATGAAATTAAATTGCAGATTATCTACATAAAACCGCGAAACCTTATTCTGTTTCATTTGAAACGCCAACCAGTTGAGCGATTTGCGTGTTTGGTTTTCGGAAAAAATATTCCGAATTTTGCCGGTTTTATGATCAGCTATTTCTGGTTTTAGCTTTTGAAGGGCATATTGTTCCCAGATAGTACGCTGTAATGATTCTATATTAAAGGCTCTTGGTATATCCTTTGAGTTTGCGCCGCTATATATTTGAGACATGATATATAGCATTCCTGGCTCCGATGCTAATTGCATTAATAGGGGATCTATTTGTATTGCCGCGCACAAATTATGAAGTTTATTTTGTTTTGTTTCACAAAATTGAATGATTTGTTTTTCTGTTAAAGGAAGAGCATGAACGCTTGATAAACTACTTAAGCTGCCACTAAAGCGATTGAATGTTTCCGGTCGCATAGTGATTGCAATATTTGCTCCCGATTGATTAATATACTGCGTCATCGCGGTTATACAATCTAACTGAACTTTTTCCTCAATTGCGTCGAAATCATCAAGCAGCAATGTAAGGCCGCCTTCTGCCGTTAACATTTGCGCTGATATTTTTGTAATATTAAATATTTCTTGTAATTGTTTTATGAGCCAATCTTGAAAGGGAAGTTGATTTTGTTCCCAATTTTTTAGAGGAATCAAAACGGGTATTGGTTCAGATGAATCTGAGGTAATTGTTTCTAATAATGTTGCAGCTAGTACAATCATCAATGTTGTTTTTCCTGAACATGGCGCGCCGATTAGAGCAATCTGATTATTTTCCTTACAGAATATTGTAACAATATTTGTGTCACAATATTCTGTGTTTGATAGCGCAGAATCTACGCGCAATTTTGGTTGCAGCATATTTGATACATTGGTTTGATTTTCTTGACTATACATGTACTCATAAAATGGGAGATATTGCAGTATGTGAAAGCGCGCTCCTTGCAATAGCGCTTCTCTTGCCCGAGTATATTTGTTTTCCGAATGGAGCGGCTGAACAAATTCATAGTAATTTACCGATGTACTTAAAAATAAAAATAGCAGACCCAAAACAGATAAAATCAAGATGGATACATAACTAATAGGTTGTTGTTCCATTTGTATCAGCCAATTGTGGGGGGCTGTTACGTAGCCTTTAAATATATTCAATTTATTTTGAGCATTTTGCAACGTAACTAAAACTATGTTGACGCTAACATTTACGATGAGTATAGCGAAAATAAACAATAGGAGCGTCTTGAAGAGTTGTCCAAAAAATGTATTGGATTTATTCATGTGTTTTATCTAACCTAAATTTCAAAAAAGACCCGAAACAAAAAATTATAATTACAATAGCTCCATTATAACTTATTTATCACAAAATGTATACTTGCTTTGTAAACGTATTTGCTTAATCAAAGCAAGTATTCTTTAAAAACAAAGTTAGTATCTATAATATCTCTGAATATAGGACTGTTTGGCGCAGCAAACAGCTTTTGAAAGCGCCATTTTCTATTTTTCTCGTAAAATATTGCGTTTGCTGATTTTATATGATATACTAGAGTATACTTTGGAGAGATGACAGAGTGGTTTATCGTGACCGTCTTGAAAACGGTTGTCGGTGATGAGCCGACCGGGGGTTCGAATCCCTCTCTCTCCGCCATTTTTCATTGAACTGAACGTAAAAATTAACTCCTCTTTTTTGTCATCTATGAACGCTTCTTCCCTCGCGCTATCTTTGTTTATTCTTGCCGTATAGTTTCGGTTATTTGGGTTTTACTTGAGTAGATTACCTTTTTAAACAACCACCAAGTATGCTTTTTGAAAGCAAGGTTTCCCTGTAATCTGTGTTATGATGTAAAAGAGGCCTGAATCTGTGAGCATTGTTGACATATTTTGCTCATGAAAAAGGATAAAACATGCGTAACTATGGCGCAATACTCCAGTAATTTTACCGCAGAAAACCAATGAGGTGTGAAATGACAACAAAAGATCGAATTGAGGCGTTACGGAAAAAACGCGCCGCAGCAGTGCTGGGCGGCGGTGAAAAACGTATTGAGGCACAGCATAAAAAAGGCAAATTAAACGCAAGAGAACGAATAGATCTGCTGCTTGATCCAGGTTCATTTACCGAACTGGATATGTTTGTAACGCATCACTCTAATGACTTTGGGCTGGATCAACAAAAATATCCGGGTGATGGTGTTGTTACGGGATACGGAAAAATTGATGGCCGGCTGGTATATGTATTCTCTCAAGATTTTACGGTATTTGGCGGCTCACTTTCCCTGGCTCACGCCGGAAAAATCTGTAAAATAATGGATTTGGCAATTCGCAGCGGAGCGCCGGTAATTGGTTTAAATGATTCAGGCGGCGCACGTATCCAAGAAGGCGTTTTAAGTCTTGGCGGATATGCTGATATATTTTTGCGCAACACATTGGCTTCCGGAGTAGTTCCGCAGATATCAGCGATAATGGGGCCATGCGCTGGCGGCGCAGTGTATTCTCCCGCTATTACCGACTTTATTTTTATGGTGGAAAATACCAGTTATATGTTTGTAACCGGCCCGAGTGTGCTGAAAACAGTGACTCATGAAGACGTGAGTTTTGAGGAATTAGGTGGCGCTGCTATCCACTCCGGTACAAGTGGTGTAGCGCATTTTTCATGTCAAAGTGAGGCAGATTGCCTGCTAAGAATCCGTGATCTGATGAGCTATATCCCTTCTAATAATATGGAAGATCCTCCGATACTTAAAAATACTGATCCCGCAGATCGCGCTGATGATATTTTAAATGAAATGATACCGGATTCAGCCACCCAACCGTATGATATGAAAGAAGTTATCCGCCATATTGTTGACGCTGGTGTGTTTTATGAAGTGCAAGCAGAATATGCGCGGAATATTGTTGTTGGCTTTGCGCGGCTAAATGGAAAATCGGTAGGTATTGTAGCGCAGCAGCCTGCCGTATTGGCTGGAGTACTTGATATAAATTCCTCTGATAAAGGCGCCAGATTTGTCCGATTTTGTGATTGCTTTAATATTCCTATCATAACTTTTGAGGATGTGCCAGGATTTCTGCCAGGTGTAAACCAAGAACATGGCGGCATTATTCGCCACGGCGCCAAATTGTTGTATGCCTATTGTGAGGCAACTGTTCCGAAAATTACAGTTATCACACGCAAAGCCTATGGCGGCGCATATGACGTTATGTCCAGCAAACATGTACGCGGAGATATTAACTATGCATGGCCAACTGCGGAAATTGCGGTAATGGGCGTTGAAGGCGCTGTAAATATTATTTTTAAGGATGAAATTGATTCTGCAGAAAATCCGGATATTCGGCGCAAAGAGTTAGTTGCAGAATATACCGAGAAATTTGCCAATCCCTATATTGCTTCGGAATATGGGTATATCGATGAAGTGATTGAACCGCGTGAAACACGGCAAAGACTGATTGCCGCTTTGGAAATGCTTGCAAATAAACGTGAAAATAATCCGCCGCGCAAACATGGAAATATTCCGCTTTAACCTTTGGCGCGGAATAATAAAAAAAGAGCGGGAAAATTATTTCTCCGCTCTACATTTGGAAGAACGAAACGCTATTTCAAACCAAAACCGGTAAGAATTGCTTTAAAGTCGGCATATGCTCCAACTGCGTCTTGATGCGCTTGTTGCAGATCTGCGCGGAAATTTTTTAATAATGTGGTTGTGCCGGGGAAACCAGCAGGTGTAATTTGCGGAACTAAACCTTCAGCGCTATTCAATTGGTTGCCCATGTCGGTAACTTTACTTGTAAAATCTGCCAACTCAGCTTGTTCCTGCGAAACATTAATCCCTTTATTTGCTTCATTTTGGATTAATGTTTGCAAAACTGGTTCAGTTGTAACCAATTTTGAGTTCAAATTTATTAAATGATCCATCCAAACTTCATGGTAAGCTAATGGTAAAACTACTGCATAAATGCGATATTGCTCATAAATATTTTTAACATCAGCTCTTGCTGCTGTAACAGTTGTTTCATTATCCAATTTCACTTGCAGTTGTTTTAAACCATCGATATTCTGATTTATATCATGTTCAATTGCCTGAACCTGAGTTGGTGTAATCTTTGTATCTGCTTCTAATTTGGTGAGAAGTGCGCCTAACTTAGTAAGCCGATCGGCAATTTGTGTATTGCCAAATGTAATAACACATTGCAAATTTTGGCCGCACCCACTGGCAGCATACGCTGTTGTTCCCTGACCAAAAATGGTAGCCGCTAATACAATTGCTGAGAAAAACGGGATTGCGAGAAATCTCAATTTATTCATGGCTGGGTCTCCGTTGATTGAAATGATGCATTACTGTTAGCGTTTTGCTGCGCAGTATTTAACGCATTAAATTGGTCATTTAACTGCTGTTCAATTGTAGTTACCTGCTGATCAATACTGCTGCTTGAAGAACTGCCGGTAGAGCTTTGTGATGAACCGCTGCCAGTATAACTTTGGCTGGTAGAGCTTTGTGATGAATTGCTGGAACTGGAAGTATTGCTGGGAGACTGCCCGTTAGACGCGCTGCCGCAACCACTTAAAGCGATTACAGCGATAAGGCCGAATGCAGCAATAAACGCTGGAATTTTTTTATTCATGTTTCCCTCCTAAAAAATACGGTTTCATAAAAGATACTTGGAGTATCTACACTTTTCTATGAAACTAGTAATAATACGCTGTCCAAATCTGCTCCGTTTCAAAATTTTGGGCATCTTGAATTTTTCTAATCTTATTCTAATATTCCAACAAAGGGATTGAACATAAAATCTTGAATATGGTATACTAAATACTGAAGAAACTTAATAGAAAATGATTTCATGGAAGAATTATTACCGCCAACCAATGATTTTGTGTTTAAGCGTATCTTTGGCGATGAACAGCATACTGATGTGCTTTTGGCGTTTGTCAATGCGATGTTTTCTGATACAAAACAGAATCTGTTAGATAGCATTGAAATATTAAATCCAACACTGGAAAAAACAGCGTTGAAAGATAAATTGGTAATACTGGATATTCGCGCAAAAACCCAATTGGGGGACCATATTAATATAGAAATACAGGTAGCAAATCAGCGAAATATTACCAAACGAGCGCTGGCGTATTGGTCAAAACTTTATTTTGGGCAGATGAGCAGCGGCGATTCGTATCATATGCTGAAGCGGATAATATCAATAGTTGCGCTGGATTTTAATATTCGGCAAAGTCCGCATTATCACGCCTATTTTCGATTGCAGGAGTACTTTGACGCAGAAGTGATGCAGGATTTAGAACTGCATTTTTTAGAGTTGAAGAAACTGGAGCAAGCGAAAGGGAAGCAAAAAGAAAGCGATCTGTATTGGTGGCTGCGTTTTATCAAAGGTCTGAAGTCAGAAGAATTGGAGGCGTTTAAAATGCGCAATGCGACAACGAAAAAAGCGGTAGAACTGCTGGAATATCTCAGTCAGAATCCGGAAGTGCGGCAACTATATGAAGACCGACAGAAAGCGTTGCGAGACGAACGCGAGCGACTTGAAACAGCGCATGAAGACGGTTTGGAGGCAGGGATAGCTCAAGGAATGCGTAACCAAGCACTACAAACAGCGAAAGCATTGCTGGCAAAAGGAATGTCCGTTGCTGAAATCGCTGAAATAACCGGGCTTTCAGTTTCGGAAGTGCGGAAACTGCGGCCGTGCAAAAGCAAGTAAGAATATTGCTGTAAAGATATCATTTCAGCGCAGACTTTGTGGTACTATAAAACAAAGAAGCCCAAATTGAGAGGGAAGTCGATTGAGTGACAAAAAAGCATCTTCAAAATCAATATTTTCCAAATATTTAACTGTCGGCAATTTGATAAAAATACCAGCAGCAGTTGGTACTTTGCGAGGTTTATGGGATGCAGTAAACTGGTCTGCCGCTGAAACCGATGTGCGAAATGAACTTCGGCAGAAAATTGCTATTGTTGGCGCGCCAAATTCCGGAAAATCTACCTTGTTTAATACTCTGCAAGGAAAATACCGTTCACCTGTTTCCGAAAAATCTGGCTCGACAACTGATTCTGTAGTAACTTCGTTTGGTATGTTTACTCTTGTTGATACTCCGGGCCATAAAAAACAAATTCAGCTCGATGAAGTGAAACAAGCGGTTGCGGCGCTTTTTGTGCTGGATGGCTCTCATCCAATTACAGAAACTGAAATAGAATTGTTTGCTGCCTTACAAGATATTGGTAAACCTGTTATTATTGCTTTAAATAAGTGTGACTTGCCTGCATATTCCGAGGAACTGCGTCAATCTGCGGTTGCGGCGCTGAATATGCGCCATATTATTGCTGTTTCTGCTTTGCGCGGTGACCATGTATTGGATGATTTGATTCCCGCGATAATAGAGATTAGCCCCGATGCCGCGCTGCTGATTGGCAAAGCGGCTCCGGTGTATCGCTCCGACGCCGCTAAAAGAATCATCCGCAATTCCGCGCTCATCACCCTGACTGCAGGACTAGAGCCGATTCCTCTCGTCGATATACCTATTATCCTCAGCGCGCAAATCCGAATGGTTCTGCGAATCGCCGCGCTATTTGGTGACCCTATTAGCTCGGAAAACGCCAAAGAATTGATTACTGCTATAGCCGGAAGCTTGCTGATCCGCTACTTGGCCGAGGAAACCGCTAAAGCTGCTCCATTTGGTGGTGACCTAATCTCCGGCGCAATGGCTGCTGCCGGTACTTGGTCTATTGGTATGGCCGCTTTAGCATACTTTGAAAACGATAAAAAACTTCAAACTTCACAGCTTCAGGCGCTTTATAAAAATTTGCTCGCTTCTTTCCGCTCATTGCAAAACCCTAAAGAGGCTATTGATCGGCTTTCAAAGTAAAAATTTTGTTTAGGCTAATATATCTTTTCATATGGAAAAGGATGGTGTTCCAATGATTGTGGTGACAGTGGAACAAATGCGGGCCATTGAAAAAAATGCTGAACTTGTGTATGGCCTTACCGGTGAGAAACTTATGCAAACAGCCGGGGACAGCGCGGCAAGAATTGCTGCCGATTGGTTTGGTAAGCCCTTGAGGCAATCGCGATGGCTGTTTTTAATTGGACCCGGCAATAATGGCGGCGATGGTAAGGTAATGGCTGGCCGTATACAGGAGTGGGGCGCGGAAATTAGTCTGTTTCATTTAAAAACTATGACTTTGGAATCATCTGCCGGAATAAAGGCGCTTGCGGAAGATTTACAGGCTCTTACCGTTGAAATGCAATCTTGTGATGTGGTTGTAGATGCATTGTTGGGCATTGGGCATTCCCGCCCTTTAAGCGGAACTTTATTAGATGTATGCCGGTTAGTACAACAAACACGCGCCGCGCACCAACATGCGCCGCTGTGTGTAGCTATAGATAATCCCACCGGCGTGCACTGCGATACTGGCGCAACAGATGAAGGCGCAATTACCGCGGATGTAACTATAACATTAGCTTTTCCCAAAACCGGCCTACTATTTTTTCCGGCATTTCCGTATGTAGGCGAGCTGCATACCGGCTCTATTGGGCTACCGGTTGAAATGCCGATTACCGGGACTGCTGAATTATTAGATTATACAGCGGCCGCAAAGCTGCTTCCGCAGAGAAATCTTAACAGTTATAAAGGCGCTTTTGGCAAAGCGCTGATTATCGCAGGCTCGAATCAATTTCCCGGAGCCGCTTTGATTGCCGCTTCCGCTGCCGCGCGCTGTGGCGCCGGATTAATACAAATTGCAACAACTCCGGAACGCGCTGCTGTGTACACTGCAGCATTGCCGGAAGCTGTGTATTGCTTAAGTTCCGATGAGGCAATACCTAGAGCAAACAGCGCCGCAGCAGCGGCGGTGTCTTGTTCTGCAATATTAATTGGCCCAGGATTAGGGCAAGACATTGCAACAAAACAATTTTTACTGGATTTTTTGCGCCGCGTTAAGGAAATGCCTGATGGGCAGCGCCCCAAATTGGTGATTGACGCGGATGGCTTGAATTTGTTAAGCGCTGAAAAAGATTGGCCGAAGTGTATTCCGGCTAATACAGTATTAACACCGCATCCCGGAGAAATGAAACGGCTAATCGGTGGCAGCGCTGAAATTTCAAACGGAGAAATGGATAGGCTGCAAACAGCAAAGGATTATGCGCAGCAATGGGGGCATATTGTCGTGCTGAAGGGCGCTATAACTATTATTGCAACACCGCAAGCAGATACGCTGCCGGCTATTTTTGCGAAGCCAAACTCGGCAATAGCTGTGGCCGGATCTGGTGATGCATTGGCCGGTATAATCACTGGATTGCTTGCACAAGGCCTAGGTGAGTTTGAAGCAGCAAAAGCTGGTGTGGCGCTGCATAGCGTCGCCGGATTCCATGCGGCGCAGGCTATTGACGCGCTGGATTCCGGCTTGCTGATTACTGATTTAGTGCGCAGTATACCTGCCGCCCGGAAACGAATTATGACTGTTTTGTAATTTCTTGGAAAACTGCGCGGCGCTGACCTTCCTCACGGTGCAGTATCCCAAGGCCGGGAAACGGGTGGTGTGTTACAACAACCGAAGCTTGGCGTTTCAGCGCTTCTTCAACTAATGCGCGTTTGGTTTCTACGCTTTGTATCGGAAAATTATCTACACCGCTAACCCAATTCAGGCGCTCTAAATGCACTCCCATAACTGCGGCGTCGCCGGTAAACAACGCCGCAGCCATTCCCGATTCTACCCATACACTTTGGTGCCCGATTGTGTGCCCAGGTGTTGGAGTTAGCAAAATCGTCGGACTGACGCGCGTTTCACCCTCAATTAAATGCAACATTCCGGTTTCCTTTAAAACATGGAAGTTGTTTGAAGGATAGCCCGGCGCAGTAAGCTCGGTTGGATGCGCAGCATGTTCCCATTCCAGCTTTTGCGTGATGTATATAGCGTTGGGAAACGTGGGAACTACTCCTGCGGTGGGGTCGCCATCTTTAAAACGGGTATTCCATCCGGCGTGGTCACCATGCAAATGGGTGTTGATGACGATTGAAATATCTTCTGGTTTTACCCCGATTTTTGCCAATTGATCTAATAAAGACCCTTGCGGCCGAGTTAACCCAAAAGCTTCATATTCTTTGGCGGATAATTTATCTCCGTAACCGGTCTCCATTAAAATAAGTTTGCCGTTTTCTTCAAACAGCATACTATTCATGGAAAGCGGCGCACGATTCAAATGGTCTGGCGTCACCACTTTTTCCCATAAAACTTTGGGCACTCTGCCAAACATACCACCGCCATCCAGGCGGAAAACTCCATCGTTCAGAATGTACACATTCAGCGATCCGATAGTAAAGCGAAATGGCGCATCTGCGCGGGCAATATCGTCATTCATAGAACAGCCTCCGGCGTTTATGGCTATAACGAATGTATCTTGCTCTCTGCATAGGCGAAAGCCGTAGCAGATTCTTGGTTCAGCCAGTGGACATATCAGTGTGGCTTACGTCGCACTGCCAGTGGCCCATCTGTCCCCAAGCGTTACGCCAGTGCAAGACTGGCCTGTTACCGTATGCCCTACGGTACAGAAAAAAGTATAAAATGAAGTCTCATCGTCCGGTAGGACGATATGGCTTCGGCTTGCGCCTCTTTTC
Organism: Chloroflexota bacterium; assembly: GCA_021778805.1. Classification (GTDB taxonomy): domain Bacteria; phylum Chloroflexota; class Ktedonobacteria; order Ktedonobacterales; family JACDGC01; genus JAJYBV01. The sequence goes on along the minus strand of JAJYBV010000015.1, from coordinate 32,944 downwards.
GCCAGACTTCATCCCAAGTATAACACAGATTCAGCCGGAAAACAACCACTGGCTCACACCAACGCAAGCCCTTTCATTTGCATACCTCAAGGCACAGCGACTTTACGGGCTTTCTGTAACACAAAATGGCAGATTTTTGCTGAGAAAAGCCAATTGAAACTCGGTGGCTGCGTTTATCAATTGGATGAATGCTCCATATTTTTTTGAAATTTGTGGCATTCAATTGTGAAATATGTAACAAAAACGTAATGAAGATACTTCTTGACCTGCTGAATCGTTTTAAATAAGAGAATAAATACTGCTTTATGTTTGCTCGAAGAAGTGAAAATATTAAGTAATATGTGCTTTTAACCGATTTGTATCTTATGCTATACTGAAATCTGAGAAAATGCTGAGAAATAAATCACGATACTGTAAGTAAATATTTTGCTCTGAAAAAGGGAACAACGGGACGTTTTTGAAGAAGGGAAAGTTTCATGCATTATGCGCGATTGCATGCTTTTGTCAAATTAATATTTGATTTTTATGGCCTGCACCAATTAGCGGCGCTATTTATATTTCTAACATTGGAAGAAGCTGGTCTGCCAATTCCAATACCGGGTGATGTGCTTGTAGCAATTGCAGGCGCTAGACATCATTCCGGGTTTTTATATCCTTTTTCCATAATTGGAATCTCAACACTCGCTGTTTTTACCGGTTCTTCCATTCTTTATTGGATTGTGCGCAAAGGCGGAAGGCCAATTTTATATAAATATGGCAAATTTTTACATATAAATTTAAAACGCGCAGATCAAATTGAGGAATGGTTCCGCAAACGTGGCGCAATTATGATTATTGCCGGCCGGCTGATCCCAGGTCTGCGCATTCCCACTACTGTTATGTCTGGTGTATCTGAAGTTCCCTATATTGTATTTTTCCCATCAACTTTTGTTGCTGCGGCAATTTGGTCTTCATTCTACTTTTTTGCAGGGAATGCGGCAGTTGGAGCTGTTAGGATTGCACTAACGCATGTTACCGGATTTTTGGATGAAACATCGGATTGGGTGACGTTCATGTTTATATTTGGGTTTGTGGTATTAGGAATATATCTATACTATCACCTTCAGCAAGAAGAAAGAAAAAAAAACGCGCCGGCCATAGCTGATTCAATTGATAAGCCATAGAATTATTGTTTGGGTTCCTCATTTGTGATACTGCAGGAAAGCCATTTATTCGGCAGGAATATCTATCAAAATAGCAGATTTGGCAAAATTGGTATATGATAGAAGCAGAGCTTTCCAGTCAATTTAGAAATTTAGGAGAAACCCAAAACATATGATTCCTATCGCACATCCGTTAATCGGTGAAGATGAACAAAAAGCTGTAGCGCATGCTTTGGCTTCTGGGCAATTAGCTCAAGGGGCAAACGTTGCGGAATTTGAGAAAAAATTTGCCGCAGTTTGCCATACTAAAGATGCAGTTGCCGTAAATTCCGGAACAGCCGCTTTGCATTTAGCTCTTTTAGCCTATGGCGTAAAAGCCGGTGATGAGGTTATTACTACACCGTTTACCTTCGCTGCTACTGCCAATGTTGTTGAAATCATCGGGGCAATACCCGTATTTGTAGATATTGATCCCCTAACCTATAATATGAACCCTGCATTAATTGAACAAGCAATTACCCCAAAAACTAAAGCGATTATGCCGGTGCATTTATTTGGCTATCCCTCTGATATGCCGGCAATTATGAAAATAGCTGAAGCGCATCATTTGGTTGTGGTAGAAGACGCTTGCCAAGCCCATGCAGCATCAATCAATGGTCAACCGGTAGGCAGCTTTACTGCAGGCGGCTTTTCATTTTATCCCACTAAAAATATTACAACCGGGGAAGGCGGCGCTGTAACGGCGGATGACTTAGAGTTTACCGATAAAATTCGCATCATTCGCAATCAAGGGCAGAAAGAACGCTACAAACAAATTGCTTTAGGGTATAACCTGCGTATGACGGATATTCACGCCGCAATTGGGTTAGCGCAACTCCCTAAATTAGAGCAGTTTACACAAAAACGGATTACTAACGCTGCCTACTTAACTGAGCGCTTAGCCAATTATGTACAAACACCGGTTGTTGCTGATGGCTATCGTCATGTGTTCCATCAATATACTATCCGCGCGCGGAAAAACCGTGATCAATGGATTTCTGCTTTGGCTGAATTGGGTGTTGGAACTGGTATTTATTATCCGCGCACAATTTATCATCAGCCCTATTATCAAGAAATTGGCGTAACCGGCAACTGCCCGGAATCCGAAGCTGCCGCTGAACAGGTGCTGGCGCTTCCCGTACATCCGGCTTTGACCGATGCAGAACTGGAAAAAGTTGCTGATTCTGTTATCGCAGTGGCCAAGCGCCTTGGCTAGAGACTTGAGCCTAAAAAACGAATAAGAGGAATCGGGGGACATTCCCTACCCCGTCAGGAGGCATGCTGCCTCCTGCTTTATGCGTTTGTATGCTCTGGCCTATAATTATTACCGATTGTTAATGTATCTTTGAAACGCTTTTATTTGCGCACCCGCGCTGATAAAGGCGTTTTTTTATTAGTTCGCCGATTGTGCTTCGCTGCGTGATACAATGAAGTGTCAACTTTTATTTCTCAAGGACTATTTCATGCGCCAAGATATACAAATTATCTCCGATCCGACAGACGCTCAATTACGTGAAACAGCGCTTTCACGCTCCGAATTTCAACTCATAAAAGATCTCCTCGGCCGTGCGCCAAACCATGTAGAGCTTGGTATTTTTGGCGCGATGTGGAGCGAACATTGCGGCTATAAAAACAGCAAACCGCTCTTAAAACGCTTGCCTTCAACCGGTGCGCGGATTTTATTTGGCCCGGGTTCGGAAAACGCCGGCGCTATAGACGCCGGTAACGATTTGGCGGTTGTTTTTAAAATTGAAAGCCATAACCATCCCAGCGCTGTCGAACCTTTTGAAGGAGCCGCTACTGGTGTAGGCGGTATTTTGCGCGATATATTTACTATGGGCGCCCGACCAATTGCTTTGCTGGATTCGTTACGCTTTGGGTCTTTAGATGTGAACCGCACCCGCTATTTGTTTCATGGTGTTGTTGGCGGAATTGGCCATTATGGCAATTGTATCGGTGTACCGACCGTTGGCGGTGAAGTAAGTTTTGATGACACGTATACCGCAAATATTCTGGTTAACGCAATGTGTATCGGGGTTGCGCCAAAAGATAAAATGATTTCGGCGAAAGCTTCTGGGATCGGTAATCCCCTACTGTTAGTTGGAGCCGATACCGGGCGAGATGGTATCCATGGGGCAACGTTTGCCTCCGTAACCGATCCTGGGTCTACCCAACGCTCTGCCGTGCAGGTTGGCAACCCGTTTTTAGAGAAATTATTGCTGGAAGCATGCTTAGAATTAAGAGACACAGGCTGGTTAGTCGGTTTGCAAGATCTTGGCGCGGCCGGTTTAACGAGTTCCAGCGTAGAAACAGCGCATAAAGGCGGGTGCGGTGTGGAAATTGATGTTGCAAAAGCTCCGCGCCGCGAGTCTGGTATGTCGGCTTATGAGGTGATGCTCTCTGAATCTCAGGAACGCATGCTGGCAATTGTCGACAAAGAACATATTGCGGATGTGCAAGGGATATTTGCCAAATGGGGGCTTCATTCCGATTGTATTGGGTATGTTATTGAAGAACCTGCGTTGCGGATTAAAGATGGTGATACGGTTTTAGCTGAAATTCCAACGGATTATTTAACGGAAAAAACACCAATGTATACCCGCGAAGGCCTTCAAGATCCTGCGATTGCGCAGCTTTGGCAGTTTGATTTCAGCGCTGTGCCTGCGCCGGAGAGTCTTTCTGCGGAATTGCTTGCTATGTTGGCTCACCCAGATATTGCCAGCAAGAAAAGTGTTTATCAAACATACGATCATCTAGTGGGCAATAATACAGTAATAGCCCCGGGCAGCGATGCGGCAGTGCTGCGGATGCGGGATGAACAAGGCGCGCCAACCGGCGTTTCGCTTGCGGTATCCACCGATTGTGTTAGCCGCATGGTATATTTGGATCCGTTTAATGGCGGCGCCATGGCGGTTGCCGAATCTGCGCGTAATTGCGTCTGCGCCGGAGCAACCCCAGTTGCTTTAACCAACTGCTTAAATTTTGGCAATCCTGAAAAACCTGAAGTCTATTACCAATTAGCCTCGGCAATTGATGGCATGGCCGCAGCGGCGAAAGCTTTGCAAACACCGGTAGTAAGCGGTAATGTTAGCTTATACAATGAGTCTCAAGGCTCGGCAATATATCCCACTCCGGTCATTGGTATGGTGGGTTTGCTGGAACATAACCTCAGGCCGCTGCCATCATCTAATTTGCAGACCGGTGATGGAATCTATTTAATGGGGCCATGGTATGATCAAATTGCATCTTTAGCAGGGTCTTTATATATGGCGGCGCAAAAGCAAATTGTAGCTGGCCGTCCGGTACAAATTGACCTCGCGCTAGAGGCGCGGCTGCAGAAATTTATAACGGAAGCGCACGCCGCCGCACTATTACAGTGCGCACACGATTGTTCTGACGGCGGGTTAGCGTGTGCGCTGGCAGAAATGGCTATTTGGTCTGATATCGGGGTAACACAAGAAAAGTCAATACAGGTGGATTCGCCCATATCGGCGCTGTTTGGTGAAGCTCCATCACGGATATTGGTGGGAATCAGCCCAGAGAAACAGGCGGAAGCGCTTCGCATGGCCGCAGCGTATGATATTCCGTTCGTAAAACTTGGAACGGCCGGCGGCGCTGCCTTTCAGTTTTTAGGCGTAGAACTTCCCGTTGCGGAAATGAAATTACGCTGGGAAAACGGATTGGTTGAGGCGGTTAAAGAGTGAGTTCCGAGCAATCTGCTGAAGAAACGTTTGATTATCAAACGTTGTATATCGATCCTTTTGCCGGCGCGGCCGGTGATATGATTAATGCCGCATTATATGATTTGGGTGTATCCCTAAAGCCGCTGCAAACTGTTTTAGATGGCTTGGGATACCGCAGTTTATCTGCACGATGTGAAATTACGCAAAAACAGCATTTACGCGCCGCGCATTTTAGCGTTTCTGTTGAGGATGCTGATGCGCCGGAATATTTGTCACTGCCGCAACTGCGCAATATTTTTGCCGCTGCTGCGGTTTCCGAGCAGGTTCGCGCACACGCCCAAAATATTATTACGATGCTTGCGCAAGGGGAAAGCAGGGCGCATGGCGTCCCCGCAGATGAAGTGCATTTTCATGAACTGGGCGGATTAGATACGGTTGTTGATGTATTGGGCGCCTGCATGGGGTTTGCGGCTATAGCGCCGAAAAATATTTATATGGGGCCGCTTCCGGCGCAGCGCGGCGCATGGAAAATGTCGCATGGCATGTATCCGCTTCCTGCGCCGGTTACGCTGGAAATTATAGCGCAAGCAGGCTTAACAGTGCGAGAAACTTCCGGCGTGTTTCCATCGGATATCGAGCTGGTTACCCCTACCGGAGCTGCAATATTGGCGGAATACGCCAATCCGGGGATGAAAACTATGCAGGTGCGGCGTATTGGCTGCGGCGCTGGTACCCGAGACTTGCCGGCGCCAAATATATTACGCATTTGGGCCGGTAACTAATGCTGAAATTGACTCGATGCTTTAGATGAAGCAGATTACGAGACCTGCGCCTCTAAAAATGCGCGTATAAAAATATCCAAATCGCCATCCAAATACCCGGTGGTGTTTGCCGTTTCCGCGCCGGTGCGATGATCTTTGACTAAGGTGTAGGGCTGCAGTGTAACTGTGCGGATCTGCGAGCCAAATGCAATATCAACATGTTTGCCGCGCAAACTTGCTTCATGTTCCGCGCGTTTTCGTTCTTCAAGCTCAAACAACTTTGCTTTGAGGATGCGCATAGCAACTTCACGATTTTGAATTTGCGAACGCTCATTTTGGCACGTAACTACAATCCCGGTTGCTTTATGGCGTATTCTCACTGCTGAATCAGTTTTATTTACATGCTGGCCGCCGGCGCCTGTAGAGCGATAAGTGTCTACCTCAATATCCTCCGGGCGGACGACGATTTCAATATTTTGCGCAATATCCGGCAGCAATTCCACTTTAGCAAATGAAGTTTGCCGCAGGTGCGCAGCGTTAAACGGCGAAAGCCGAATTAACCGGTGAACTCCGGCTTCACTGCGTAAATTGCCGTAGGCGCTGCGGCCGTGTATTTCGATTGTAACACTTTTTAGGCCGGCTTCTTCACCTTCTGAAATATCCAACGTTTCAGTTTTATAATTTTGCTTTTGCGCCCAGCGCAGATACATGCGCATAAGCATTTCAACCCAATCTTGGGCGTCTACACCGCCGTTGCCAACATGTATCGATAATATTGCGTCACTGGAATCATATGGGCCTTGCAGTAATAAAGAAAGTTTAACAGTTTCCAACGTATCGCATAATTCACGATAGGTATCTGCTACTTCGGCGGCTAGTTCGGTGTCGGGGGATTCATCTAAAAGTTCTTGAATTTCATACAGTGATTGAGCTTTTTCCAGCAGATTATTCCATAAATCTACTTCATCACGCAATGAAGCCATCCGCTGCATTAGCGTTAAAGAACGCTCTCTTTCAGCAAAAAAATCCGGATGTAGAGACGCTTGTTCAATTGATTGTATTTCCTGTGTTTTGCGATCCAGGTCAAAGACGCACCATAAAAGAATGGATTTGGCTGCGAAGATCTTCAATTCGATGTAATATTTCACTCATGTCCGTATTGTATCATGCGCATGTTGGTTTGTAAAGATTTTTGATGCGCATATGGTATAATTAAAACAACGTTTCTAAAAAATAAGGATAACACCATGTCATCTCAATATGATCAAACGATTAAACATTTTGCAGCAGCCTCACAGCAATATGCCGTAAGCGCCGGCCATGCGCATGATAATGATTTAGCAATGTTGATTGAACTGCTGGACCTGAACGCAACGCACAAAGCGCTAGATGTCGCTACAGGAGCCGGGCATACCGCGCTTGCGGCCGCGCCATTTGTTCAGCAAGTATTTGCGGCAGATATAACCCCTGAAATGTTGGATCGTACAGCGGAACTGGCGGCTGAACGAAATATTACAAACGTTGTTTGCGTTGTTACACCGGCCGAACAGCTCAATTTCCCTGATGATACATTCGACCGTGTTTCCTGCAGAATAGCGCCGCATCATTTTTTAGATCCGCAAAAAGCTATTTCTGAAATGGCGCGCGTATTAAAGCCTGACGGTATATGTGTGATTGAAGATAGCGTAGCGCCGGATGATGGTAAGCTGGATACGTTTATTAATACGATTGAAAAAGTTCGCGACCCTACGCATATTCGTTCGTATACATTGGCGGAATGGCAGAGATTTTTTGCCGGAGCCGGTTTTACTGTTGAGAAAATAACATATTTCCGCAAGAAGCACGATTTTGCTGATTGGCTTGCCCGCGGTGTGAAAGACGCTAGCGCACAGGCGGAAACAATTCGTCTGGCCTGTGAAATCGATGCGCCGACCCAGCAATATTTTGCGTTTGAATATGACCAAAATGGGCAGCCGCTTTCATTTATGGATGATAAAATTCTTTTTAAAGCAGTGAAAACGCATAGGTAAAATTCCATGGATGAAGATGAATTTCTTGAAACACCGCTGTTTCCGCCTGAACAGCTAAAACCTGCGCGCCGACGCAAAGAAACTCGCGGCAGGCCACCGGCCGCGGAGCGCATGGCAATAATTCCAATGATACCTTTTGAAACACAAACTTTTTTACCGGGTATGGATGAATTGGCGCCGGCGCAGGATGCGCTGATTGCCGGACAATTTTCGGAAAATACCCGGCGCGCTTATGAAGGTGATGTTTTGCTGTTTCAGCGGTTTTTAGGCGCAATTGGGAGGGAAGATTTAAACAGCGTTAACCGTGATGATTTAATTGCGTATCGCTCTTGGCTTATTTCGCGTTATGCTCCGGCTACTGTTAATCGGCGGCTTTCGGTGGTGCGGTCTTTGTTTCAAGAAGCTTTGCTGCGCAAAGAGATTATTGCCGATCCATCCGTTCACCTGAAGCAAATGCGCATTGCCGATGAAAGCCCAACTATTGCGCTGGATTCTTTTGACGCGCGAACTATTCTCGATGCAATTGACCAAACTACCTTGCTTGGCGCACGTGATTTTGCGCTGCTTTCTCTTTTGCTGCGTACTGGGCTGCGCCGCTCTGAAATTGGTACACTGCAATTAGATTCGATGAAACTGGAGCGCGGCCACCATACTCTTACTGTGTATGGTAAAGGGAACAAGCGGCGTATAGTTAAATTGCCTGTGGATGTTTGGCGCGCGATACAAACATGGCTGGAACTTCGGGCAGATGTGGTGCGTCGGTCAGGCGGCGCAGAGGAAACTGCAAAAGATGATCCGCTGTTTGTGGAAGTGCGGAAAATTGGCAGAGGAGAAGATGCGCGCTATTTTCCTGTTGGGCAAAACGGTTTAACTCCCGACGCTATTTGGTATATTGTAAAGCGGCATGTACGCGCAGCAGGTATAACAGCAAATATAACGCCGCATTCTCTGCGCCACACATTCATAACATTGGCGCTGGAGGGCCGTGCGCCGCTGCATAAAGTGCAATATGCCGCCGGCCACGCAGATCCACGAACGACAGAACGCTATTATCATCGCAAAGATAATTTAGATGATAATGCAACTGATTATGTTAAAATTTAGCGGCAGTGTGTTTTTATAACCAGAAATAAAAAGAAAGACCCATAAATGGGTCTTTTCTTGAATGGGTTGGAAAAAGTGTTCTGTTTACGCTCGGGCTACTAAAACCTGATGTTTTGCTAAAAATTCTTTCAGCGTGTGCGCTTCAATGGTTGATTGATCAATTGAAGAGTCAGACACTTCAATTTCATTTTCGCTGACAAGCTGAGCAATGTCACTCAAAGTATAGTCAATTGAAACCGGCGCCGATGTGTGGCGATCGAATCCATCTATGGCTATGCCTGAATCCGTTTCACGAATGGTAAACCGAACAACTTCTTTGTGGTCGATATCTTGGCCGATTGCCCGTAGAACACTTTCATAGGTAAACATACTGTGCCTTGAAGCCTCCTGTACATAATAAACTGATATTTAAATTAGGATTTCGCAATCCTCTACTGTATACTTTACCATGTTTATGGTTTATATTCAAGTCCATTGTATTAACTTTACGGATTGTTACAACTTTGGGACTGATGACCCAAGCAAGTCATATCTATAGTACACTCAACATCAATAATTGTGCAGGTTTTGTTTGGCAAGAGGCAGCAAAAACCCCATATTTCGTGATACAATGTGCATAGCACATGAATGATACCATGTTTGTATAAAGCTTATTTTTCAGGCTTTTAAACTATCTTACCTTATTTTGTTGTTTTGGGAGGCGCTGTGGACACAAACTTGCTCAAGAAATTGAGCGCTGTTCAGGAACGCTATAATGAACTTGAGCGTCTGCTTTCAATGCAGGAAACTTTTCAGGATATTGCGCTGCTTGAAAAATATGGCAAAGAACGCGCTGCGTTAGATGATGTGATGACCCTCTATACCGATTGGAAAGCTACGCAAGAGCTTTTGCAAGAAACTGAGCCGCTATTAAGTGAAAAAGACGCAGAAATACGAGCTTTAGCCAAGGAAGAAATGGATCAACTCCGCGAAAAGTCGGATAAACTGGAGCAAGAGATAAAAATAGCTCTGCTTCCAAAAAATATTATGGAAGAACGCGACGCAATTATGACCATTCAGGCCGGTGTTGGTGGTGATGAGGCTGCGCTTTTTGCCGGTGAGCTGTTCCGCATGTACCTGCGCTACGCCGAGCGGCGCCAATGGAAAACTGATATTATTGATTTTAACGAAAGCGGCGTTGGCGGATACAAAGAAGTTGTGATGCAAATTCATGGCAAAGGCGCCTATTCGCGGCTAAAGTTTGAAGGCGGTTCGCACCGCGTCCAGCGGGTTCCCGTTACAGAATCTGGTGGCAGGCTGCATACCTCTACCGTTAAAGTTATTGTAATGCCTCAAACAGAAGATATTGAAATACATATTGATGATAAAGATATTCGCATAGATGTTTTTCGTTCTGCCGGGCATGGCGGCCAGGGTGTTAATACGACAGACTCTGCCGTGCGCATCACTCATATGCCAACCGGTATTGTAGTTACGTGCCAAGATGAACGCTCTAAAATCCAAAATTTAGCAAGCGCTATGTCGGTGCTGCGGTCGCGCCTGTGGGATTTAGAGCAGCAGAAACGCGCTGATGAAGAAGGCGCTGCGCGGCGCTCGCAAGTTATGTTTGGTGACCGCGCTGAAAAGATCCGCACCTATAATTTTCCGCAAGACCGAGTCACCGATCACCGAATTAATCTTTCTTGGCATAATTTGCCAAAAATATTAGACGGCGAAATCGATGCCCTGATAGAGGCGCTGGTAGACGCGGAGCATTTGGAGTCATTGCAAAGAGAATATGGATCAGAACAATAACCAAAAATCTAAATTTGGTGTTTCCGGTTGGGCACGCCAAGGCGGACGCATGTATGCGCAATCTGATACCAACGCTGAGGATTCTGCGGCAGATGCGAACAATGTTGTGGAACAGCAATCGGAGGATAAAGTGATTTCGGAGGAAGATTTATTTCCTCCGGAAGGCTCTCCGCCTTCGCTTCTGGCCGAAGCAGCGTTTTTGTGGCTGGAACACTGCAAGGCTGAGCGCCGTGACGCACAAAATGTAACACTGCTGCATCTGCGCAATCTGCATATGCAGCCGGAAAAACAGGAAAAAGATCTGCAAGAAAATATAATGCTTGATCGTGAAATCGTGTTTATCGAAGGCGCCGCAGAATGGTTTGATGAAGCAGAGCGTAATTTAAGAGAAATTACGGAGAAAAGTTTGGGGCGTTTTGCGCCGGAATGGTATATGTGGGCGCAAACAGCGATGTTTGCCGAAACAAGTGGCGATACTTTCGCCGCAGATCGCCGCGCAGGTTATGAAGACGGCCGGCGCGAAACCTTGCGTTTTATTGAAAGGCTTGCGCGGCCGAATACTGATGATTAAATGGCGGTATCATTTGCGGCATTAATAAAACATGGTTATGGTGCGATGATAGGGTATATCATTTGGCACAGGTATTTGGCTTTCATTCCACAGCCGATGATCTATTTGCACTGCGCTGATAGATGGCTCTGTTTCTGCAATTGTTCTGCGCAATATTTCCACTGCCCAAATAGTTCCGGCTCGAATGGCAATTTCCTCTTCAGAACCGGCCGGAATAAGGGTATATCTTTTTAAAATTTTTTCTAGCTGTGGTTTATAGGAAAGAATGCCCAATCTGTGAAGTATTTGCGGCACTTTATAGTCCGCAAATGCGGTAAGTTTGTTGGCGTTAGTTAGAATGCCCCAAGGCGAATCCGGAAATGCAGTGATTACGTCTCCGGCAAAAATTTGAGCGCGTTTATAAAAGAAAATATTTGATCCACGCCAAACAGCAGTGTCATGAAAGGAAGTAAATTGTTCGGCGACTAACTGCACAAGTTTTACGACGTCATTGTTGGCGGCGTGTATAAGATTTACAGCTTCTCCGGCAAAAGAATTTTCTAAAACTGCGCCAACTTCCCGCGCGTTGGCAAGGCGCTGGGCGAATAGCGGAATTTCCGGAATATTAGGTTCATCATCGGGATGAAGTATAGAACGGAGATCTTCCTCCGAAATAGATTGTAAATATGCCGCATTCCATATTGGAATGTTGTTTCGCGCCGCGCGAGATAACGCCGCTGCCAGCGCCGCATAGCCATCTACCCAGCGTTCACCATGTTTTACCCGCCATCTGGGAAGTTGTTTTTCGCTCCAAAAACAAAAATTGAGCGCATCAACCAAAAGCATCCAATTTAAGGTACGTGCGCTTCCGTCTGTAAAATGCAGATCGGTGTCCCAAGTATCTTCGGGCCAGCGGGTGTTTGCCCACGATTGCGCCAGTTGACGCGCTTTTTCAACATGTAAAATAACAAGGGATGATGATTGAATAACCGGAAACGTTGAAGTTAAAATACCTAACGCATCCAATTCAGGCGCATTGGTAATCGGCAAGGTTGTTTGAAACATAAGATCCGTCCAAATTCTTGGCTTTAACTAAATGTTGATATTTGTAGCGAGTATGCCTTGCTCATGATACAATAGCAAGCGAAATTGGTATTGTGTCTGTTTTTTGATTATATACTATTTTGCCGAATATTGGTAAAATACCAATTCTTTATGTCAATAATTAGATGAGAGTACAAAGGTTTTTAGCGACCTGAGCCTAAAAGAAGGAACAGGGGACACTCCGGCTCCGGCAAAAGGCATGCTGCCTTCTGTTTTACTTGTGTTCAGGTCTATAACGCTTCGGCTATTTGGCTGTTCGTTAATAATTTCTCATCTTGCGGCGCATTTTCTTATTTAAAAATTTAGGAGAAACCATGGAATCATCATTGTATCGCACCGAATCCCCCGGTGATTGGGGTATTATGCAAGCGCCTGCCGGCGGTAAAGTTGGATCTGAAAGGTTGACTGCGCCGGGAAGACCGGATATATTTTACAGGTATTGGATAGCAAATGCTCCGGCTACGTTGTTTATCTTGCATGGTTTAGGCGCGCATAGCGGCTGGTTTATTGATATGGGCAACGCAATAGCGGCGAAAGGAATTAATGTTTTTGCGATGGATCATCAAGGGTTTGGCAGATCAGGTGGCGCGCGCGGTTATGTACATTCTGCGCAGGAATATTTAACGGATATTGATCGAATGACGGATTTTATTCACCATGAACTGCCGGGAACGGAAATTTTTCTGTTAGGGCATAGCATGGGTGGGGTGTTTGCAATTCAATACACAGCAGAACATCAACAAAAACTCGGCGGCGTTATTTTAATGAATCCATGGATTGCGGATACCGCAAAACTGCCGCTGGGTTCAGTGCTTTCGATTTTTTTAGGCGGATTGTTTGGCTCTAAAGGTATAGTAACTCTGCCGGACGATCGCAATCCTTCCGGCATGACGACGAATGCAACCGCTGCAGAAATGCTGAAGCAAGATCCCTATTGGGTATCATCCCGCACCAAGCGGTTTTATTATGAAATAACGCTTATGCGCCAGAAAACAATGACAATGGCGTCGAAAATTACGATACCCCTCTATACCATACAAGCAGAAAAAGATTTAGCGGTTTCGCCAGCTGCTACAAAGCAGGCGCATGATCTTATTCCGTCTCAGGATAAAATATTCAAGCAATACACCAATTATGCCCACGACAGCGAATTTGAGGTTGATAGAACTGAGTTGGATGGTGATATTGTCCAATGGATATTGGCGCATTCAAAGGATAAAAATCGTTAAAATAGCCAAAGTGGCATAAAAAAACAGGATTTGGCGCTGCAAGACGGCAATTTAGTGGGTTTTTCATAGTATTTTTTGTTTTGTGGCGCCAAGCTTGGCGGCGAAAGTCCTGAAAGAAAAACAGTTTGTTGACAAAAATAGCCTAAATATGGTATCAATAAAGATGGTTAGGTGACGATAACGATATTTATCGAACTATGTCGCATGTGATGATTTATTGAACATCACAGCATTGATTCCGTTTATCTGGTATGTCTTTTGCATTTTCAACACTGCAGAATATCATTGCGCAGATGTGTTATCTGTAAAGTTTTAAAGACCGCAGCCGTATAGGCCAATTTTTAGTGTTTGGTATAGTTACATTAAAGACTATAGCAATTTCATTGAATACGAGCAAAATCTTAAACCTGAAAAGGGAAAAATCATGATATCTGCAATTGGCAGCCCGTTCAGCGCACTTATACACGCTGCTGTGTTTCATAATATGAGGAGTCGTTAACACTATGATTACTGTCTCTATTGATACGGCTCAGGAACTGGAACAAATCCGCCAGTTAGCGCAAAATACCAGCGGTGAAACTGCATACCTTACTGAACAGGGCAGGCCTGTGTTAGCTGTTATGCCAATCGATTTGTATGAAAAATTGCTGAAATCCGCGCAAATACCTAGTGACCCCCGTATCCTTCTCTCTTCGCCAGATTACGTTCGCCAAACTGCCCTAACCATTGCCGCAGCTCGCGCAGAATTACTGTACGAAACACCTGAACTGACGAGTTTTGAAGCTTATGGAGATGACGACTTCACTGATATCGCCGACTAAGGGTGAAATTTGGACTGTTCGATTTGACCCCGCCATCGGCGCTGAAATTCAAAAAATTCGCCCGGCCGCTGTTATTAATGTTCCTGAAGTAGGGCGGCTTCCTTTGCGAATCATTGTGCCTTTAACCGATTGGCGCGATTCTTACAGCGCATTGCCTTGGTTTATTTCTATCCCTGCGTCGCCTTTAAATAATCTTGCAAAAGATTCCGGCGCAGACGCTTTTCAAATTAAATCTATTTCAACGAAGCGGTTCATCGCTTGCATCGGCAGAGTCACTGATGAGGAATTAGAGAAAATTATCTCTGCTTTGCTGCTTTGTGTTGGCTTTAAGTCCCCAAAATAATATTGCCTGTTTGCTCTGCAAACATTTTGCATTTTATGTGTATATTTCGTATTATAAGAGTACAGAGAAGTTCCTTGAACCTGCTTTAAGACATGCCGTTCCGCTGTTTGGATACCGCTTCTCAATAAAAATCGCGCAGTTCTGTTTTATGTATCCATTTTATAGCGGATTGCTTTGCGGAACTTATTGCTGTATTCTGTCAATCCGCTGCAAACAAGGTTCGCTAACAGGTCTTTCTCAAGGTATATTTTGTCTGTTTCCCTTGGCTGGCATCATTTCGTAATATTTACATAAAGGAAAAGACTGCATTATGTCGCTGCAAATTATTGGAGCCGTTATTTCATCCATCATCATTCTTTGGGGTGTAATAGCTATTGCGCGTAATTTATTTGCCTTTATCACACATTTTCTCGATTTTGAATCCCAAGAGCATTGGTTTAATCTGCCGCACGGATTCCGCGCTGCAGCGTGGACATTTTCACTTTTCTGGCTGTTTTTGCCATATGATAACCTGCATATTGCCCGCGCGTCTAATCAAAAATTGGCGTTTGTTTTATATCTATTGGCGGCTTTGGCGTGGCTATGGACCCAGCGGATCAGTTTTTTGAACAATCTGCCGGCAGATGTGCGCAAAGAAGGGGTATGCTGGGGCAAAAGCCTGGGTTGGAATGGGCATTTATTTATAACCTATCTTATTCAAGCTATTTGCGCTGCCTCGCTTGGCATTATTTTTCTGCTGTTTGGCGCGCAATCTTATTTATTGCTGCTTATGCTGATTCCGCTTGTTATAGGCACAGTTGGCGTTGGTTTATGGCGGCTTTCACTTTCCGAAACGGATACATTTGCCCTGCGTGACCGCCTTTATTCGTCCATACGCGGCGGAAACAAATCTGCAGAATAATATAAACATGTACATGAAGCAGCAATTTTTTAGCAGCAAAGCCATTTTAGATCGGCGCAATACATTTATGGCTTTGCAAATTGGTATGGTTGCGGCGCAAATTGTTATCTCTTTTTCAACTGCCTCGGCGCATCAAGGAGATTTACAAATATTGTGGCGCGAAATATTGTTTGCTTCAGGCAAAACCGATTTTGGGTCTGGCAGTTCCCCAAATATTGCGGCATTTACCCCGAGTATTGTTGGGGTAATTTCCGCGTTGTTTTGCTGGGTAGTAAATACTCGCGCAGCTTTTTTAGCCGCAAAACTCATTTATATTGACTCCGGCAGTGTTGCGTTGGCTCGCCGATATGCTTGGCAGGGCTATATTGCGGCAACAATATGCTGGGTTATTTTTTCTGCGGCAGTAGCAGCGCTAACAGGGGTTGACGGCGCGCTGTTAAGTGTGGATCCGCTGTTAAAAACAGCGCTGTTTAGCCAGCAGTTGGCAATTGTTATCATTGCGGCCTCGCGCGCGCTGCTTTTAGGCGCGTTTTCTGTATTATTTGTTCTGCCCTTTATAGAACGCGCGGCGCGGTAGGATGTTCAGGCGGAAAACTGAAGTATGTGGCGGAATATGGTATAATGGCCGTAATACGCAAAATACAGGATATTTATATGGCTGTACGATCAGCAGGAAAACGTTCACATACTATGGAAAATTCAGAGCAATTCCCAATAATTTCTTGGGTTTCAACACCGGAAATCAGGCAGCTTGTATCTTTAATGGATTCATCTGATCTCAGTGAAATTACCGTTGAACTTGGCGGAACTTCGCGAAAATTAACATTGCGCAGAACGGAAGTTTCGCCGGCTGATATTGCCGCTGTTGGCGCATCTTCGGCAACGCAGCAGCAGGCCACTCCGGTTGCGGATACCGCCAATGCGGTTTCGGAAAATAAAACCAGCGTCAAATCTCCTATGGTTGGACGCTTTTATCCGGCTATGAAACATGGCGCTAAGCCACTGGTATCCGTTGGTGATAAAGTTCGTGATGGGCAAGTGATTGCTGCAATTGAAACATTGCGTGTGATGAATGAAGTGGAATCTACTGTTTCGGGCAAAGTAACCGAAATTCTTGTCCAGCCCGGCCAGGGAGTTGAGTTTGGGATGGATTTGATGATTATTGAGAAAGAATAAAGGATCTCGCATATGGCGCTTTATACTTCGCCACGGGATAACGAATCGGCTCGCAAAGTTCGGCGGATGCTGATTGAACAAAGCTGTGTGTTTCAGGATGAGTTTCCTGAAGAGTTTCATTGGCTTTCGCGCCATATTGCTTCGGAACAGACTTTTTTTGAAGAAGAATTAGGCGCCCGCATAGAGCTTCGCGTAGGGAAATGGGCGCGCGCATATTGGCCGTCGCCTCCGCGCAATCGCGAATTATGCATTGCCGATGTGTTTGAACTGACTACCCGTAAACAAACTGCTTATGCGTGCCTTATTCGCGCCTATCGTAGCGTGCGGCTTTTGGAGGGATCTGAAAACGCAGCGATGTTTCGCTTTGCAGAGCTTTATCGCTATGTTGCCGATGAAGGAGCGCATCAATCGCCTTGGCTAAGCTTTGATGAAACGGTAATTGCCAATGCGCTTACCACTGAATCTGATATTGAAGAAGAAAATGACGACGAAGAAACTGCCTCGCCTGCGATGAAGACGAAAGCTAAACGCGCGGCGGCAGGAACAGCTTCTGCCAATAGATCAGCAGGCCGTGCGTCGCAGCGCGCCAGAATGAATCAGCGGGCATTTTATCAGGCGTTTACATCTTTTGAACGCTTGCGGCTGGTGAAGCGGCTGGGATCTGATGAACGGCAGCAGCCCGATGAACAATTTCAAAATGATGAACGAGATTTCGGCGGCGTGTACGAATTTTCTGATCTTATAGATCGTTTTTTGCCGCCTTCCGGTTTGGTACAATATGATGAGGCGGTTCCAGCGGAATAATTTGCGCTTCGCAGTATTTCCACTTGTTTTTCGCCGAAATAAATGTAAAGGATGAGATTTTATCTATGCCAAATACTTTTTATACCTGTTCATTAGAGTGGACAGGCGCGGCTAATGGCCCAACCGTTGATACAAAATCATTCAGCAGAGATATTCATATTCAATTTCCCGGCGGGCAGCCGCTTGAAGCTTCTTCCGCTCCGGAATATTTGGGAGACGCCGCGCGCACAAACCCAGAGGAATTATTTATCACATCTGTTTCATCTTGCCATATGCTTACGTATTTGTTTGAAGCAGGCCGCGCCGGAGTTAAAGTAACTGCATATTCCGATAACCCGGTTGGTGAACTAGGGTTAAAAGACGGCCGAATGCGCATCATTCGCGTAACTTTAAAACCGGTTGTTACAATAACTTCCGATTCTGACGCTACAAAAGCGAATGAATTGATGGAACGCGCACATCGAAATTGCTTTATTGCTAATTCAATTGCTTGTGAATGGGCAATTGAACCGACTTTTCAAATTGCTGAATAGTAAACCATCCGATATTTTTTCTTATTTTGCTTGGGTGTTTTACTCGTCTTTGTTATTCCACTGCCGCTTTGAAGCTTTGTTGCGCGTTGAAAACGGATACTTTGCATGCGCCGCATACTGCAATTTGCGGCAGATGGGAATTGATGAATGTTTGAATTGGAAGTTGCCAGAACAGCGGCAATAAAGATTCGCGCTGAATGGTTTCACCGCAACGAAATTGGGCGTGGTTTAACACCATATTTTCCGATTGAAGAGTATATTGATTCTTTAGGCAAGTTGTGTATTTGCGAATATCATCAAGATGACCATCCGGGTATATGGGGATATTTGGATGTGAGTTCACCGCAAGACCCCATTATTTGGGTAAGCGTAGCAATAAATCGAATTAGTAAAAATTTTACATTGGCGCACGAATTAGGGCATTGGCTGCTGCATCAGGATGCTAGTATTGCCTCGGGCTGTGGCGCCGAAGATTTCGATTTGTCGGCAGTTTTAAGCAATGATGAATCGTATAGCCCGCTAGCGCAGCGGGAACGGCAAGCAAATGCTTTTGCCGCGGAATTGCTGGCCTCACCGGAAATTATTCGCTATGCGTATACCGGAGGAAAAGATTATCCGGCTAAAAGCATTGAACAAATTGCCGGACGTTTAAAAATTTCCGTTGCGTTGGCGCGCAATCAGCTTAGACGATCGATGGTAACAGGAAGTCAGAAGCCGGAAATCGTTCAAGAGAATCACCAGCAGCCAATACTGGATGATGATCAGCGGCGCGCAATTGAAACGCCGGTTCCGGCTTTGATAATTGCCGGCCCGGGTTCCGGCAAAACTACTACTTTGGTCGAGCGAATCCGGCGCATGCAGGAACAAGGTACGGATACAAAAACAATATTGGCGCTTACTTTCAGCCGGAAAGCTGCCGATGAAATGTATGCTCGTATTACAAGCCGGTTAGATATTGCGCCGGCTCAAGCTCCGACCGTAACTACTTTTCATCAATATTGCATGGACGTATTGCGGATGTATGGCAGTGTTGGGGGAATAAATCCGGATTTTAAGGTTTATGACGAAATTTCAACATATTTTGTATTGCGCAAAGCGATTGCCGCGGTAAAAGCCCGCGAACTGATACCGGAATATAACCCAATGGAATATTTTAGGGATATAATTTCAGTTATATCATCGGCTAAGGACTGTATGTTAACTCCGGACCAATTGCAGAAATTGGCTCAAAAAAAATTAGACGATGCGCTTAAATCAGGAGAAGATGACTCTAAAATTCGCAAATTGGTTGAGGCAGGAGAAATTTACGCCGAATATCAAATTCGGCTGCGAAGCGTTCATGCTCTTGATTTTGGCGATTTGCTGCTGGAGTTGATACAGCTGTTTCAGAAATATCCACATATTTTAGAGGCGGTTCAGCAGAAATATCCGCATATTTTAGTGGATGAATTTCAGGATATGAATGACGCCAATGCCTTTTTGCTGCATTTGCTGGTTGGTTCGCAGCAATCCATTTGGGCGGTTGGTGACCCCGATCAATGTATTTATGAGTTTCGCGGCGCAACCCCGGCAAATATGAACCGGTTTGCGCAGGAGTATGAAAATGCGTCTATCATTCAACTGCGCCGTAATTATCGTTCGCGACCCAATGTTGTAGCTGCGGCGAATATTTTTGCGCATACAAAACTGCGTGAAGCTGATTCAAATCAATTTATTCAAGATTTAACCGCTGTGCGGCAGGAAGAACCCGGTGAGGTTATAACAGCGTATACGGAAACGTTTCTTGATGAAACTCGTTTTATAGCCTCTGAAATACAGCGCAGGGCGCAAGATGGGGCAGAGTATGGCGATATTGCTATACTTTGCCGGGTTAATAAATTATCCCAGCAAATGGCTCGCGCTCTGCGCAGTTATGGAATACCCTGCTCGATAGCGGCGCCATTTTTTGAAAACTCTGAAGTAAAAATGTATTTGGGTATACCCGGTATATTAGCCGGAGAGTATGGCGGGTTTATGGCTGCCGCGCAGCTTTCGTTTTTAGCGATTCCGCGCGAAAAAGTTTTGCAAACTTTAAATTTAATGAAAAATGGCGCAGCTTTTGAAGATGCCGCGCTAGCCAGTGCAGACGCGACCGATGCGCTGAAATTTCAAAAATTGCTGGAACTATTGAATTATTTGCGACCTTTGATTCTTAAAAGCGGATATCAAGCAATGCAAGCTTTTTTTGAAACTTCCGGAATTTTGCGGGAAATATTGCAAGAAGAAGGCGAGCGACAAAAACATGCAAGCAGAATTATTGAGCTTTCTCAGCGTTTCGACCGCGAATATCCTATTCAAATAACCGAGGAACCGCAAGAGATACAAGCTGTACGTCGCTGGAAAGAGTTTATGACCTTTTTTCGTATCGTGAGGATGTTGGATAAATCGATTCCGGAATATGATCACCGCAGTAAAGATTCTGTGCATATTATGTCGGCGCATGCCTCTAAGGGATTGGAATGGCCGATTGTCTTTGTGCCAAAAGCAGCACAGCGTTATTTTCCTACTTTTGGTCGCGCTAATATAATTTTTCAGCCGGAAGAACTTGATTTTGATTCAGAAAAATCGAATAAAGAACAGCATGAACTTGAGGAGGCGCGTTTGTTTTATGTAGCAGCAACGCGCGCCAGAGAAACGCTGATTCTAACCGTTGCCGAACGATATAAAAAAATCAAAAATAAACCTTCCATATTTATGGATATTATTGAGTCATCCGAAACAGCGCTTACATTCGATCTTCGATTGCTTGCCTCCGCAGAACATGCAGCGCTGGATGAAGACGCCGAAGACAACTCGCTTGCTGATATGCAAGATTTGCCATTTGATGGTGAACATACCCTAACGATCCGCCAAATTGAACATTATATTAAATGTCCGCGAAAATTTGCTTATGAAACAATTTACCGTTTTCAACGAAAAAATAGCAGTTATATACGCATGGTAAGCTGCTGTGCGAGCGCTGCTCGGGAAGCTTGGCGTAAAAATATTGGAAGTGACGCAGCAGAAATTGACGCAATATATCAAGAACATTGGCGGCAATATACGACAAACGAACCGCAAATTCAGCCGGAAGACCCATTTGAAAATCGATATTATCAGCGTGGTTTAGAGTTTACAAATGGTCTTTTAAAAGATTTGGAAGCAAATACCCGGCAATCAAAAATATCCTTTGATGTGGATATTTTATACCCCTTTCATGAAGTGGTGATAGCGGCGCATTTTTACCGTGTGGAAGAACCGGCTCAGGTTGGCCCAGACACTGAATCTGGCCGAATTGTGCAATATTATTATTCCCGCAAAGTTCCGGATTCAGCCGGAGTACGCGAAGCAATGCTGGTTTTAGCCGCCAGAAGATCGCTGCGGGATGATTCGTTGAATTCTCTTCATTTTGCGCATGCCCAAACCGGGATACGTCATACATTGTCGGTGTCGGATAGAGTAATAAATAATAATTTAATTAAAATTCAAACCGCCATTCAAGGAATATATTCGGGCCATTTTGAAGCAAACCCGGAGCCGCGCGAATGTGAGCGTTGCCCGTTTGTGCTTCACTGCGCTTTTTAAAATAAAACCGCGCAAACAATTAAGGTGTGAAAAAGGTTTCTAAGAAATATAGGCAAGTGTAAGCAAGAAACAACGGATATGATATCATGAAAGTATGAAATTAAGTGAGTATGCAAAAAAGTTGGGAGCGTCCTATCGCACGGCGCATCGCTTATGGAAAGCGGGGAAGCTGGATGCATATCAACTCCCCACAGGGACCGTCATTGTTCAGGAGCATACTAAACCGGTAGTCAGAGTAGCCGTGTATGCTTGGGTCTCTTCTGCGGAAATGAAAGGTCTTTTAGAAACCCAAGCAGAACGACTGGTTCAGTATTGCGAAGCGAAGGGCTATCAGGTTCATCAGGTTGTCAAAGAAGTCGCATCTGGAGTCGACGATCAGCGACTGAAGTTTTTAGGGTTGCTTGCAGATACGACGATTACCACGATTGTGGTGGAACACCAAGATCGGGCCACTCAATTTAGGTTTCACTATATCGAAACCTTATGAGAGAAGCAAGGTAGACAGATCGAAGTCGTAAATTTGGCAGAAAATGGCAAAGAAGATTTGATGACAGATTTTGTCTCCATTATTTATAGTTTTAGCGCACGGCTCTATGGACAACGCAGAGCCAAGCGGAAAACCGAAAAAGTTATTCAAGAATTGACCAGTGAAGAAAGCGAGGGCAGCCAGGATGCAATTAGTGGAACAACATCGGATTGACAAAACTGATCCACGCTGGAAATTCATTGATCCTGCTGCATTTGCCAGTAAAAATCTCTATAATGTGGTTTTATATAGGAAGAGGCAAGCTTTTATTCATGAGAAAAAGATGCTCTCGCTGTCTGAAGTCTATCAAGCGGTGAAGGACACTCCTGAATACCGTGCTCTTCCGGCTAAAGTCTCCAATTGGGTCATTCAGCAGGTGTTTGCCGCCTGGAGCAGCTACTTTGTTGCCTGTCAAGCCTATGAAGAGAATCCAGCCAAATTTCTGGGACATCCCAAACTGCCCAATTATCTGGACAAAGATGGCCGCAATCTGCTGTCGTATGAAGATAAAGCCTTCAGCCGGAATAAGAAGAATGCTGGTTTAATTCTTCCTTCCGGTCTGGATATTGTGGTGCAAACCAAGCAGCCACGGGATCGAATCGCGATGGTGCGAATCGTTCCCAAGTCCACGCATTATGTTGTGGAAGTCATTTATGAAGCGCAGGAGCAGCAGGCTGAGGTACAGTCGAATCTTGTAGCGAGTATGGATATTGGGGTAAATAATCTTGCGGCGATAACAACAAACAAGCCAGGTTTCCGGCCTCTTCTTGTTAACGGTCGTCCCCTGAAAAGCCTCAACCAGCACTACAACAAGGTTCGCGCACAGCGACAGGCCCATCTTCCAGGCAAACAGGAAAACTCCCGATACCTGGATCATCTGGCGGATAAACGAACCCGCTCCATTAATTCCTACCTGCATGCAGCCAGCCGAGCTATTATTGATCTGTTGGTTCAGGAACAAGTGGGCACACTTGTGGTAGGTAAAAACGATTTTTGGAAGCAACGAGTGGAGATGGGGAAGAAGAACAATCAATCGTTTGTCTTTATTCCGCATGCTCGTTTCATTGCGATGCTGCAATACAAAGCAACGCTGGTGGGCATTCAAACGATTTTGGTGAACGAAAGTTATACCTCCAAATGTAGTTTTTTGGATCTCGAACCGCTGGGGCATCATGACCAGTATGTCGGCAAACGGCCAAAACGAGGCAAGTTTGTCTCAGCAACGGGACGAAGCCTCAACGCCGATGTGAATGGGAGCTATAACATCCTGCGCAAAGCCGTTCCCTCTGTGGTCGCACAAGGAACAGCATCCTTTTTGCTCGCTCCCAAATTTCTCTCTCTTCCTGACCGGAAACAGGATCGGACCAAGCAGATTCCTCAAAAGAAACTGCTGAGCAAGTAGCACTCCATTCAGAAAAGTGTCGTGGCTGTTGCAGTCAGCCTGCCGCAAAGGCGAAGACCGACCAAGGCAAATGTCATATTTGTCTATACTAAGGGATACTGTATAGTAAAATTGAGCACACTACACAACATAGGAGCAGATAGTTATGGGGTCACAAGAAGCAGCGTATATTGCAGCATTACAAAAATTTAGAGAGCAAAAAGATGAATTTTTCCTTATAGCGCAAGAATCACCGTTTACAATTGAAGCAAGAGCTGCAGGCATTGGTTTGCAGTATTTCCCGCCTAATTTTGCCTTGCGTATTATTCCGGAAGTAGAGATTTTGGCTAATCCGCAAACAATAATTATGGAAACTACCGATAATGACCGTCGCGAATTTATTCGCTTTGCGCGGTTTGTTTTTGAGGTTGGGGAACGAAGGGTGCAGCTATATGGCTATAGAAGCGCGCATGATCACGTTCACCAAGGCGAAGCAATCAGTGTATTTATTCCGTTTCGTGATGCGCTATCAGGCAAAGAGACATATGGAGCCGGCAGATATTTAGATGTTGAGATGGAAACAGACCATGACGGCAATCCGTTTATTGTTTTAGATTTTAATTTAGCGTATAATCCTTATTGCGCATATAACGCGAATTATAGCTGCCCGTTAACTCCCTTGGAGAATACCTTGCCGGTTCCAATCTATGCCGGTGAAAAAATATTTCATGAATAATGATTTTGCGGCGCTGCAGTATATTGCAGCGCCGTTTTAAATATTGCGAGGCGCTGAGCTTACAACAGAACTTTTTGAAAATTGGACGGTAAAGTTACCCATTCCTAAATCGCAGTTTTTAGGTTACTCGCATACAATTGCTCTTTTTGTTCCTCAAACTATCTGTGTTACAATTAAAAAAGAAATATTGCAGAATTGAGGGCAATGTATGGGTATTCGCAGAAAAAAATCTCTCAATAAAACCGGCTTAGCGGCGGCAGGTATTGCGGGAACCGCGCTGGCTATTGTGACATTGAACAAAATAGTAGAAAATAATGCGCCAAAGCCGCAATTTCCCTTAGGAATAGCGCCGCAAATGTTTGATTGGAGCAAAGGCAAAATTTCTTACACGGTAAACGGCGCCGGGCAGTCAATTATTTTGCTGCATGGCATATACGCTGGCGCTTCTTCATATGAATTCCGCAATGTATTTACCGCTTTGACGCAAAAATATCGGGTATTCGCTCCGGATTTACCCGGTTTTGGCCTATCGGAAAAGAAATTTGCTTCTTTTACCCCAGAATTATATGCCGATTTTATTCTGGATTTTACTTTGCAAGTTGTTGGCGGGTTAGATCAGCCAGCTTTTGTTATCGCATCTTCTCTAGGGGCGGCGTTTATAATAAAGGCAGCGGCGCAACGGCCAGATTTGTTTGATAAACTGGTGCTGGTAGAGCCATCCGGCATTAAATCGCTGGCGCAAAAACCACGGATGGAACAAAGGCTTGCGAAACGCATCCTCAGTTCACCAATTGTTGGGCAATCTCTCTATAACGCGATAGTTTCGGCTTCCGGTCTGAGGACCTTTCTTTCACGCCAAGTATATTGGGATCCCACTGCAGTTTCAGATGATATGGTTGATATGTATTTTGCAATGAGCCATCAACCCGGATCTCGCTTTGCAATTGCAAATTTTATTGGCGGAAACCTGAACGCCGATATTAAAGCCTCATATGAATCTTTGCGCCAACCCATTTTTATTTGCTGGGGTAAAAATTCCCGGCTTGCGCCTTTCAGCGATACAGAAACGTTTTTACACTTGAACCGTCAAGCTGAACTGGCAATTTTTGATAACAGCTGCGGATTGCCGCATGATGAAGAACCGCTTGATTTTGCTGAGCAAGTGATTGCGTGGCTGCAAAGCAGCGTATCTTCTCGATCTTAATAAAAGGATAGACCTATGGAATTTGCTACTAAAGCGGTGCATACAGGCTCAGAGCCAGATCCTTCAACCGGGGCTACCATACCCCCTATTTATCAAACATCAACGTTTACTCAAGCCGGTTTGGGTGACAATAAAGGTTTTGAATATTCTCGTTCCGGCAACCCAACCAGAGCAGCTTTGGAAAATTGCTATGCCGCGTTGGAAAACGCAAAATTTGGTTTGGCTTTTGCCAGTGGCTTAGCGGCGGAAACCTGCGCTCTTTCAATTTTGCGCCCCGGCGATCATATTGTGGCCGGCGATGATTTATATGGCGGCACATATCGGTTGTTTGAGAAAATTGCTCGCCCGATGGGTGTTGATATTACATATGTTCCGGCTCGAGATACCCAAGCATACGCCAAGGCATTGACAAAACGCACGGTGTATATTTGGGCGGAAACACCGACAAATCCCTTGTTAACATTAGCAGATATTTCTGCTTTAGCAAAAATTGCTAAAAAACAGCATGTAAAATTGGTTGTCGATAATACTTTCGCTTCACCTTATCTGCAAAAACCATTGGATCTCGGCGCAGATGTAGTCGTGCACAGCGCTACGAAATATTTGAACGGTCATAGCGATGTTGTTGGCGGCGCATTAATGCTGAATGACGAAGAATTGCGCAACGCATATGCTTTTTATCAAAATGCTGCCGGTGGTGTTCCCGGGCCATTCGATTGCTGGCTGACACTACGCGGTATAAAAACTTTGGCGCTGCGCATGAAAGAAGCTTCTGAAAACGCATCAAGTGTCGCCAATTTTTTAGCGGAACACCCAAAAGTGAAGAAAGTGTACTATCCCGGTCTTGCCTCGCATCCAGACCATGCGTTGGCGCAGCAGCAAATGGCAGGTTTTGGCGCCATGGTGTCGTTTGATATGAAAGGCGGGTTGAACGCTGTTAAATCTTTTGTGCGAAAACTGCGGATTTTCGCGCTGGCAGAAAGCTTAGGTGGTGTTGAATCGTTATGCTGCCACCCGGCTACTATGACCCATGCCTCTATTCCTGCCGAAATTCGCGAGGCGCGCGGTGTTACTGATACGCTTATCCGGCTTTCTGTCGGCATTGAAGATGTTAAAGATCTCATTGCTGATCTGGAACAAGCCTTATAATCCAACAGGATACCTTGCGTTATTGTTGCAGTGCGCATGATGTTTGCTTGGATATTATTTTTTTGAAGAAACTATTATTATTGAAATACTACAGGTTGCCTAAACGAAGGCGCCTGTAGTATTTTTATGTTCCTCATCCAAACCATATGCAGCGTTGGACGTTGCAAGTTTGCTCGTTGTGAATTTCCCCAAAATAAGTATTATCAGCGCTGATTCAATTACGCCCAGTAGTATTTTGCCTGTAATTTGTGTATCAAGAAAAATAAAGAATAGCCGATTGAGTACATTGATAAAGATTTATTAGACTGTGTTACGTTTAGGCAATGAGATATTGGCTAATATTTCATAGATACACGCAGGTGAGTTATTTGGCTAAAATATTTTCGATATATTTGCGGATTTATGATGCAAGTAAACAAAAATTGCTTCCACTAATAACCAAACATGCCTGGAAAATCATTTACTTTTTTATCGGCCTTTTTTTTATTCCATATTTTATGCCTAACATATCCATATATGAGCTAGGCGCGTATGCGGCGCTTTCGGCTGTGCCGGTTTCCATCGCTGCACTGCTGAAACATCGAAAAGGCAGTATTATATCATCAGCGGCAGTAATGGTTGGTTTGGCAATTTTTAATATAACGCAATCTGGCTTAATATGGCCGCAAGATGTGCTTGTATCTTGGTTTGCCGGTGGATCGGGCGTTTTTATATATGGTTTTGCAGTTGGCCAATTCAGCCTGATGCGGCAAGAATTGTCAAAATCACATAAAGAAACTGAGGCCGCGCACAATGAACTTTTGATGCAGCATCATGCATTAATGAATGCCTATGAAGAAGTAAAAACCATGGAAGAGGAAATGCGTGAAGTGAGTGAGGCGGCTTTAGAAGCTAATGAGCGGTTAACCGAAATGGCGTTAAAAGACCCTTTGACGGAGGTATATAATCACCGAACTATTTACGATATATTGCAGCAAAATTGCATTGACTCTACGTATTTTCAGCAGCCGTGCTCGGTTCTTTTTTTTGATTTAGATCATTTTAAAGCCTTAAATGATGGGTATGGACACACTATCGGCGATCAGGTTTTAATTGAGCTGGCTGCATTATTAAGAGAAAATCTTCGTATGGGAGATAACGTTGGCCGGTGGGGTGGTGAAGAATTTATTATCATATTGCCGGAAACCGATTCAGATTCGGCGCTGGTAATTGCGGAGCGTATACGTGAGAAAGTATCCCAGCATCCATTTACCGAAACTGGCAGTATTTGTATGACATGCTCTATCGGTGTCGCTGAGTTTCCCTTAAATGGTGAAACAGCAGCGGATGTTTTGAACGCAGCAGATCAAGCGATGTATGTCGCCAAAAAAACAGGAAGGAATAAAGTTTTAATGAGTTTAGATCCGGAGGTAACCTTGTATACTATGCATATCGATAATACAGAATCACGCGATGAAACCCTTCTGCAAGGGGTTATTATTGCTTTGAATGCGCTTCTTGCTCTGCGCGATACTGATACAGGCAGGCATACTACGCGAGTCAGTGAATTGGTGTACAAAATCGCCATGGCAATGGGGCTGAATGATTCAGAATCACGAATGGCGTCTATTGCAGGGCAATTGCATGATATTGGCAAAATTGGAGTACCAGACGCAGTTTTGCTGAAACCCGGTAAATTAACTGAAGAAGAATGGGATATTATGAAACTGCATCCGCAATATGGCGAGCAAATTATAAGAACTATCCCTACACTCAATACCATTGCAGGCGCGGTACGCTCGCATCATGAAAGATGGGATGGCGACGGGTATCCCGATAAATTATCAGATGAAACTATACCACTTGTGGCCAGAATAATTGCTGTTGTTGATACATTTGACGCTATTACCAGCGACAGACCATACCGCAAAGCGCAAACTACTGAATACGCTTTAAACGAAATTATGCGCTGCGCAGGCAGTCAGTTTGATCCTAAAGTTGTTGAAGCTTTGAGAAATATTTTGCGTACAGATACTCAGCAATTGGAAAACGCTGCGTGATCTGCTAATGCGAATGTAGCGTAACAAACAGGCAAGAAGCGCATCGAAAACATACATGCGCGCTTCTTGCTATTTTCTTTATGTTACGATTGAGATCCTCCGTGGGCAGTAACGTTTGATTTTGCGCCAACTGGCTTAGAATCGCGAACAAAAGAGGAATATATTGCTGCAACACTGATAATTGCTGAGGCAATAAATGCTTTCGTCATGGCAGCGGTAAAATCTTGCGCAATAGCGGTTTGCAAGTGGCCAACTGTGCCTAAAAACACTTCATTTACCAATTTAGGTGGCATAGAGGCTGCTGCTACAGCCAGCGCAATAGCAAAACTGAAGACGGTTCCAATATTTCTCATGGTATTGAGTGTGGCGGAAGCAACCCCTAGCCGGTTCGCCGGAGCAGCGTTCATAGTAACACTGGTGTTAGGCGACCAAAATAATCCTCCGCCAATTCCCAAAAAGAATAGGGCCACTGCCAGCAGAATATAGGGGGTAGTTGGTGTAAGCAGTACAAGCAGCAACAAGGCAGCGCATTGCAGTAATAAGCCAATTGTTGCGGGGATTTTGCCCCCAATGCGATCTGCCCAGTGCCCACTAAGCGGTCCGACAATTGATGTAGCCAGCGGCAACGGTAAAATAAGCAAAGCAGATACTATGGGAGAATATCCTTTTACGCCTTGGAGATAAAAAATCAACAAGAAATTTACCGCAAAAACCGCTAGCGATTGCAAAGTTGCCGCTAATGTTGAAAAGGTATAGGTACGGCTGGTAAATAATCGCAAATCAAGCATCGGATAAGCGGATCGCTGCTCCCAAAAAATAAAAGCTGCCATTCCAACAATTCCTATGCCAATTGGTACCAATATACTTGCAGTTAGTGCAGTTGCTCCAATTCCTCCGGTAATTCCCAGCAGTAAGCCCAGCAATCCGATAGAAAAGAAAATCGCTCCGGCAATATCAAATTTCTCTCCTTTGGGGTTGGGTTTGATATCGTGCAGCAGCAAATACGCAGCAAGGGTAGCGATTATTCCAATGGGTAAATTAACTAAAAAGATCCATCGCCAAGACGCAACAGCTAATATAAGTCCACCTAACACAGGACCAAGCACACTGCCGGCGCCCCATGTAATAGCATTAAAACCCATGGCCTGACCGCGTTGGTTTGCGGGAAACACCTCGGTAATAATTGCCATGGCGTTGGCGCCAAGCATAGCGCCGCCTAAACCTTGCACTACGCGAAATATAATAAGCTGCGTATCCGTTTGGGCAAATCCGCATAGCGCAGATCCTGCGGTAAAAATGATAAATCCGATATTATATAAGCGCACTCTGCCAAACATATCTGCCATACGGCCAAAGGTAATTTGCAGAATAGTGCTGACAAGTAAATATCCGATAATAATCCACGTCATCTTCACTAAATTTGAATGAAGATCTTGAATCATACTAGGTAAGCCAAGGATAACAATGGTAGAATCTATGGCAACCATTAAAGAGCCAATTGTGGTAACCAATAAAGCTACCCATTTGTATTCAAACCGTTTCATGATATTTTCCATGATTATATACTAAATTACCTTTATTTTATTAGAGACCTGAGCTTAAAAAGGGATAAGAGGAATCCCGGACCAGTCAGGGAATATACTGCCTCCTACTTTATGAGTTACGTATGCTCAGGTCTATAGAGTAGCGCAAGAATGCTTAGAAAACAAAGACAACGTCAAGGAAAATGCTGCGCGGAGAAAAATAACAGCAATGATCTGAAATTCGCTTTGCTCAGCAAACAAGGAAATTCTACCTGCGATTTCTGCTTAAAATAAAGGAGTATGATGTTTATCGTACCATAAAGCGATTGAATAAATCTATATCGGCTATTCTTGCAGAAAATTTGAATTGGAATAAGAGCCGAAATCAAAATCATCATCTTCAGATTCGACGGAAGATAATGGAATGATAATACTGATACTGGTTCCTTTATCGAGAGCGCTGGCAACACCCAACTGAAGATCTACTTGTTCAATTGCGGCTTTCAAGCGGCCTAAACCATGCAGATGATGAGTTTTGGACATAATATAGTCTACATCAAACCCAACACCGTTATCTTCAACCATAAAAAACACGCAATTGTCGTTGGTTTCGCCGGCCTTAATTTGAATAGTATCTGCCTCAGAATACAAAATGGCGTTATTTACCGCTTCACAAATAACTTTAAAAACAATCTGAGAAATTTCCAGATCAAACTCTACTGGGATTCTCAAGTATGTTTTAATGCGTTCACCAAAAGCAGTTTTTAGCAATTGAGTATACTTTTGTAATGCGCCAGATAAACCAATTTCTGTAATCTGTGGATCCAGCTCCATAATAACAGCGTTTACATTGGCAAGAATCATATGAATTGACTGTGCAGATTGATGTACAATATCTTGCTGAGGCAGGTATTCTTGTGATAACGAAGCTTGCCGTTGGGAAACTTTTGCAGAAAGCTGTGTTAAGGGATTGAGAATGCGAAGTTTCAGTTCTTCAGCAATTGAAGAGCGCTCGTGTTCGATAGCGCCAAGAGTGGAAAAGATCTGCAAATTTTCATTTTCAGTAAGTTCTTCAGGGGGATTTTCATCAATAATATTCAGGCGTCGTAAAACCTTATCGAGAATATCCAGAAATTTTTGTGTTAAATTTAATTGGTTGGTAAGGCTGTCGAGATACTCTTTGTATTTGATACAGCCAATTTCAACTTCGTATTCTTGTTTTAGAACCTCCACAATTGTTGAACGTTTCAACTCTTGCAAATGCTCATCAAGCTGTTTAACTGCTTCTTTTACAGTTGCGCGTGCGTCGGTTTGTTCGCGCAGAATTTTCTGGGTATTGGCGATATTAGCTTCGAGGTCGGCATTACGGTTTTCTAATTCTTCACGCAGCGCGCGGATCTCTTCAATGGCCTCGGAAACAGGAGGATAGTACTCGTTGAAGGCATTTTTATATGGGCCTTCCAAACTTCCTAAAGGCCCACTACCAGCGTTATCTTGCTCGGTTACGAATTGTCTATGCTGTTGATCATGGTATGGTGAAGTCATAGCTGAACAGTCCTTTAAGAAATATGGTACCGTCAGCAGATTGATTCAGCAAAGAAGCCTTATTCAGTGTCTTCGGGATGGATTTTAATCCAGCCATGGCGTAAGGCATGAACAACCGCGGCAGTACGATCGTTGACATTTAATTTCTTCAAAATTGAAGTGATATGATTTTTAACGGTTTGGTCGCTGATAGTTAAGGATTTAGCAATTTCTTTATTACTATTTCCGCGTGAAATATAGTCTAAAATCTCTACCTCACGAGTTGAAAGCGGGGTAAAGAGCGGCTCGGCGTTTGGCTCTTCTTCGGCGGCCATTTCACGGAACGTGCGCAAAACACGGGTTGCAACATGGGGCCTTGAAAGCACATTGTCGTTAATCAGAAACATTCCTTTGCTAACTCGTTCAATCGATTCAATCAGATCATCCGGGGTTACATCTTTGAGCAGGTAAGCCGCGGCGCCGACCTTAATGCTTTGGAATAATTCCTCTTCGTCTTCTTGTTCAGTAAGAATAATTACTGAAATCTGTGGAGCAATATGCCGCAATTGCCGTGCCAATTCTAAAGCGCTGCCGGTTGTCAGCAATGCGTCTATAAGAACGGTATCCGGCTGTATTGTTTTAATCATTTCCAGCGCATCAACTGCATTAGGTGTTTCTGCAATCATAGCGCATTTGCCCGATTGTTCCAGCGCCCAACGCACGCCATGGCGAAATAAGGGGTGTTCATCAATAATCATTACTTTAATTGGTTCTGAACTCATGAATATTTCCTTTGCTATAAGTTCTTTCTGTAAAAGTACGCTATCTGCGGGCATTTCTGCCGGTACAATGGATTTTAACCGCTATTTTGAAACCTTCCGCATGCTCATAACATAAAAAGGTACTTTCTGGAGCCAAGTATTTTTGTTGCTAACGGAAGTAATGCAGATACTTGTGTCTTAGCCTATTTGGGTTACTTGGATTATAACATACTTTTTATTCAAACAAAGTAAACAGTATTTAATAGCCATAAAGTACTATTAAGATTTCTCTGTGAAATATTTATTTTAGATCTTGCTCAGTGTTGCTTTCAAAATACTCAGCAGACATTTTATATGAATAACTCACCTTACGCACAATCAATCGCACAGGAGGTTTTGAGAGATCGAAGTTCAGACAAACTGGATTGCAGAGCTTTGAGATAGAGCTTTGTTTTGAGAGCAAAGTGATTCAGGTGAGTCGCTT
>JAJYBV010000014.1 GCA_021778805.1 Chloroflexota bacterium | reverse complement strand
GCTCTCTGGCAACAGTATGCGCCTCTGCTCAAGCAGCATTTTTGGAAAGAACGCACCTTTTGGAGTGATGGCGATTTTGGTTGCACAGTGGGGAATGCCGGCCAAGAAGTCATTCGACACTACTTTGAAACACAAGGGTAAGGAACGGCGATTCTTTCACGAAGCTAAAGACTTCGTGGTTTTCTCGCTCGGCCAGTATAAATATCACAATTTTATGATATTTTCATACCGGCGTAGCCACATACTCCTAAATTAAGTTGCGGTATTGGTATTTATGATGCTATAAACAAGATAGGCAGATTTTCATAAATATCAATCCGCAACGTTAAAATATAAACCTTGGTTGTATAATTAGGGTATAAATGGGGATGTTAAATCTTCTTAGCAAAAATTGCGGTTGCGCTGGTGTATTCTGATTTAAACGCATTTGGGCAGCCGGAATACAGCCGGGGTGATGTAATCTGCTGAACGTATTGAATTTTTATTGTGAAATCTCGCAATTTGTGTTCGACTTGGAGAGTCTGGAACTGAAAATGGACGCATAACTAAGCATTTCGCGTCATCAATCAACGGCCGAAACGTAATGTTTTTGGGTAATTGTTTGGAAACGAGAAATTGATCCTACGCAAATTGTGAAGAATATAAAGAACGGCGCAAGCATAACGCTGTGCGTGTGTTCGGAAATGGCAGTGGTATATTTTATATGGTAAGCGGACAGCCTAAACCTAAAAAAAATATTATAACCCGATTATTTAATCTGATAAATCCGTTGCGTGATCCTAGTTTTACTGTTGCTGTTGTTCTTACTTTTATATGGGCGACAGGCTCTAATCCGCGCCCCTATCTTATTCCTATAGTTTTTGCGCTGGCGTGGCTGGCGGTAAAATCTGCAGTTTGGTTTCTTATTAATATACTATTTTCGTTTGGATTTATTATGCGGAAAACCTGGTGGGTTTTCCGCAATCCGCGGCTGGCGTGGCGTTTGGTAGATGCTTTAGGAACAGAGGAGATTATTATCGGCGGCCTCTACCCCGAAATGTTTGTAAACGGCGAGGGCGGTTTGCAGGAAGCGCAGTTTGCGCGGCCTTATCAGCAAAATTATCAGGCTCCCCCGGCGTATACGTATAACGCTTATGAGCAATATTCTCAAGATATGAACCCGGAAATGCTGAATGAATTGGAAAATCTGCGCATTGCGGTTCGCGCTTATGAACAGATTGTGTATGATTGGACACACTTTACAGAAGAAAAATGGCGCGCTGTCAGTGATTCCCAACTTGGGTGGAAACCGTTGCGCGGCCGATGGAATAGCTGGGACGAAATATTTACAGATAGCTATGGCGCGCGCACTTCCGAACAAATGAATAACGCCGCTTTAGCCGCCAGTGAAGCATTGCGGCAGCGGTTTGACAGCGCAAGGGCGCGTGGTTCCGCGGCGTCATCAGTAGCGTGCTTTTTACACGATTTAGATTTGCTTCGGCAAAACTTCAACTCCGTCTTTCCGGATAACGCTCAGCCGGGGTATACTGATAACAGCGCTTATGTTTCGCAAAATAACCCGCCGCCTTCAGTTACCAGAACCGGCAAAACACCTATTATCCGTGACCCAATGCGCATAATAGACGCCAACTAATCAGATTGGCTTTGCCCTGGTTTTCTGTGGCGAATCGGAATAAACCTGCTGTGAAACAGACGCTCACCCCGGTTTAGGGGAAGCGTCTGTTTTTGTTTTGCGAAACCATATGCAGAGGCGCCAATTATATGTTTGAAAAGGAATATGCATATGTCAGATTTGACAATGATCGAAGATATCAGTGGCCGCGAAATATTAGATTCCCGCGGCAACCCAACAGTTGATGTAACCGTTAGCTTATTAGGCGGCGCTTCCGGCTCGGCAATGGTGCCTTCCGGCGCATCTACCGGCGCGCATGAAGCGGTAGAATTGCGCGATGGCGACACCAAACGCTATGGCGGCAAAGGTGTGTTAACCGCGGTTGAACACGTTAATAATGAACTACAAGATCGCCTTACCGGCATTGACGCCTTGCAGCAGCGTTTTATCGATTCGTTGATGATTGAATTAGACGGAACGGAAAATAAAGGCAATCTTGGCGCGAACGCGATTTTGGGAGTATCCTTAGCTGCTGCGCGCGCGGCCGCTGCTTCACAAGATATGCCATTGTATCGGTACTTAGGCGGCGTCAATGTTTTTACGCTGCCGGTTCCTATGATGAATATTTTAAACGGAGGAAAACACGCGGAAAATTCCACCGATCTTCAGGAATTTATGATTTTGCCGGTTGGCGCCGCAACGTTTGCCGACGCCGCGCGTATGTGCGCCGAAACGTATCAGTCGCTGAAAAAATTGCTGCATAGCCGTAAACTTAACACAAATGTAGGTGATGAAGGTGGATTCGCGCCATCCCTGCCATCTAACCGCGACGCGCTGGAAGTGCTAGTTGCCGCTATTGAATCTGCCGGTTATACCGCGGGAAAAGATATTTGCTTAGGCATCGACAGCGCCGCCAGTGAACTGTACCAAAACGGTTCCTATGTACTTGCCCGCGAAGGTAAAACCGTAACGGCCGCCGAGATGGTTGATTTATATGATAAATGGGTCAGTGAATACCCCATCATTACGCTGGAAGACGGATTGGCCGAAGATGATTGGGAAGGCTGGGCAACCCTTACCGCTAAATTAGGCAAGAAAATTCAGCTGGTTGGCGATGATATTTTTGTTACTAATTTAAAAAGACTAAAACGCGGCATAGATAATTCTATCGCCAACTCCATTTTGATAAAACTGAATCAAATCGGTACTTTAAGCGAA
This sequence comes from Chloroflexota bacterium, assembly GCA_021778805.1. Classification (GTDB taxonomy): domain Bacteria; phylum Chloroflexota; class Ktedonobacteria; order Ktedonobacterales; family JACDGC01; genus JAJYBV01. The sequence continues at coordinate 46,242 of JAJYBV010000014.1, read as the reverse complement.
ACGCTGGACGCTATTGAAATGGCCAAACGCGCTTCTTACTCTGCTGTTGTCTCGCATCGTTCCGGTGAAACCGAAGACACATTTATTGCAGACCTGGTTGTTGCGGTAAACGCCGGTCAAATTAAAACCGGCGCGCCGGCGCGTTCCGAACGCGCGGCCAAATATAACCGGCTGATGCGAATTGAAATGGAACTAGGCGCCTCTGCAAAATACGCCGGATGGAATGCGTTTTACAACGTTCCGGCGCTGCTTGCGAAACATAGTTAACGTTTTTGCAACCATACCTTGTACTCCGCTGAAAAATAGAAATATTTTTGGCGGAGTTTTTTTGTTTGCAAATATTTTTGCGCGGCGCAATGCCGGTTTGGTCCGCAAAAACATTTGGATGGCAGGAGCATAATAGAGATAAGGCGATTGTGTGGCGGGGCCTTTTGCGCCATAAAAGCAGCGCGATTTGAAAAGTCTGTAAGTTAGCTTATTGTGGCGTTATACTTTTTGTACAGCTTTTCAAAAGGATTATTATGTGCGGCTGCCTATTCCGGTCCGCCGATTTATGCATTATTTAAATTTTATGAAGGATGCGTGTAAAAACATGGGTATGATGCATTCCAGTGATATGCCGGCAGATTCACATAAACCAGCGGATTCAACAGTTATTCATTTAATGCTGGCAGATGACCATAGCTTATTTCGCGATCTGCTGGGGCGTGTTTTACAGATGGAAAAAGATATTAAAGTTGTTTGCGAAGCAACTGATGGGTTAGACGCGGTAAATAAAGCGCGGCTGCATAAGCCAGATGTGATATTGATGGATATTAACATGCCGATTATAGATGGTTTGGCGGCAACCCGGCAAATTGCTGAGGAAATGCCGCAGACATCCATCATTGTTCTGACCATGTATCGCCATAATCATCAGGTGTTGCAGGCAATGAAGGTTGGAGCGAAAGGATATCTTTTAAAAAACGCTAAAACCGCTGAAGTGATCAGCGCTATCAGAACAGTAGCTTCCGGCGGCGTGTTGATAGAACCTTCCTTGGCCGGAGCGGTAGTAAATGAGTATGTGCGGCTTTCTAATGTGGCAGAGCCGGCGAATGGTTTAAGTGTATTGACCGAACGCGAAATTGAAATTATTCGTTTCGTTGCCGCTGGTATGAGTAATAGAGAAATTGCCGATAAACTTTCTTACTCTGAAAAAACCGTTAAAAACTACCTAAGTAATATATTTTCAAAACTTGGTATTCGCGATCGTACCCAAGCGGCTATTTATGGCTTGCGCAATGGCCTTATCCCTAATGAAGACGCCTTGCGTTAAAATTATCTGCCTAACCGCGCCGCTTTCATAGTAGATTACCTATACGGAAGCGGCGCGTTCAGTTTTCAGCGCTTGCAGTTATTTGAAATTATGGTTTGGATTGCGATATACTGAATATACAGGGTTCAAATTGCCCTCATCATTGCTTTTCAGCATACTAAGGAATATGAATTGTATGGTATATCTGGCTATTTATTCGCTCTCTGCAGCAGTTTTTCCGCATCTTTCAGTCAGATTAACCTGCTCATGTTGCCGGCGTGCGCTGGCTTGCACCCTCTAAACTTAAAGCTTTTACGCCTGCGCGCGCATCCTCACACACTGCAATTATTTTTTCATTCCCATTGCTCATTCTAAATTTGTCGGTTCACGCAATGTTTTCGTGCATTGCCGCTGCGCCACACTGTATATCTTTATTCATCGGAATAAGAAAGAGGCATACTAATGATAACTGTTACTAATACTTTAAGCGGCCGAAAAGAAGAATTTCAGCCGATCTCGGATGTCGTGCGCATGTATGTGTGCGGCCTTACCCCGAAAAATGATCCCCATTTAGGGCACGCAAGATTATTTATTGCGAATGATATTATTCGGCGATATTTAGAGTACCGCGGGTATCCGGTAAAATATGTACAGAATTTTACCGATATCGATGATAAAATTATACTGGCCGGGCAAAGAGAAAATATTCCGCCGGCAGAAGCCGCCAGACGGTATATGACCGGATATTTTCAGGTTATGGATGCGCTGGGTGTGCGTCGCGCCGATGAGTTTACGTATGTTACCGAATATATCCCCCAAATTATTGCATTTATACAAGGGCTGATTGATAAAGGGCACGCTTATGCGCTGGAAGCCGCCGCCGATAATGATGTGTATTTTGCAACTGATACATTTCCCGGTTATGGCAAGCTTTCAAAACGCAATGAAGACGCCACAATGGCGGGAGCAAGAATAGCCGCCGATGAACGCAAGCGGGATCTTCGTGATTTTGCGCTTTGGAAGGCGGCAAAACCCGGCGAACCATGGTGGGAAAGTCCATGGGGGCATGGACGGCCGGGCTGGCACATCGAGTGCTCTACCATGTCGATGGCCGTATTAGGTGAGCAGATTGATATTCATGGTGGCGGATCGGATCTTATTTTTCCGCATCATGAAAATGAGATTGCGCAAAGCGAGGCGCTCAGCGGCAAAGATCCGTTTGCCAAATATTGGCTGCACACCGGATTACTGCAGCTCGGGGCAGATAAAATGGCGCATTCCGGAGATTTCATCACGATTCGTTCGGTGTTAGCCACCACACCGGCGCCGGCGCTGAGAATGTACTTGCTGGCGCAGTCGTATCGCACACAGTTTACGTATTTTCCGGCGCAGCTAGCGCTGTTTACCGCGCGTTGGCGCCGATGGTGCGACGCTGTACAGGCAGCCAAAGTTTTGGGAACAGTGGGAACTGCGCCGCCGCAACAGTACCAAACAGCAACGCTAGAGCAGATACGCAATGAATTTATTGCTGCAATGGACGATGATTTTAATACATCGGGCGCTGTAGCGACGATAGACGCCGCCATTAAACGACTGAATGAGACGGTGGCAAAAACAAAAGGAGCGCCAACAGACCAGCAAAAAATTATTTTGCAGGAGGGTATAACCTTAATAGAAGAACTAACAACAACTTTGGGTATTACATTAGATTTGTCTTTAGATATTCAGCGCGCCATAGATGACGAAGCGCGCAACGCGATTGAAAAATTGCTGCAGCAGCGGGCTGAGTTGCGCGCGGCCAAGCAGTGGCAAGAATCGGATAGGCTGCGTGATGAAATTGAAGGCACTTATGGTGTAAACATACAAGATACACCGAATGGCGCAGTATGGCAAATCCGGCAGAAATAGCTATGCAGCTTAAATGCGGGCAGGTTGTCAACTAAAGTCCCGAATTTTAAATTACATTTGCCTCACAAATATTTTTCGGAGTATACTGAAGGCAGAGATAGGCGCTATTTAGCAGAGGTAAAGTCACAAATGTGTGATTTGAAATTGGCGCTGTTTTATTATGTTAGCTAACAGCGCTAAAAATCAAACATATCCTGACAAAGAATACTGTAAAATTCTGGCAATGTTTTTTACGGTTTTACCATACACTAAAAATGGTTTACAATATCCTTTACAGGATATAAGCAGCAATTATTGCATATTTCCATGAATGTGGCGCAGTGCAGATATTATCTCTAAGGAGGCGGCTTTGAGCGCGCAAAAAGAACAGCGTGGAGCTGTAGATCAGCTATCACATTCCATTAAAAACAGCCAAATCTGGCGTTCAATTTTTCGTCATGGGTACCCAGACACCCCACTGAATCAATCATTGATTATGATGGGGAATGTATTTCTTCACTTGCATCCAGTAAAAATGAGTAAAAATGCGTTGAAGGTTACTTATACATGGTGCCTCGGCGGAATATCATTTTTTCTGTTTTTGGTGCTGACGATTACCGGTGTTTTCCTTATGTTTTATTATGTGCCGGCAAGCAGTTTGGCGTATACCGATGTACAATCGATGTCGACCACGATTGCCTTTGGTGAAATCGTGCGTAATATGCATAGGTGGGCAGCGCACCTTATGGTAATTACGGTTTCGCTGCATATGATACGTGTTTTTTATCATGGAGCCTATAAACCGCCTAGGGAATTTAACTGGGTTATTGGTGTTGTGCTCTTCCTTCTTACATTACTGTTAAGCTTTACCGGATATTTATTGCCATGGGACGAAATTGGCGTTATCGCTATTCAAGTAGGTTCCGCTATGGCAAGTTTTGCTCCGATTGTTGGCGCTGCAATGCACCGCACCTTAATTGGCGGGTTAGAGCAATCACCAACCGGTAATACCTTAATTCGATTCTATACGCTGCATGTGCTTTTCCTGCCGTTAGTGGCGGCAGTGATGATGGCTGTGCATTTCTGGCGTATCCGCAAAGATGGCGGAGCTGCCGGACCACCGCCGCCATCCAGCAAGGAAGAAGAAATAAGAAAAGAATTAATTTTAACTCACTAATGCTTTTTCCTTAAAAGCGGCATTATGTAGAAAGGTCTGGGATATGGCGACGACGACAACTCCTGCGCCATCCGCACAGAAGCGTTATCGAACGCTTGCGGTCGTTAAGCAGGAATCGATTACCCGCGTAGAACGCCAATTGGAAGAATCCGTATTTGTGTGGCCGCACTTACTCGTGCGCGAGTTTTTGGCCGCAGTATTAATGACAATTATGCTTACGCTATTGTCGATTTTTATTGCCGCCCCTTTGCATGTGCGGTTTAATCCCAATTTTCCACCACCGGCAGTTGAAAAAGCTCCATGGTATTTCTTAGGATTACAGGAATTGCTGCACTATTTTCCGCCAACCTTGGCTGGCGTGTTACTGCCCGGTTGGATGCTTCTTGGTTTGGCTGCTATTCCGTATATTGATAACAACCCCAGCAGAGCATATACGGATCGCAAATTAGCAATAACATTGTTTACCATGTTTGTTGTATTTAACGTGGTTATTATCCTTATAGGATCGTTCCTCCGCGGTGGCGGCTGGGTGTGGACCTGGCCCTGGGTTGGAGAATTCTTTAATCTGTAATCAGATGAATCGCTGAAAGAAAGGAATACGTCGCTATAATGGATAACGATGTATCAAACACAAAACGCACGGCGCAGGAGTTTGAAATATTGAATGGCGGCGGCGCCGAGGCAGCAGAGAAAGCTCGCAAAGGTTTTAGCCGCCGGCAGTTTTTACGCCGCGCAGTTGGTATTACGTCGGGTGTTATTCTTGCCGAATCTGTTGGGTTGGGATTGTATTTTATCTATCCTTTAGCTACCGGTTCATTTGGCGGAATTATTAAAATCGGTAAAAAAACTGATTTTCCAGCCGCAAGTCCGTTGAATTTTGATATTGAAAACGGCAAGGGAGTATTTTACCAAGGCAGCGCTCAGGCGTATGTTGTGCATTTATCTGCCGATACCCCTTGGGTGCTGCAAGGTGATAGCCTAAAACAGCAGCTGGAAGCTGAATGGATCGTTCAAGATACCGATGGCACATATTGGGCAGCGTTTTGGCAGCGCTGTGTCCATTTGGGCTGCAAGTATAACTATAAAACCGATTGCCGCAGTTTTAAATGTCCATGCCATGGCTCGCACTACAACGCCGATGGAGAATATTTAAGCGGCCCGGCGCCACGCAGTTTGGATCGGTTTCAATTATCGTTTCAAGGGGAAGATGTCATGGTTAATACCGGGAAATTAAATACCCCGCTGGCTCCATATAATCTTCCGGGCGTGCCACGTCCTACCGATATTACTCGCCTTTTGGTAGAGCAGCAAATTCAATTTTTGTGTCAATAATTTCTGCCGCAAGGCTTACCGTTCATTATCAGCTATGTTTGGAGTTTACTTATAATGGGCACATCAACCAGCAGCGCAGGACGCTGGGCTATCGTTGCAGCAGCCGCAATTGCCGTTGTTATGCTGTTGTATCGGTTTCTGTTTAACGGTTCAACAACTATTGCTGTGGGCATGAGCATAGTCGGGTTTGGAGTGGCGTTATTTATCGCGCTGTTTTACTCGAATTTAAATACCGTTCAGCGTACCGGGGCTATGTCTTTTATCATCGCTGTTGCAATTGCGCTTTTGCTTCCTTATTTTCTCATTACGACGAATCAGCAAAATCAAAACAATTTGCAAGCACAGTACGATTCTCAATTGCAATATGCCGCCGGTGTTTTTGCTACGTATTGTTCTCAGTGCCATGGGCTGCTGGGGCAAGGCATTAATGGCCCGCAATTGAATAATAATAGTGCGATGAATAATCTTACTCAGGCAGATATCACCAGAATTATCTCCGGCGGCGTGCCCGATCCCGCCAACTTGCAGCAATATTCTATGCCTGCGTGGAGCCAAAATTATGGCGGCCCAATGAACACCAATGATATTAACGCATTGGTTGCCTTTGTGATGTCTTCTAACCCGGTTTTGCGCGCAAAAGTAAATGCGCCAACCGCTGCGAACGGCTTTGATTATGTTTTAGGTGTATTAACCGATCCTACTCAAATCGCGCTCTACCAGCAGCAGAAACAGGCAACACAATCTCATGCTGGCCCGGCCATCGATCTTACCTCGCTTTCGGCTGTGACTATTCCAATTATAGATACTCCGAACAGCGCAACTACGCAATACGACTTTATTTATACTGATTCCACCGGCAAACAGTGGAACACGGTAAAAGTAAAGGTTGGCACAGCAATAACTTGGGTAAATAAAAGTTCTGCTGCGCACTCCATTTACAGCGGCTCTCCCGGAAATAACACAAATGTTTTCTCCGATCCGCTGATTACAGTGGGCAGTACGTATTCATGGACACCAACAAAAGCCGGCACCTATGCCTACTATTGTTCGTTCCACCCATCGATGATTGCGTATATTATTGTGACAAGCAATTAAGTCATTTCCGATCTGGGCTATACTCAGATCGGAAGATATAGCGGCTTCAAATTTGGAACGCCGCTGCGTTCACCAATTGCGCGATGTTGCATTCTGTATTTCGTTTTACAGAACACAGAGTTGGGCAAAGCCGGCGCCGGCATTTGATAAACAGCTTGCCAAACGTTTTGCCTTGTTCAGTATCGGATTCTATCTATTGTATCGAAGGAATTTTCATGATGCAGAAATCAGTTATCGGCGAGCCGGCATATTTATCATGGGCGCGCTCACTTATCTTAGCAACGGGAATTTTCTTCATCTCGGTCATATTTCTTGGCCAAATTCCCAGCTATTTCGAGGTTATTTCAGCGTCTTCTGCTCAGTTCGAGCAAGGCTTGCTGAATATTGGCCTGCTGGTTCTTGGTCTTTCCATTATTGGCTTAGTTGCCTCATTTTTATATGATCCTAAGCCGTTGTCCGGGATATTTCTTCCGTTTTTTTTCATACTCGGCGCGATATTTCTGGCTGCCGGTGTGTTTTTGGTGTATCAAGTGTATTCCGGAGCGTGGTACCCATATCTGCCGGATCAACTTGTTTCAGTAACCGGTTCAGGCGCTTCATTAAGCGTTCATGTTACGAACTGGCCAAATCCCAGTCAGTCTTATTTATTTAATCCGGTTTGGTTTCAGCCGCAAAGCGTTAATATTCCAGGTGTTGGCTTAGACTTCATCATTACCGGCGGTGGAATTTTATCCTATGTGCTGCTTTATCCCCTGCATGCCGCAGGAAAATTAACCGGGCAGCTGAAAAATCTGCTCGTATGGGGATCTGCCGGTGTCAGCGCGGCAATTCTTTTTGCCTACCTCACGCTCTACACTTTTTCTGCTACCGCAACGACAAACACACCTGCTAATGGCGCAATGGAAAACGTACTTTTAGCTTTGGCGCTTGGCTTAATGCTGTTTGCTCTGCTGGTGTGGCTGCTGCCCGTGATGACAGATAAACAAAATCGCTCAAGGTTTATGCCGGCAAATTATTTGCACGCTGCTATGACATTGGGTAATTTAGCAGTGCCTTTGCTGATTTTGTTTGTTGCGTGGTATCCGCTGATTAATGAAATTTTGACTATTGCTCCAAATAATTATTTTGTGCAATGTTCAACACAACAAATTCCATCCAGCTGCTTCTTATCAGCCAATATGCAATATGTAGTTGCCGCAATCGTTTCAACAACATTTATGGTGTTTATGATTGCCGGAGGCTATTTGTGGAATCGCAAACCTGCTTTTACCCGATTGGGATTTGTATACGCCTTTGTGTTTGCTGCGTTGGCTGCGGTGGTTGCGCATACCGGTGATTCAGCGGCGCATTTGCCAGTTGCAATTGTTATGGGTATTGGCATTGCGCTAATCGGCCTTTTATGGACAATGTCTACACAGCGTGAATTTGTTCCGCCGGTAGCAGATATGGCTCCGTTAGGTTGTATTGGCCAGTGGCTGGTTATGGGTTCACTGCTCTTTATTTACATGGCCGGATTTGCTTTCTTTTCATATGCGCAGTTTTTCGATACGGCGGCAAACCTTGTAGTAAATCAGGGAACCGGCGCTATTCACGACGCCTATTGGGTGCTTTTGATCTTCACATTGTTTGGCGCGGTGCAATTTGCCTTCTTAACCAAACGGCAAAAAATTGGAACATGGCGTAAAGCTGTTCTGTGGATTACATCCGTCGGTGTTGGCGTTCAAGTGACCGGCGCAATTGATATGAACCTTAGCGTTAATAACTTAAGTAATCTTACTTATTTTGCCGGCGTTGCGGTTGCCGCGATTGGTGTGATTATTGCCATTGCCGGCGCCATTCTTACGCGCAAATCCGGTGGTATTGTACACGCAATCAGCATTGCCGCATTTGCTTTTGTTGGAATAGCAGCAGCTTATTTCTGCTATACCGTCAATATTGATGAATTGGTTGTCGCCTCTACTGTGTTAATGACCATCGGCGCATATGTATATTCCATATATGGCGCGGATCCATCGACGCTGTTTGCTCCCAAAGAGAAAAAACAGCCTGTAGCTGCTCCATCGCAATCATAGCGCAAAAACAGGGATACGTAAGGGGCGGCAGCCCCTTGCGCGGGGATTGGGGTGTCCCCAAAATATCATTTATTTTAAACAAAATTCCCCAAAGCAATATTGGTAGCTTGGCGGCAAGGGCGACCGCAAGGGTCGCCCCTACCGGATTGCATTGCCTCACGTGTGCCGCGCGGTGGTTGTTTTATAAAAATTTGAGGCACGCCAAATCCGGTTTATGCGTCGTTGGAATGGCCATTCCTTGCTTTAATTGTCTGAATCAGTTACCGTAATTTCTCATAAGCGCGCTGCAAGCCATCTAACAGCAGATATGGCGCGCGGATTTGAATGCAATCCGTAACCGAAGCGACAATATCGGTTAAACCGCCGTGCGCAATAACAACGGCATCAGTTCCCCCCGGAAATTCGCGGCGCAACCTGGAAACAATTCCCTCTACCATAGCGGCGTGCCCATATACAATGCCGGATTGCATAGTGTGTTTGGTGTTTTTGCCTAAAGTGACCGGCGGAGCAATCCACTCTACTTGGTAGAGCCGCGAAGCTGCTTGGGCAAGCGCTTCAGCTGATATGCCCATGCCTGGGGCAATAACTCCACCTAAAAAATCACCTTCTTGGGATGCAACATCAAAGCTGGTAGCGGTGCCAAATTGAATAATGATTGCCGGCGCGGAATATATTTGTTTTGCTGCGAACACACTTAATATGCGGTCTGTGCCGGTTTCCCAAGGATTATCTACCAGCAAGCGAGTGCCGAGCTGCGATTTATGCGAAACGACGATAGCTTCTCGATGCAGATATTCACGAGCCAATTCCTGCATTGTTGGCGTAAGCTGCGGAACAACGCTAGAAATAATAACATCGTCAATATCGCTCATTGCAAAATTCGCGTGCCTGCATAAGGCTGCTAGCGTCATGGCGTATTCATCGGCGGTTTTATCGCGCACTGTAGCAACACGCCAGCGCGCCTTCATTTCGCGGCCATCATATAAACCGAATTTTACGCCGGTGTTGCTTAAATCAATTGCTAAAAGCATGTTTATGTAATCCTCATCGATGGAATATGTTGCTATTCGGCGCGATCCATCCGATCAGGAGCATGCATGCCCAGCAGATTCAGCGTGCGCGCTAAAATTGTTTTTGTGGCAAGCAGCAGCGCAAAACGCGCTTTGCGAACTTCGGGATTTTCTGCGCGCAGCGCCGGGCAGCGATCGTAGAAAACGTGCAGCGCTGCGGCAACATCCATAGCGTATTTAGTTAGATGATGCGGTTCATACAGCAGAGCAATGCGTTCAATGACTTCTTCCATGCGCAAATTTTCCCGCATAAGTTCCAATTCAGCTTCCAACTGCGCCGGAGTATCGTTTAACAGCGCGGCCATATTTGCAGACTTAGCTTCTTCGGCGGCGTCGCTGCCTGTTTCGGCAGATTTGCGCAATACGCCGGCAATACGCGCATGCGCATACTGCACCGATAGGCCGGGATTTTCATCGGATTCTTTTTTTGCAAGCTCTAAATTAAAATCTAAATGAGAATTATGATCGCGCATCATATAGAAAAATCGTGTTACATCTGCTCCTACTTCGCGCGCCAATTCATCTAAATTTACAATATTGCCGGCGCGCTTGCTCATGCGCACCGATTTCCCGCCAACATCTAAATTTACTTGCTGATAAATGAGAATTTCCAGCGAATCTGCGCTATGCCCAAGCATTTGGGCAACGGCTTTCATACGGCCGATATATCCATAATGGTCGGCGCCAAGCACATATATTAACGTATCGAATCCGCGGTTGTATTTATTATAAGCATAGGCGACATCCGAAGCAACATATGTTGTGTCTCCATTAGATTTGACAAGCACGCGATCTTTATCGTCACCGAATTTGCTGGTTTCCATCCAAACGGCGCCATCTTTTTCAAAAACATAGCCATTGTTTCGCAAAAGCTCTATTCCCTTTTGCAGTTCGTTGGTTTCATCTAAAGAAGCTTGGCTGAAAAAAACATCGAAATGAATATTTAAATCAAGCATTGTTTTTTTGATATCTTCCATAATAATGCTTGAAGCTTTTGCGCCGATGATATCAAAATATTCAATTTCGGTGTTACGCGCCAAGTCTGCAACTTCGGGAGCCATCTCTAAAACACGCTGCGCAACCGAATAGTAATAGCCATCTGTATTAATGGCCGCATTCGTTTGCGGATCTGGCTTATTTGTGTCTTCTTCATGTACTGCTGCCGGATGATCGAAGTATCCTTCACTTGGCCGTTCTCCGGCGTCTATGCCTAAAATGTGTTTAATATACCAAACACACGACCGGCCTAATAAAGTGATTTGCTGCCCATAGTCGTTAAAATAATACTCTTTGGTTACGGAATAGCCTGCCGCGGCCATTACATTACCTAAGGTATCGCCGATAAATCCGCCGCGGCCGTTACCGATGTGCACCATACCGGTTGGGTTAGCGCTGACAAATTCAATATTTACCCGCCGGCCTTTGCCGATATTCAGCGCCCCGAAAGCATCCCCTGCGGCAATAATAGTTTGCGACTGTTGCAGCAGCCATTCTGGTTTTATGTAGATATTGATAAATCCCGGGCCGGCAACCTCAACTTTATCAATAAAGTCATATGCGGGAACTAAGTGTCCCAATTCAGTTAAATGTTCAGAAATTTTTGCAGCAATTTCCCGAGATTTTGGCGGCCTTGCCAATTTCATGGCCACATTGATGGAAAAGTTCCCAAATTTAATATGCTGGGGCCGTTCAATATCAAATTCCGGCGCTGAGCCTTCCGGCAAATCAATATCACCGCGATCTTGCAAAGCCGCCAGTGTGGTTAAGGTCATTTGTTTGAGAGTATCTCGCAGCATTCTATTACTTTCCTAATAATATATTCCGTTAGTACAAAGCCATGCGCTGAAGACTTTGTATGGTGGTTTGATACTGTTTATTACGCATTGTATCATAAAAGCAGTATTCACTACGCTAAAAGCTATTTTTCAACGGCTGTCGCTTGGGGCTTTCTTTTGCGGGCTTCATTTACATGGTCGCGCAGTAACTCTTCCAGTACACCAAGTTCGGCGAAACTTTTATCTTCTGCAACTACAATAAGTGTGTTGGTGCGCGTGTCAATAAAGGCCAGTGAATCGGGAGTTCTTCTTTGTCGGTGCGATTGCCTGCCGCCTAAAAATTCGGGAATAGTCAGCGTTGCGTTGCGGGGGTCTCGCTGATCATATTTAGACATAGCAATGCCGCCGCCAAATACACCGCGCAGTGTAATATGATCGATATCTATTAACGGCACATCAATAATTTTAGCGCGCTGCTGCTGCACATATTGTTCCGGGGTTAGCACAATAATATATTGATCTAAATGGGTAAGCATTATTAATTTTTTTATAAGCAGATATGCGCTACCAACCGCAATAAACCCTAATATTCCCAGGAAAATAATAATAAGAGGATTTAAAGAGTTGTAAGAAGAGATATATAAAGCCAGCATCAAGGAAAATCCGAGCAGCAAGGAAAGCGCCCACCCGGTGGTGGCATACAAAATATTGCCCCGGTTAAGGGTAATAACTGTCCATCCCGGTGGCGGCTGTTCCTGTGATTTTGCGATTTGTAAGAGTTCATTTGTGTCCATTGTATTTTCCCCAAAAATATGATAGAATAGTACAGGGAAAAGGCCTGTCACAATAATGTTACCATGCTGGTTCCTTTCGCTGCAAAAATATTTTTCGAATATTTGGCAAGGCGAAAATTGATTTGAAAACATGTGCTCTGCAAAAAGACTTCTTGTGGATACGCTGGATTAGGTATTTTGTGTTCAATGAACAATGTAAAATATTCACTCTGTTCGTAGCGGACAGCATAGCGTTGTATAAAATTGCATTGGCGCATGTTTATGATAATGTTTTCATAAACTTCATATAAAAAGCCGCTTTTTTTGCAACTTAGTGAATTAAAACACACTTCCTCTATGCTATTCCCCAAAAGTCGCCGAAATAAATAATGAGCGCTCGTAAAGGATATAGCAAATTATATGTCAGATAACAGTAATCATCCTGATAATAATAACTTAGTTGATGAAGATATGGAAGAAGAAAATGATTTCGAGGAATCTAAATCGGGAATACATCCGAAAGTATTCAAAGGAGATTCTGAAACTGATTCCACGCGAATATTGCTAGAGAACCCCAATAACAATGGCGAAGAATCCGGAACAGTAAATGAATTAGAAATTGATGAGGCTCCGGAAGTAACGACTAATATCTTAACAAAGCTGAAAAATGCGATTTTAGGAGAGAAACTTAAAGATGAGCAGGAAAGCGAACAGCTCATTGGCAAGACTCGTGCGCTAGCTATATTATCTTCTGATGCGCTGTCTTCCGTTGCTTATGGAACAGAAGCTAGTTTAGGGGTTTTGGTTTTAGCCGGAGCCGGCGCAATGAGTCATAATTTTTTTATCGGCCTTTCAGTTGTTATACTTTTAGCAATTGTTGCGTTATCATATCGACAAACTATAAAACATTATCCAAACGGCGGCGGATCCTATATTGTGGCAAAAGATAACATTGGTGACAGCGCGGGATTAGTTGCTGCCGGAGCCTTGCTTATCGATTATGTGCTTACAGTAGCAGTATCTGTTTCCGCAGGAGTAGACGCGCTGCTCTCCATACATGATATTCCCATTCCGGCTTATTTTTTCTTTCATATACCTATGAATACCGTTCTGGATGTTACATTTGTATTGTTAATTATGCTGATAAATTTGCGGGGTATGAAAGACTCCAGTGTTGTTTTTGCGGCGCCAACCTATATATTTATTTTTAGTTTCAGTTTAATGATCATTGTTGGCATTGTGAATGCTCTGCTTCATGGCGGTCTTTTGGCAAATGCAACCCCACAAACATCGCAGATTTTAGCGTATCCGCAAGAATCGTTTACACCGTTTTTAGTGCTTGTGGCGTTTGCGTCGGGGTGTTCGGCGATGACAGGTGTTGAAGCAATTTCCAACGGCATCCCCATTTTTAAAGAGCCTAAAGAAATAAACGCCTCAAAAACGCTTACCATGATGGCAGCCATTTTGGGTTTTATGTATTTAGGCACAACCTATTTAGCGTGGCGCTACGGTATCACACCAAATCCGGCCAGCAACCCGACAGTTACTGCACAGATAACACATTTGTTTTTCTTTGGAAATGTTGCGAAATTTCAATTTGGCTCTATCTTTTTCTGGGTTGTTCAGCTTTCTACAACATTTATTTTAATTCTTGCAGCAAATACATCCTTTGCAGATTTTCCCAGGCTTTCCTCGATTTTAGCTAAAGATAATTATATGCCGCATTTCTTTCGTTCTCGGGGCAACCGTTTGGCGTTTACCGCAGGCATTATCTTTTTAGGAACTTTTGCTGCATTCCTGCTGATTATTTTTAATGGCCGAACCGATTCGCTTATTAACTTATATGCTGTTGGAGTGTTTACTGCGTTTACATTTTCGCAGGCTGGTATGGTAAAACGTTGGCTAACTAAAGGGAAAAGTGAACCAAATTGGCGGCGGGGATTTTTAATAAATGTTTTTGGCGCTATTACCACCGGTGTAGTTGCGATAGTGATTTTGGTTGCGAAATTTGACTTAGGCGCATGGGTTGTGTTGGTGCTTATTGTCGTTTCCTATTTTGGATTTGCCGGAATTCATCGGCATTATGAAACAGTGCAAACCCAAATTGACAAATATAATCCCGATCTGAAAGTTCGGCCGGAGCTTATTTGTATTGTGCCATTTGATTCATTTAATAACTTAGTGGTGGAAACGTTGCGGATTGTAGCAAATATTACTCCGAATATTATTGGTGTATCGGTTATCACTAATGATCCTCCTGTAACTGTGCCTAAAGATAAGGATTTAGAGGATGCCATTGCATTAGAAAAAGACCCGGCGCAAGCGCAAATACAAAAAAAAGAAGCAGATTGGTCAACAAATATTGAGATTTTGCGCAGTCGCATCTATGAATGGAAAACTCAAAATATTAATGAATCAGAAAACCAATCGGTGCAATCAACAGATATTAGACTTTTGCAGGTGAAAAATCGCGGAAATCAGAATTTTACCCCGTATCAATCACTAAAACTAAATGTATTAAAATCTTCTTCCGGTATTTCAAAAGGTAAAGATGTTTTGGAACGTAGCGATACTCCGGCTCCGAAAGAACTTTCAGAGTCAAGTAATATTTATCAGATAAATGGAGAACCGAAATTATTTATTATCAGATCTCCATATCGCTGGATTACGCGGCCGATATTAAAATTTATTGCCGATGTGGAACTATATTATCGCAATAAAACACCAAACTCTAACTATGAAATTATTGTGGCTATGCCGGAGTACGCTAACGAACATTGGTGGCAAATAATTTTGCATAATCAAATTTCGTATCAGCTGAAATTTGGGCTGTTGCGTATGCCGGGCAATATTCGCTTGTTAAATATTCCCTATCACTTAGATAATAAAAAAAGCAAGTCATTTATGGATAGGCTAAAAGAATTGTTTAGAACCAAACCGATTTCTGAAGAATAATTTCGGTTTTGGTTGAATACCCGGAAAAATGCCGCGGCAAAGTCCTATATATGTTTGTAGCATACTTTGCCGCGTTGGGTAGATGGCATTTTAGTGAATCATTTGTTTTGCTATCGCCAGTTCGGCGTTTAGTAAAGAAGCTCCGGCGGCGCCGCGAATTGTGTTATGCCCTAAGTTAACAAATTTTAAGCCGAATATAGGGCATTCACGCACTCGCCCAACTGAAACCGCCATGCCTCCGCCAAGTTCTGTGTCGCGCGCCGGCTGCGGCCGATCGTTTTCATTGAAAACGTGAATAAACGGATTTGGCGCGCTGGGCAGCTGTAATTCTTGCGGCAACCCAAAGCTGTTCCGCCAAATTTCAATTGCGTTTTGCGGCGTAAGCGATTGCTCTGTTGCAACGGAGATCATGGCTGTGTGCCCCTCTAAAACTGGCGCACGGGTGCATTGCGCGCTAATAAGCATTTGCGCTTCTTCAATATGATTATCACGCCAAATTCCCAGTAATTTTTTCGTTTCATGCTCTATTTTCTCTTCTTCCTGCCCAATATATGGAATAATATTTCCCATAATATCGTAACTTGGAACACCGGGATACCCTGCTCCGGAGACCGCTTGCATTGTGACGGCTGCCATTTGGGTGATATGCGCTGCGCTGTGCAGCGGTTTCAGCGCCAAAACAATTTGGATGGTAGAACAGTTGGGGTTCGTGACGATAAATCCGGACCATCCCCGATTTTTTTGCTGTAGTGGTATCATATCCAAATGTTCGGGATTCACTTCGGGAATAATCAGCGGAATATCTTCCTCCATGCGCAATGCGCTGGCGTTAGAAAACACAGCATGGCCGCGCCGCGCATACAGCGGCTCTAATATTTTTGCTTCATCGGCAGGCAGCGCCGAAAAAATAATTTGGGCGGTTAATTCAGCCTCTGGCGGAAGCAATGGCAATTGTGCGATATGCTCTTGCAGTGGCTGGCTCATTTTCCACTGTACTGCAGAGCCATAATGTTGTCCTGCTCGGCGCTCTGAACCGGTTACTTCTATGAGCCGAAACCACGGGTGTTTTTGCAGCAATGTAATAAATCGCTGGCCAACCATTCCGGTAGCGCCAAGCACAGCGGCGGTATATTCCATATTCAGGTATCCTTTTCATGTGGTTTATTTGTACTTTGTTATATTTTGCATTTGATCGTAATGGAAGCTTAGCGAGTTGCGCTGATGTTTTTTAGATATAAAAGATCAATTGCGCAAAATGTGCAGTTCTCAAATATCTTTAAACATCGCGCGGCGATTAGTGAGCGCTTTGCAGCGTTCTTTGCCGTGCAGCTTTGCCTCCTGCAGCCCATTGGCCGCTTTTGTAGGGTCTTCCTATTGGCATACGCGCATTAACGGCCGGCAAAATGCATTGTTGGTGCAGGCACAGAATGGCGGGAAGCATATCTTTGCGGCGCAGCAAATAGGTAACAGCGTCGCTGGCGTATGCTTCATTTATTGGGTTGATGTACGCTGATTCAAGCGCTTTGCGTGCGCTGCGTATGGCGGAGCTGCCAAGTGAAGAACCCACTACAATGCAAAGGCTGACATCGTTATCTACCAAAACGGAGTCTAGTAACCCACTATCATATTCTATAGCAAATTCTTTCATCAACGCTTCCGCGGCAAGGCTGCTTTGGCGCATATCTATTACCACTTCGGGATCGTGCCGGGGAATAGGCGCAATAGTCATTTCGATGGCAACGGAAGCTTTTGCCAATGCGATAATCATGCGTTCAAATACTTTTGGTGTTTCGGCTACACCGCTGCCTACTAAGCGGATAATTGCGACGTTTTCTCTGCCGACGACGGCTAACGGCAGACCTTTAATTTTTTTTGCTTCACGGGTGATAATTGTGCCGGGGTGTTCCGGCTCAAATGAATTAAGCACCCGAAGCTCCATACCGGTGCGCGCCGCGGGGGCAACACTGCGCTGGTGCAGCACTTTTGCGCCGCTTACTGCCAGCCTGCCAGCCGCGCCGTAAGTGATAATGGGCAAAGCGCGCGCTTGTGGCGCTATACGCGGATCGGCGGTAAACACGCCGTTGACATCGGTATAAATCCAGCAGGCGTTTGCGTTTAACGCCGCAGCAATGAGCGTGGCGGCGTAATCTGATCCGCCGCGCCCAAGTGTGGTGATGTGGTTATTGGGCGACACGCCGATATATCCAGGAGCAATAAGGATTGCATTGATTTTTTTAGCGTTTTGCAGCGCTTCGGTGGCAATGCGCTGGGTTTTTTCAGCGTCGGGAGTGGCGTCGCCAAAAGTTTCATCAGTGCCGATAAGCGGAGTAACGGCAGGCGCCACAGCATATCCACGTGCGGCAACCGCGCCGGCGACAAGCGGAACCGTTAACCGTTCACCCCAAGAAGCTATACTATCGATGCCTTTTGGTTCTGCGGCATCCGCAGGCGTTAACCCACGGATGAATACCTCAAAATTTTGCAGTATCTGTTCCAGATGTTCCCAATTATCTTTTGCGTTGATGTGCTGCGCTGCCACGCGGTGTTTTTCAATCAAATGTTTCAGAATAGTATCGCGCGCGGCAGAATCGTTTTGCGCAATGGAGCCGGCTAACTCTAAAAGAGTGTTGGTAACGCCAGACATTGCAGAAGTAACAACAACAGGATCCGCCTGTGCGTATTGTGTAATGATTTTTGCGGCGGCGGCAATGCGTTCACCGCTGCCAACCGAAGTGCCGCCAAATTTCATGACAATTGTCATTGCAGCAACCCTCCTTCAGCGGCATACATTTTTATAATACTATCCGGATCTTTCAGCAAATTTCCGGTCAACACACAAACAACCCGCTCACCGGAATGGATAATCCCTGCGGCGGAAAGCTTTTTAGCGCCGGCAACAGACGCCGCAGACGCTGGTTCGCAGCCGATTCCTGATTGATCAATGATTTTTTTTGCTTCTAAAATTTCCTCATCGCTAACCTCTTCAACAACGCCATGAGTTGCTTGGATTACTGCTTTTGCGCGCAAGAAACTAACCGGCGCGCCAATGTTAATTGCGGTAGCAACAGTGTTTGCTTTTACCGGACGCAGCTCCGCAAAATCTGCGCGAAAACTTTGATAAAACGGGTTAGCTCCGGCGGCTTGAATTGCGGCAATCCGCGGCGCTTTCGGAATTATGCCCAGCTTTACTGCGCGTAGAAAGCCTGCCCCAATTGCTGAGGTGTTGCCTAAATTTCCTGCGGGTAGCACTACCCAATCCGGTGGATTCCAGGAAAATTGCTGGCTTAGTTCAAACGCTAAAGATTGTTGACCTAATATGCGGAATGGGTTCAGGGAATTTAAAAGATAGATTCCCTCTGTATCTGCCATGCGTTCTACTTCAATCATCGCTGCGTCAAAATCTCCGCTAATTTGGCGGATCTCGGCGCCATACGCCAGCGCCTGGGCCAGCTTGCCGGCGGCAACTTTGCCTTGAGGCAGCAGCACAATAGATTTTAGCCCGGCCATCGCTCCGTAAGACGCCATAGACGCAGATGTGTTGCCGGTAGAGGCGCAAGCAACACTCTTTCGTCCCAGCCATACTGCCGCGCTTACACCCATTGTCATACCGCGATCTTTAAAGGATCCGGTTGGATTTTCGCCTTCGTGCTTTACCCACAGGTTTTTCAATCCGGTAAAAGCGCCAATTGCGCGGAATCCGTTGTTGGCGTTAGCAACTCCGGCGGCGTACAATCGGGTTTGTCCTTCGGGTCTGGCAAAATAAGGCATTTCCGCGTCAGGGATGAGTAGTTCACGGAAACGCCATACACCGCTGACATCTTCGGGGCGTATTGAAAGCAGCCGATTATCAAATAGCGCACGCCATTCTGAGCCGGAACGATTGTGGCCAACTCTGTGTATTGCGATATCCAGCGGGGCACCGCATGTGCAGCGATAGCGCGTTTCACTCAGTGAAAATACACCCCCGCACACCGGGCAAGCCAGCTCGGCAGAAACTTCACCGGAGTGGTGACTCATTTCCGAAGATGTGTAAACTTCCGTAACAGTTGCGCCGGTTGTATCAATATTTGCAATTTTTACACGCCCGGCGATGTTGTATGTTTGCGCCGCAGATGTAAACGCCGCGGCAACTTCAGCGGTATTGGCTCCGGTTAACGCTAAGATCGCCGAGCCAGACCCGGAAAGACAGGCTCCATACGCGCCGGCGGTAATGGCGCTTTGAATAAGGTCTGGCATATGGGGAAACAGCGCGGCGCGATATGGCTCATGCAATTTGTCGCGCATGGCTTCGCGCAGCAAGGCTACGTTTCCGCTGGTAAACGCTGCGGTAAGCAGGGCGGCGCGGCCAACATTAAACACAGCGTCATCCCGCGAATAGGTATTTGGCAATGCGGATCTGCTTTGCGCGGTATCCATAGCAAAATCTGGAATAAACAAAACGGCTTGTAACTCTGCCGGAACAGCAATTCGCTGGGCAAATATGGCGTTTGTTTCGGCGGAACGAACACCGATAACGCAGGAACCCAGCAGCGCTGGGGCAATATTATCGGCGTGTTTGCCGCATTCATATTCAGCGGCGCCGGCAATAACCTCATTCGCGCTTTGCGGCGCGCCGGCGTATAAATTAGCCAGCAAAATACCTGCTAAAGCGGCGGTTGCGCTGCTGCCTAATCCTCGGCTGGGAGGGATAGCAATGTGAATATGCGCTTCGATTGCGGGAACTTGCCGATTCAGCGCCAGCAATCTGCCGGAAAATGCGCGATAAAACAAATTATCCGCTGTTGGCGGTATAGCTTCCGCGCCGGAGATATTTTCTTCGACTGAGATAGTAATGATTGGTTGATGTGGTGCTTCCGCAACAACGGTGAGAGAGAATTCGTTATGTAGTGACAGCGCGATACCAACAGCGTCAAAACCGGAACCAATATTGGCGGCGGTTGCGGGAATTCGCGTATAAAACCGCTTGGGATAGGAACACATGGGCAGTTACGACCCCTTTTCTTGAAATAAAGTATGTGAAAATAAGCATGAATGTGACGGGGAGCGCTTTGCGGCAAAGAGAAATGCGCTATTTTGCTGAATACTTATTGCAGAAGAGGCATGGCGCGTGAAAAATATTACAATTAATTTATAAATATTTTCGCGCAGCAGGCATATTCCGCTGCTATGAAAAATTCAGCGCCGCGAATTGGGGCATGGTCTGCCCGCCGGCGGTAAACCGGCGGAAACATGTGACTCCTGATAGCATAAAAAAATCTCCAATAAAAAAAGACTCTTCACCCGTAAAGGGACGAAGAGCCTTGCTTCGTGGTTCCACCCATATTCACTGCGTCCTTCATTGAAGCGCGCAGTCTTATTAAACCATGGTTGGAAACGCTAACCAAGCGAAACGCAAAATATATGTGTATAATCGGCAGTAACTGCGGCAGAAAAAGAAGCGGCTTACAGCCTGATGACCGCCATCTCTGCGCATTTTGCTTGCGGCAGTATTGTCCGAAATGCGTTTAAATAAATGTATATCTTTCTTTTACTATACACGATACTGCCAACCGTTGTCTACCATAAAGGCGCAATATTTGCGAAACTTTGCTGTTCAGCGCGGATTTGCCGCCTACTATACAGCATCCCGCAATGTTCTTATGTTATTGCGAAGTTGCGCAAGTGGTTCTATAATAAAAAAGTGGATGCTTCATGCATATATTTATAAAAAACGATAAAAACGGTATTGTTCATGACAACTTCTTATGAAGTAAAGCCGGCTAGCAAAAGAAAGATCAACAGGACGACACGCCGCCCGCCCTATATAATCTACGGCTTTGATCTGCGCCGGCCGTTTGATGCGCTGTGGGGATTGTTTGGTTCTGTCCGAACAGCCGTTGTATTAATTTCAGCGTTAGTATTGCTAAGCTTAATTGGCGCCCTGATTATGCAAGCCCCGATGGAAGTATTGGATTCGCCGGCAGATTATAACGCATGGGTGGCGGCAAGCGCCCAGCCGATGTATGGTGTGTGGACAGATTTATTTAATCGTCTGCAATTTTTCACACTTTTTCACAGTTGGTATTTTAAAACCGTTATAGCAGTATTGGCAATAAATATTCTTATCGGCGGATTATTAAACCGTGTTTCAGCAATTTGGGCGAAGTACCGCCATCAGCCGCTTAAACGCGCAGATAATTTTTACGCCAACTCCCCGGTAAAGGCCGGATTCATAGTTACGATTGATTCTGCCGGTTCTGCACAAACCGCCGAGGGAATGCAATCATTCTTTCGCAAACGCGGATTTCGCGTGCAAAAGGCGCCGGAATCGAACGATGAGACTATCTATCTGTATGCGCATAAGTTTGATTGGTCTATATTGTTTACTTTTTTGTTTCATACCTGCCTCATTGCAATTATGTTCAGCGCGGTGATAACCGGGTGGAGTGGGTTTGGGCCAAATTCAACGGCGCAAAAAACGCTTCCTGCTCCGGTGTTTAGTTTTTTGCAAAATTTAGCCGGATTCAGCTACGATCAACCAATGCCGGATGGCTCGCAGGGGGTTGTATATCCCTTAGGAACGCCGCATAATATTTATTATCGCGTAAAAGACTTTACGGTAACCTTCGATCCCAAATTAAAATCGCCAACCGATTTTTATACCGATTTAGAAGTATATCAAGATGGAAAACTGGTGAAATCGGGCCGCATTCGTGTCAATACGCCGCTGGCGTATGAAGGAATAACCTTTCATCAGGCGTCGTTTATCATGTATACATCTATTATTATTCGCGACGCCCAGGGGCAGGTTATTTATAACGGCGCTATTCCGCTTATTGAACACGGAACTACACCGGATCCAAATACCGGGAATGCGCTGCAAACAAATGACGCTATTAATGTGCCGATTGCCAATTATGGCGAAACGATGAATGTGGCCGCGACAAATATAAACGGTGTGTGGGTAGTTGGCGTAAAGGGATTTGATCAACAAAATACAGAATTATTTACAGGCGCCATGGAATATGGTCGTGGGTGTGTCGGCGCGGGAACCTCTGTTACCGCATTGCAGCAATATGGCTGTCAAATGTCGAATAACTGGTGGCTTCAAGTAAACACAGTGAAATTGGGCACGGTGCTGCTGGTTACAAAAGACGCCGGCTCAACACTACTATGGCCGACATTTCTTTTATTAACCTTTAGTTTGTATATTTTGTTTGCTTTACCGCCGCAGCGTATTTGGATGCGTATTCGCGGCCGACAGGTAGAAATGGCTTCGCTGAAGGAACGAACAATTAATATGCAGCGGATATTAAATGATTGTATGCGGCGGATACGCTGCAAACCACTGGTTTATCCCGCTGTCTCAGCATCTGCCGCTGTGGAAACAGCGGAAAGCAAAGAATTGCTGGAGCCTATTGCGCAATCTTAGCGGAAATCGATGTGAAGCCCCTGTTTTCATATATAGATGAACTTTAACAATTAAAGAGAGATAAGATATATCAGCATAACCAGGGATACGTAAGGGGCGGATGCCCTTGCGCGGGGTTTGGGGTGTTCCCAAAATCTCTTTTTATAATCAAATACCGCACGGTACTCACAGGGATACGTAAGGGGTGGATGCCCCTTACGCAGGGCTTGGGGTGTCCCCAAAATATTTTTTATAAACAACCACCGCACGGTACACATGGAGATACGCAAGGGGCGGAAGCCCCTTACGCAGGGCTTGGGGTGTCCCCAAAATCTCTTTTATGAAAATCTTTCACAGGGCAATAGTGATTGCCGAGTGGCAAGGGCGACCGCAAGGGTCGCCCCTACCGGATTGCATTGCCTCAATGTGTACCGTGCAGTGTATGGTTTCAAACAAACGATAAGGGGCGGCGCTTGTGCTTCGGTGCGGTGTAGGTGGTTGGGCGGCCACAAAACGAACACCACACGATGAATCGTGTGGCTTGTTTCCCCACCTCCACCCATGTGTACTGTGCGGTGATTGTTCAACAACAGGCGCTATGGGGCACTCAATATAGTCTGCTCTGTTAGTCTTCATCCTGATGAAAATATCAAAGACCATATATAGATGAGATGTTAGGGACCTCAGTTTGAGTTATAGGCAAAAATAGGTTATTTTGCCAGAATGAACCGCAGCGCATCTTGCGGTGACTGCGCCAAATATATTGGGTTCGCGGCCCGAAGTTCATCTGCAGCGCCATATCCATAGGCAACCGCAATGCAATCGATTTTATTGGCTTGTGCGCCCAGCACATCTTGCGCATGATCTCCCACCATTACACACTGGTTAGGGGCAGTTGCGGTTTCGTTTAAAGCATAGGCAATAACCAGCGATTTTGCGCTGCGCGATTCATCAAAACTTGCGCCAAAAACTTGTAAGATATAACGGCTTAATCCAAAGTGATCTGCAATAATTTTTGCGTAGGGTTCGGGTTTGGCTGTGGCTATAAACAACCGCAGTGCTTCACGCTGCAGAGATTCCAGCACATCCAGAATGCCCGGAACCAATTCATTTTGCAGCATACCTTTATCTGCAAAATATTCCCGGTAATACAGTAAAACGGTTTGAGCTTCCTCTAAGGATAATCCGAGGTGGTTTTGAAAAGAATCTAAGAGAGATGGCCCAATATAAGATATCAACTCGGATTCCGGCGGCGGTGTTATTCCTGCTTTGCGCAAGGCATATTGAATAGAGGCTATGATGCCGGTGTGGGAAAAAGTGAGAGTCCCATCAAGATCGAACAAAACGGTGTTGTAACGAGGCATATCCGTCAGCTTTCAAGAAATTTGCGAATAAAGGCAAAATACTCAGTTGATTAGCAAAAGAGCTGCAGAATAACATATCCTGCAGCCCAATTCTTACTATACGGAGGTATTTGCAACCTAGAGTAGCAGTAAATCGGGATTTTCAATCAACCGTTTAAGGTCGCGCATAAAATACGCTGCTTGAGCGCCATCTATTGCGCGATGATCGCTGGACAGCGTCATTTTGATTATATCACGCGCCACGATTGCGCCATTTTCAACGACGGGAGTTGCAGTAACAGCGCCAACCGCTAATATTGCAGATTCCGGTGGATTAATAATTGCTGTGAAACTTTCCACATCCAGCATACCTAAGTTGCTAACGGTAAACGTGCCGCCGGAAAATTCATCCGGTTTCAGTTTATTGCTGCGCGCAGCCTCTGCCAACCTGCGAATTTCGCGCGCCAAGTCGCTTAGTGAGCGTTTATCGGCGTTGCGAACCACCGGCACAATTAAACCAGATTCGAGAGCGACAGCAACGCCAACGTTTACATCATGTTTTCGCACGATGCGATCTCCCAGAAAATAGGCGTTCACTTCGGGATGCTGCGCTAGGTTATGCGCCACAGCTGCAACAATTACATCGTTGACGCTAATGCGTAATGCGTCTTTTTTCTGTTCCAATGCGGTGTTTAAGCTGGCGCGCAGCTCTAGCATCCGGCCGGCTTCCATAGCCATAGTAACATAAAAATGCGGCGCCGTTTGGGCGCTTTCCTGCAATCGGCGGGCGATAACGCGGCGCATATTGGACAGCGGCGTCTCTACATCTTGTTCTGCGACCAAACCTGCGGCGGAAATGGTTTGCAGCGCCATTTGCGGCGCGGCGGATTTTTGGGCGGCAAAAGCGGCTTCCACATCACCGCGGATAATTCTGCCATCCGGGCCGGTTCCGCGCAAATCTGCAAGGTTAATATGATATTCTTCCGCAAGGCGCCGCGCCAAGGGGCTGGCCTTAATGCGCGCTGATCCTGCGGGGACAGCGGCAGGGATATTTGTTTCCGGGGCAGATGTTTTTTCAGTGATTCCGGTAGAAGCCATATAGGCAGCGGCGACGGCAGTTTGTTTTGCGGTTTTAGCTGCGGGGACAACCGTTTTCTCGCTGGGGTCGCCAACATAAGCAATTGCTTCGCCAACCGGGGCCATATTGCCTTCGGGGATAACTATTTCCAGCAGAACACCGGAAACATAGGATTCAATTTCGATATTAACCTTTTCGGTCTCTACTTCAGCCAGCGCTTCACCTTTTTTTACGGCGTCGCCAGGCTTTTTATACCATTGTAAAATCTTGCCCTCAGTCATCATGTCGCTCATTTTGGGCATAACAACAGTTTCCATCAACAAACTCCCTTTAGCGGCCCGAGCGAACCGGTGTAATTTTTTTTACTGCCGCCACAATATCTGTGTACGATGGAAAAACAGCTTTTTCCAGATTTTTGGCGTAGGGCGCCGGCGCATCGACGCCGGTAACATGACCAATTGGCGCGTCGAGGTCGTCAAAGCCATATTCATAAATCATTGCAGCGATGCCTTGGCCAGTGCCATAATATTTCCAGCCTTCCTCTACAATCACTGCGCGATTCGTCTTTTTCACCGAATCTAAAACCAAATCCAAATCAAGTGGACGAATGCTGCGCAGATCTACAACCTCGGCGGAAATTCCTTCGTGGGCAAGTTCTTCTGCTGCTTGTAAACATAAATGGAGTGCGCGAGAAAACGTAACTAACGTAACATCGGTTCCCTCGCGTTTAATATCGCCGCGATTCAAAGGCACGGTATATTCTTCCCCAAGGTCGGGGACTTCGCCGCGAACACCATACAGCAATTCATGCTCAATCAGCAGAACGGGGTCTTCATCACGGATGGCAGATTTCAGCATACCTTTTGCGTCATAAGGGGTAGCCGGCATAACCACTTTTAAACCGGGAATGTGGGCATACATGGCTTCAAGCATTTGTGAGTGCTGAGCGCCGCGTTGTGCGCCACCGCCGGCGGGCATACGAAAAACGACAGGAACATTGGTTTGGCCGCCAAACATGTACCGTACTTTTGCGGCAGTATTGATAATTTGGTCAGAGGCCAGAAGGGAAAAATTAATAGTCATAATTTCAGCGACGGGGCGCAAGCCCGACATTGCAGCGCCTACAGCGGCGCCGGCAATAACCCCTTCCGCCAGTGGTGTGTCGCGCACACGGTCGCGGCCGAATTCCTCAGCCAAACCTTTTGTTACGGCGTAAGTGCCGCCGTAAGCGTCGATATCTTCACCGATAATAATAACACGTCCATCGCGCAGCATTTCTTCACGCATCGCCTCGCGCAACGCTTCACGGTAAGTAATAACTCTCATACTTTGTTAGTGTCTCCATAAAATCCGATATTGGCAAAATAGGTTGCGCGGCGCAAATATATTTAAGTATATAAACCGGCCGCGCTTACAACGGTTTAGCGGGGCCGGCGCCAGGCAATTGCGCCGGTGGGATCGACCATAATATCTTCAGTCAAAGATTGAAGTTCCGGCATGGGGCTTTTATCAGCAAATTCAACGGCTTTAGTGGCAATTTGCAGTGCGCGATCATCATTTTTCTTAAAGTCATCGTTGTTGGCAATACCAGCCTCGCGCAGCGCATTTTCAAATAAAACAATTGGATCACTTGTTTGCTTCCACTTTTCAGCTTCTTCTTTTGAACGATATGATGAGGGATCTGCCATCGAGTGGCCGCGGAAGCGATACGTTTTGGCTTCAATCAGGGTTGGCATAGAGGTTTCGCGCGCGCGTTTTACGGCTTTTTGTGCGGTTTGGTATACATCCAGCACATTCATGCCGTTTACTTGCTCATAATCCATTGCATATGCTTTCGCGCGTGGCTCTAGCGAAGAAACAGCCCATGCGCGTTCTACGGCCATGCCCATTGAATATAAATTATTTTCACAAACAAATACAACGGGCAGCTGCCAAACTTGGGCTAAATTAAGCGCTTCATGAAACGCGCCTTCATCCACGGCGCCGTCACCAAAATATACAACAGTAACAAAATTTTCTTTCAGCAGTTTTGCGCTTAGCGCATATCCGCAAGCAATGGGCAATTGTGCGGCAACAATAGCATAGCCGCCAAACAATTTATGTTCTTTGCTGAAAATGTGCATCGAGCCGCCGCGTCCTTTGGAAACACCGGAAGCGCGCCCATATAGCTCTGCCATCAGCGCGTTGGGGTCTACTCCTTTGGCTAAGGCGTGGCCATGTTCGCGGTAACTGCTGATAACAACATCATTCTGCTCCAGCGCTAAATTAACTCCGGAACCAACGGCTTCCTGCCCGGTATATAAATGTAAAAAGCCGCCGATTTTGCCGAGTGTATAGCCTTCGGCAGCCTTTTCTTCAAAGTGACGCATCAGCAGCATTGTGTAATGCAGATTAAGCAGCTGTTCTTTTTTGAGACCTGCCAATGTCAGATCACGAATTACCATATTAGGTGAAACCCTCCGTATTAAATTACGCAAAAAACTGCCGTCAGCGCAAACACGCTGTACGGGAAAAGGAAAATCAGCATAATGGCCAAGCGAGCGCGCAGGCATGCAGGCCATGGGGAGTGGAGGGAGACCCGGCAACATAACATTGTTACTGCGGGATTTTTTCAATCGGAGGCGAAACAGACGCAGACCGCAAAAGGACCCTCAACACATCGTTGTGTTTCACTCAGAGAATCTGTGTGATAAAGCAGGGCAAACTGCCGCTGCGATATAACAAAGTGTCAATGGAACAGCCATTGCAGAATACATCCGCACAGATCTAACATATACAGATTGTGCCTAAAAAAACAGTAAAAAGACTATATACAACGCAATTATACACTATATTCAGGAAAATATTCCCGATTAGAAGCGAAGCGCATGACAAATGGCTGAATACAAACCGCTGAATATGGGTATAATTGCCAGTTTTAACGCACTAAAAAAGGGCTGTAACGTTTTGAACGTATAGCCCTTTCAGTAGGTATGCAGTATATAACGGTTAAGCAGTAATGAAAACATTTGCAATCTTACGCGGGTATAGCCCACGTAATAAAACTGACAAGAGCAAACAATACACCAAAAATAACTGTTGCGTTAAACAACAGTTTTTCAATGCCTCTTCTTGTTTTAAAGACTGCCCCGGATCCACCGAAAACACTGCCTAAGCCTGCGCTGCGGGATTGCATAAGAATAGAGGCAACCAGCGCAACTGCTAAGGTAATAAGTGTAATATCAAAATACACTCGATAGGGTGTGAGAGCTGCCATTTAACGAACTTCCTAAAAAATAAATGAGGTTCACACGTATTGTAACACGAGTTATGTTGAAATGCAAGGGATGTAGCCCATCCTTCTTGTTTTCTCAGTTTTGGCAAAACCGCAGCGCCATAGGAAAAGCGTTCACTCAATTTGGGAATCTTGCGATGTAAAGGATGATAAAACCAACGAATTCATAAAAATAGCGCAAAAAATTCCTCATATTATGAAATATAGGACTTAGATCGTTAAAATATTAATGGTCTTTGATATTTTCATCAGGATGAAGACCAACAGAGCAGAGTACAATGAGTGCCCCATAGCGCCTGTTGTTGAACAAACACTGCACGGTACCCATGGGTGGAGGTGGGGAAACAAGCCACACGATTCATCGTGTGGTGTTCGTTTTGTGGCCGCCCAACCACCTACACCGCTCCGAAGCCCAAGCGCCGCCCCTTATCGTTTGTTTGAAACCATACACTGCACGGTACACATTGAGGCAATGCAATCCGGTAGGGGCGACCCTTGCGGTCGCCCTTGCCACTCGGCAATCACTATTGCCCTGTGAAAGATTTTCATAAACGAGATTTTGGGGACACCCCAAACCCCGCGCAAGGGGCTATCGCCCCTTACGTATCCCTGGTTACGCAGGTATATCTTATCCCTCTTTCATTGTTAAAGATCATAAATATTTTTTCATACGCCAAAATATTTTTACATATAATACTGCTTGTTTCTTTGTTAATACAACTATTATTTAGTAAATAAAATATAATATACCAATTTTAAGTATTGACATTAAATAATGAAAATGATATAATGATTACAGATAACATAAGTTCATTAGTAGATGAACAAAAACAAAGGAGATCTGCATCATGCCAGAAGACCCATCAAAAAATTTTAAATTGGCTGTTGAAATTGCCGGCACACAGGTTAGGTTTGGTTTAATTCCCGTTGATCTTAGGTTAGAAGGTAAGCTTTACTCAAAGCTTCAACATGAGGGATATGAAAGAGATTTTAAGGGTAACGCTTTATCCCCTGATGATGTAAAGTTCATTTATGATAATGCGCTTGTCTACCTCCAAGGTCACAATGTCACTAAGGAACAGATAATAGCCATTGGCATAACAGTAATTGCTAATTTTAATGGAAAAATTCCTACCACATCAGTGAATGTGGGAGGGTTAGAAATAAAATTTTCAAAAGAGTTTCCTTTTTGCAAAGGTGATTATCCTATTGTATCTCAAAACCGCACGGTTATTGCCTCTCGGGCAGAGTGGGAATATGGTTACGGGAAAGATGTCAAGCCTAACGATAAATTTATATATTTTACCATCAGTAAAAATGTAAATATAACCTATTTAGAAGAGGGAAAGTTCGATCCTGTAAAAGTTCCGAATCAAGAATTTTATCATGAAGTTATAAAAGCTGAAATTCTGCAAAATTATGAAGGTGACTCCATAGCTATAACTCCCTGTGAACAATGCGGCGAAAAGCTATGTTTTATGAACTTGGTTTCTGGTTACGGTATGGCTAAACAAATGGCAAAAATTGTAACTACCGGTACTGGCGATCCAGGTTTTGTAGGCTATATGAATAATGTTCTCAGCGATAAAGAATATGGCGCACAATACGATCTTGGTGGTGTATTTGAGCTAAATCAAGGGCAAAGGGGGATTAATTTAGCTAAAATATATGGGCGCGCCGTTGTCGAGGCAGCGATCGGAACAGGTGATGACCCTAATGCAAACGCAGCTAAGATTGTGAAACGCGCATGCGCTGCTTTAGGTTATGTTATTGCAAAAAACCTCACAGAGCTACATCCGGATGTTGTGGTTTTAGGCGGTATTTTCTCCTTGTTAAAAAATGATGAATACATTAATATTTGCCGCACGATCAAAAATCAAAATGTTGGTTTTGCCACTATTCAAATTGATCATAGTAATTTGGAAGGGGTGGCCGCGCTTTTGGGCGCCGCGGTATACGCAAATCCAAGTGAAGAACTATATAAAATTTTATGGAAAAATTAATTCCATCAATCAGGAGCGTATTTCGCAGAGGAATACTATTCAAAGGAAGGAAGAAAAAACCAAGTATGCCAACTCACTTTGCGCTGCTTATTGGCAGTAACGGAACAAATAATCCGCTGCAATACGCCGAATCGGATGTTGTACGGCTGAAAAGCTGGCTGAAATCTGATTCGGCCTGGAGTAATAGCTCTGATGATGATATTCAAACCTTTTTAGGCTCAAAAAAACCCTCCGGCAGAAAAAAGCCAAACGCTTTTTTACAAGAACAGATCGATAAATTTATTTCAGACAAAGGAGATATTGAAGATACTGTTTTATTTATTAGTTTTTCCGGGCACGCAAGTGTAAATGAAAATGATATTCCGTCTTTTCTCTTTGAGGGATCCGCGATTCCTTTTCAAACTATTTTAGATAAATGTATTCGCGTTTTTTCACCAGCGAATATATTTTTATTGTTGGATTGCTGCAATACCATCGATGAAACTAAGCCGCAAACTAGTCCGAAACCACTCATTGATAGGATTATGGAAATTTTTCAAGCATGGAATCCAACTGAAAATATTCTTTCGCCAAATGGCAAACGAACGATTATTTTTGCCAGCAGTCCGGGAACTGATGCATATGAATCATCTTTGGTTGGAGGCAGCATTTTTTTAGCGGAATTTATGGCCGTTTGCGGCAATGGCGGAAATAGCAGTAATGTGTTTGAATTTGCTCACGGCATAATTTCAGCAAAATATATCACCGAATTTATTTCAAATGGATTAGCAGGAATCCAAAAGCCTGAGTTTTTTGGCTTTGATTTTCCGGTAAAAAAACTTAAATCACTGGATTCAGAACTGCCGAATAATATAAAATTTTTTTTGCTGGATAATACAAATATTGAAGCGCATACACATAATCAGGATATTGAAATAAACCCCAACATAGTCGCAGCGTTTTCATTACCCATAGCAAATACACAGAACGAACCAATTTTAAGTGTAGATGTGTACCACATGAAAGACGCGATACTGCAAATTATTGTTGGTGAAAAAGATAAAAAACTTTCTAAAGGAAAGCTAAAATACCATCCTAGTAAACATCACACTCCCGAAATACATTCATTTTCTTTAGATTTTGGAGATCCTTATGATATTCGCTTTCTGGCGGTTGGAGAAAATGAACAGTATATTGCAGTGAGCAATGGAGAAAATGTAGTAAAAATATATCGCGAAACGGATCTGTCTAATCCGATTTGCCAAATACCGTTTATTGGAAAGATGGTTGTTTCCTATAATCATACTCGACTTGCGTTTATCACTTCTGATAAACGCTGTATCATTATAGCAACAGATTCCACGGCATTTCATTCTACGGAGGATCTACAACAACAAAACCTCGTTGATGATGCAATTTCAGCCGTATTTTCTCCGCGCCATTTCTATGTTGCCTTGCAAAACGGCAGTATTCAGCAATTTTCATTAGATCCTCAACATTGGAAAATTGGCAAATCTGTTATTGAATTGCCGCAACTACAAGATTTCTTTGTGGCTTCGCGCATGGTAGTTGACCCTAATGAAGAAACTCTTGTGGCTATTTGCTCTAACAATGGATATAAAGGTTATATTGGTGTTTGGTCACTAAAGTCTCATGCAAAGCCATATACAGTTAAGATGGATCAGTTAGACGCAAACATATTTAAAGAAGTTGCGCTTTCTCCGGATGGCAAATGGTTAGTGGCTATTACTGACACTTTTGTATGTGTTGCGCAGAAAAATACAGAAAATACATTTATTTTTCAACCGCAGTACTCAAAATCTCTGGCCGAATTATCCAATGGCCTTAGCCAACCAAATGAAATTTTTACTTGTCTTGCGTTTTCTCCGGAATCATTTTTACTGCCTTGTATTGCGATTGGCTCTAATTATGGCGCTGTGTATATTTGGGATTTTCTAAATGATAATATACTGCCGGTCCAGGAACGTAATGATTGCTATATTTTTCGACTCATTTTTACCGGTATAAATCTATTTGCTGCCTGGTTAACGGCTGTTACAGGAAAAAGCGCTGCGGTGTATAGAATCACTCCCCAAAAACAAATAGCTGCAACATAAAAATGGCGGTAACTATTCAGGAGGTTTAGCTATTCTAAAAACAGCGCGGCACACATAACCAAGGATACGTAAGGGGCGGCAGCACCTTGCGCAGGGTTTGGGGTGTCCCCAAAAATCTTTTTTTTGAAAAATATTCCACGGGCAATATTGGTGGTCGGGCCGCAAGGGCCGCCCCTACCGGATTGCATTGCCTTAATGTGTACCGCGCGGTGATTATATTAAAATAAGCGTTTTATGGCGGCGCTTGTGCTTCGGAGCGGTGTAGACGCCAAGGTGGCTCCAAAAAGAACACCACACGATGATGATCTTTAACAATGAAAGAAGGATAAGATATACCTCGTAACCATGGATACGTAAGGGGCGATAGCCCCTTGCGCGGGGTTTGGGGTGTCCCCAAAATATCTTTTTATTTTATTTTTCCGAGGGACAATATTGGTTGCCGGGCAGCAAGGGCGACCGCAAGGGTCGCCCCTACCGGATTGCATGGCCTCATGTGTGACCGTGCGGTGATTATATTAAAATAAGCGTTTTATGGCGGCGCTTGTGCTTCGGAGCGGTGTAGACGCCAAGGTGGCTCCAAAAAGAACACCACACGATAAATCATGTGGCTTGTCTCCTCCCCTCCGCCCATGTGTACAGTGCCGCCCCTTACGTATCCCCGGAAGTTTTATACGGCCACCTTGTCATTGGCTAAGTTAGCAGCTAATTTTGTGAATAAACAGCAAAATCGGTAAACAGCGCTTCGCTTGGGTTTACACCCGCAACAGCGCCCAGCCCAACGTTGCTTGTTCCCCCAAAATTCAGTCCAGTAATCTGATCTGTTATAACGCCATTCGTTGCAACACTAAACCCATTAGAGGAAACATCGAATTGCAAACTGTTTGCTTGTGCGCCGGATGTATGCCATTGTATGCTGGTTCCTCCCTGAAAGGATACCCAATTTCCTTTGTTGGTTAGCCCTTCTATATCATACGTTCCTTGGGCAGAGATTACAAAACGTATATTTTGGCTTAAATAAACTGCAGCCTCTAAGCTGTTGGATAATATGTTTTGCGGCTGAACGGTTACCCGCAATTGATATGGCAGCGAAATTGTCATGGTAAGATTGCATGAAGCCATATCAAATGGAGCAGTTTGCTGCATTATTGAGTCTAACCCTTGCGATGTAAATGCGCATTGCGAATATTGTGTACTGTGAAAATTCCATGCTCCATCGTTCACTAATAACGAACTGGAATATATCTGTGTTCCCGTAACAGATGGCGCCGCCGGAGCCAGTGATGAGCCATACATTGCCAGCGCAATGGCGGCAATGGTTACCGTTATGCTGATAATCGTTAAAATTAGCGGAATATGTTTTCCGCTTCCCGCGGGAGATTCTGCAGGTGGCGCCGGCGGACGCTGGATCCGTGGCATCATGTATGGCTGCCCGCCATACGTCTGAGGATATGGCTGCTGTTGAGTATAATTATTCATCATCCAATTACTATTTCTTTATCTTAATTAAAAGCGCATGCCCAAATAATGAGCAGCGCACTTTATGTGTATTATGTCTATTCAGTTCAAGCGTTTCGGGTTAATATACTAGATTCCGCAGAAATTTGCGCATTTTCGGCTGTTTTATTAGTTGGTTTCAAGCGTAAGGCGCCGGTCATCTTCAAAAGCATAAATGCAATAAGAATATAAATGCCGAAAAACAGGAAAATCTGCGTTGTTTCATACATGCCCAAAAAATAAATGGGATAGTTTAACGCATTGCCAATCGGCCCCGGAACCAAGCCTAATAAATTAGAGCCGTTAAACAGCGCATGCTGCATAATAGCGTATAGAATGGCTCCAATCCCTTTTAATGCGCGCAACCGCACACCTTTTCCCCGGAAAATATAATACCAGCCAAGTGTCGCCATTCCCGCTCCAACGCCATGCAACAATCCTGCGCCAACCCGTTCGAACGCCACTTGAATCCAATCTGCCTGACCGGAGGATATATAGCCAATGGTTTCAAAGATATTAAACCCAATGCCGGAAGCTAAGCCAAGCGCAAAAGCCTCTGCCGGTGTACGGATTCTGCCAATAAGGATTACGGGGCCAATCGGTTTAAATCCTTCTTCCACCAGCGGAGCAACTACCGAAATAATCAGCAATGTAAACAGCACACTGGAACTGTTATTTAAAATATTAGAATTGAAGGCGCCGGGGCCGTTGGCAAACCAAATTGCAAGCACTACGCTTGCGGTCAGCTCTAAAATAAGCGCAATGAGTGTCGCCAAAAACATACCGCTTAGCAAAGACATCCATAAACGCCGCCAAGTTGTTGGATTTCCCAAACGGTTGACTGTAAACGCTAAAATGGTTAGCGCAGGCATCACACCGGAAAGCACAATTAATAATGAAACGGTAATGCCCGAGGGTGGCAGCGCAGTTAATTTTATAGCAAATCCTGCAGCAAATACAGCAACAGTCAGCGCCGCAAAAATATAAAATGGGGGGAAACGCGCCGCCGCCGAAGATTTATTGGCGATTGCGCGAATTGCAAAATACAACCCTACACCGCCGCCGCCCAGCATTGCTGTAATCAATAATACGAAAAGAGCCACTGCAGATCCTAGCGGACTTCCCGTTAAATAATCTAAGCCGCTGATGGCAACAAAAACAAACCCGCCAAGAAGCAGCAAAGAAAGAGCAATAACGCTAATAATTCCCAAAGTTAGGCGGTAGGCGCTTCGTTGTGGTTTTTGCGACATTTGCGGAGGTGGGTACATCGGATAATATCCACCTTGGGCAGGATAATAATATTGCTGCTGCGGCTGATACACCCCGTAACCGCCTTGCCCATACACAGGGTAACCCGGTTGCGGCGCCGGTGTGTTTTGTCCGGAAGCCGGCGGCTGAAAATCTGGCTGATGAGGAGTCATATGCGACCTTTCTTTCCTTTTGGCGCTAGCGCCGGTGCTATGCTTTAAGTATAGCAAATTTTGCAGCGGTAACAGAGTATATTTTATACGAAATCATTGAAAATGTGAAATTCTACCACACATAATTGGGAATATTGCATAAAATTTGCCCTTTTTTTTGTTATAAAATAGCTATATAAAACGTTTTATGTTTTATAATGAGGATGATCTTTGTAGCAGCAGCCATATTCAGAAACTTGGAGATATATGTGCATATGGAGCCAGACGATAATTCGCCGACTATACCCGAACAGAACGCTGTTCCGCCAACAACACAAAAAAATGTGGTATTTCCCGATGCAAATGATGAAGCTGCCCCTTGGGAACTGCCTGCACAGCCCCAAAAAGCGCCCGGTGGTGGCCCAAAACTTGGATTGGGTTTTTCAATCGGACTTATAGTTTTAGGTATCATAATTATTTCTGTGGTAGCAGCATTATCTTTCAATAAATCTCCCAGCGATGTTGCAGCTCAGGCTACTGCAACACTGGTACCCACTGCCACAACAAATTCTATAACTCCCACCGCTACTTCAGCGCCCATCAATTCAAATGACGCTTCAGCGTTGGTTACGCAATTTTATTCTTTTGTCAGCAGCCAACAGTACCAAAACGCATATTATTTGTTAAGCGCGGCCCAGCAAAAACAAATTTCCGAGCAAAATTTTGTTACGCAATGGAGCCAGGTAAAACAAGTTACTATTGTTCCAAATTCTATCCAAGTAAATCTCGACGCAACCGGCTCGATTGCAACTGTTTCGCTCAGCTATCAGGAATTGGTGGCAGTTGGCGGGCAGGTTGAGCAATTAGAGATGTTTAATGCAACCTTGAATGTACTGTATGATCAGGGTAATTTAAGAATTGACCAAATTACCGCTACCAATATTACACCCACACCAACGCCAACCCTTGCGCCAACGGCCACGCCAACCCTTGCGCCAACGGCCACACCAACTTTAACGCCAACGGCCACACCAACGTTAACGCCAACCGCTTCACCAACACTTAGCCAACCGCTTCAGCGGCTGCAGCAGGTTAATCACTGGCGTTGACAGTGTTTTTTTAACGAACGTAACTGCCGAACTGAAACAATAATTTTTGTCGGCAGTTATTTTTTTGCTTGATGAAATATTATGCCCCAGGTTCCAGTTTTATCCGCAGCTTTTTCAAAGCGCGTTCTTTCAGTTGGCTGGCGCGTTCTACGGATATACCTAGCTCTGTCGCAATCGTTCGCAGACTGCGCAAATTGCTGCCTATGCCAAAATATCCCTGGATTATATATTTTTCGCGGGCGTCTAATTGCTCTATCGCAGTGTTCAGCCGATTTTCAATTGTTTCCTCGCTCGTTTCAAGGGTGTCATCTGCGGCATAACAATCTGTACCAGGAATATTTTCCGCCAAAAAATTGAGCGGCTGCGAAGAATCTATAAAATAGTGCGCCAATCGAATTTCCGCAAGACTGCACCCAGCTTTTACCAGCGCGGCTTCATCCGGCTCAGCGCCGCTGCTTTGCGCATTGCGCATGGCGGCCCGCACTTTCCAATACGCCAGCAGAACATGCGCCGGGTGTCGTATCATTTGCCGCTGACGGTAGGCAAACTGCGAGCAATATTTCCGCGCCCAAAATTCGGCAAATACAAAAAATGTTTGTTTCCGGCTGCAATCACAGCGCTTAATTGCTTCGGCGATTCCAAGAAATCCTTCTTGCGCCAAATCCTCCGGATCTATGCCCGGCATATGATACATTCGTATGATATGCGCCAGCATCGGTGCGCATTTGCGGCATATCACACAAAACGCGCAGTTGTCGCCCGCCGCGGCGGCTTGAATAATTTCTGCCAGATCTTTCTCGGCGTATTCTCGCTCGTCTTCCACGGTTCCGCTTATGTTCAGCATACGCTGAACTACCGCAAATTCGTTTCCCAAACCAAATGTGTGCTTTTCCATACCCATATTCCCTCACACAATTACTCTTCCCCTTGCTGATGGAAAATGCGATGCACAAGAAGCCGGATCACTGCTGCAAAAGGGGGATTTGTTACTGTACAGCAATGTATGCGCGCTACTTTGCTAACTCACAATCGAATGTTGTGTTTCCGAAGATAACAGTTGATTATGATAACGCCATTGCAGGCAATTTATTCTTATATTTGGCGGTGAAGTTATTTTGCGGCGTATCGCATTATTGAGTGTGGCCCACTGTAAAACTCCTGTTCCAATAAGCAGTCAATAAGTATATATGATATTACACAAGTAAATCGGATCGGGGCAGATTCCTCTGAAGGGTTTAGGGCAATAACACGAGGAGATAATTACTGCTGCAATACAAAGCGGGGACTTTTATCCAAGATTACAAAAATGTAACTACTTAGGGGAGTATTGCCAAGATCCACAAGATCCACGGAACGCAAAAGATACGGCGCCGCATAGGCGCCGGGCGGCAATCAATATTTCCCAAGGAATATTTTTATAAAAAATATTGGGGACACCCCAAACCCCGCGCAAGGGGCAGCCGC
Source organism: Chloroflexota bacterium (assembly GCA_021778805.1). Taxonomy (GTDB): domain Bacteria; phylum Chloroflexota; class Ktedonobacteria; order Ktedonobacterales; family JACDGC01; genus JAJYBV01. The sequence goes on along the minus strand of JAJYBV010000014.1, from coordinate 8,161 downwards.
CCCTTACGAATCCCCATGTGTACCGCGCAGTTATTTTCTTACCGAAAAATAAACTGCGGCGCGGTTATGTGTTATAAATGCAGCGGTTGATTGCTCCGGATTTAACTGGCAGCCATCGGTAAGCGCTACACCAATAGAATCCTCAATCGGCATCAGCGCAAAAAGTTTACGATGATCATCCAGATCCGGAATAGCAGGGTATCCCCAGCTATAGCGTCGGCAAAAACTTTCGTCATCCGGTTTTCCGCCTAATTCAGAACGCACGCGCGCATTGATATACTCTGCCAAAGCCTCGGCCATTTGCACTGTAAAGCCATACCAAAAAAAAGATTCGGAAAAATTTCCGTCCTGCTGCATGCGATCGATGTATTCAGAGGCGCGTTTTCCCATGGTTACAACCTGAAACGCCGCAATATCCGGTGTTTTGCTTTCAGATTGCGTAACAAAATAATCGGTTAAACAAAGCCGTTCGCCATCCGGCTGCCGCGGAAATTGAAAACGCTGCGCTTCGCGCGTTGTATCCTTGGGATCCAGAATAATTAAATCTTCGTCTGCGGCCCAGCAAGGAAAATAGCCATAGATTGCGCGAGGGGAAACGATACGGTTTATTCTTGCTTGGCGGATCATTTCTGCAAGGCGCGGCTCAAATTCTGCAGCGACAATGCGGTCATATTCCGCGCCATGAGCTTTTGCGCCCCAACGGCCGCGAAACAGCGCGTTGCGGTCTAAAAACGGCACAATATCTTCTATGGCAATCGAACCTAAAACCCGCGGTCCAAGAAACGGCGGTGTGGGTATTGTTTCTGCGGCGCGGCGCACCGGCGCATTTTTTTGAGTTTCTTGCGGAATTTTTTGCCGCAAAGCCTCGGTTCGCTGTTCACTCGCCAATGATTCTTGCACGATAGTTTGCCGTAACGATTCATACGAATCTGCCCGAACAATCTGGTCCATCAGTGAAAGGCCTTCAAATGCGTCGCGCGCGTAGAAAACACCGGGGTCATATACATGTCGCTGAGCGTCTTGTTCATCGCCCACCCATAAAATTCTGCGGCCAAAAGCGCGATTTATTGCTGCGCCGCCAACAATTACCGGGAACCGCAGGTTGCGTTTATCTAATTCCTGCACACAAAGCGCCATTTGTTTGGATGTGCTGACAAGCAGGGCAGATAAACCGATTGCGTCTGCCTGAACTTCGATAGCTTTATCAATAATGGTATTAATTGGGGTTTGTTTACCAAGATCGTACACGGTGTAGCCATTATTGGAAAGGATGGTGTTTACTAAATTTTTACCGATATCATGCACATCACCGAATACCGTAGCTAAAATAACTTTTCCTTTTGTATAGCCTTCAATACGCTCTAAGTATTGTTCCAGGTGTGTAACCGCTTTTTTCATTACTTCCGCAGATTGCAGAACGAAGGGCAAAATTAATTCACCGGCGCCAAATCTATCCCCCACATCTTTCATTGCGGGCAGCAGCACATTATTTAAAGTATCTACGGCGGCAGCGCTTTTAGCGGCTTTAAGCTCTTCGGCTGAAGCTGTGGCAATTTCAGCCGGCAGGCGATTTTGCACCGCGGTATCAATCAACCGTTCAATACCATCTTTTTTGCGCTGTAAAATCATATAATGAATTTTTTCATCTGCCGTCATTTCGGCGGTTGGGTCTATTCGCTCCTCCGTTTTCTTTTTTGCGCGGCCGTGTTCTTCATAATATGCAATAAAACGCGGCAAAGCGTCGATATCGGAGTTGAGAAGCAGCTGTTCACACAAAGCGCGCTGTTCGGCGTCTATTTCAGCGTAGGGTGTAATATGTGTTGGGTTAACAATCGCTAAATCTAATCCGGCTTCTACTGCGTGGTATAAAAACACACTGTTCAGCACAGCGCGTGCGTGTGTTCCCACACCAAAAGAGCAGTTGCTTACCCCCAAAATGGTCAAAGCTTCGGGCAGGCGCTCTTTAATCATTCGGATTGCTTGCAGTGTTTCCTTGGCGGAATCGCGCAGATCTTCTTGTCCGGTAGTGAGCGGAAATGTTAAAGTGTCAAAAATCAGCGCGCCAGGTGGCAAGTCATATTCGGCAGTTGCGATATCATATATGCGCTTGGCAATAGCAAACTTGCGTTCGGCGGTTTTTGCCATGCCATCTTCATCAATAGTCAGCGCAATAACGGCGGCTCCATGTTCCTTAATCAGCGGCAGCACGGATTCAATGCGCTGGCGGCCGTTTTCCATATTAATGGAGTTAACGATTGCGCGGCCGGGGTAAGTTTCCAGCGCGGCGCGGATAACGTTTGCTTCGGTAGAATCTATAACCAGCGGGGCTTCTACACCTAACGACAGCGCTTTTACCGCGCGTTTCATTTGTTCTGCTTCATCTGCGCGTTCTGTAAGCGCCAAACATACATCCAATGTATGTGCGCCCCATTCAATTTGGTCTCGCGCAACCGTTACGAGTGTATCATAATCATCGCGCAGCACGGCGTCTTTAATTTTTCGGCTGCCCTGTGTATTTACCCGTTCACCGACGATCATTGGTTTTGGCTCTTGCCGCAGCGAAACCGCGCGGATGCCCCCGGCGACTGAATCAAGCGATGCTGCGCCACCGGCTGCCGAGTCATTAGGGTGTATGCGCCGCACGGGTGCTGAACGGATATTATCTGGCAGGGACCAAACGGCGTCGCAGATAGCGGCAAGATGTTCGGGAGATGTGCCGCAGCAGCCGCCGATAATATTTACGCCATATTCCGCAACAAAATCTTGCAGCTCCCGCGCCATCGGTTCCGGCTCCAGCGGATAGACCGCGCGGCCGTTAACATTCAGCGGCAGTCCGGCGTTGGGAATAGTGGAAATAGGAATAGGGCAGTTATCGCTTAAAAACCGCGCAGGTTCGCGCATATGCTCGGGTCCGGTAGAGCAATTCATGCCGATAACATCGGCGCCCATATGCATAAGAATCGTCATAGCGGCAGAGATATCTGTGCCAAGCAGCATTCTGCCGCTGGTATCCAATGTTACTTGCGCCTGAATAGGCCGCCAAACGCGCAGCGCGGCCATTGCCTGCCGAATGCCCGTAATAGCGGCGCGCACCTCCAGAATATCCTGACTGGTTTCAATTAACAGCACATCGGCGCCGCCTTCAATTAAAGCGTGCGCCTGTTCCTGAAAAATATCCACTAATTCCCGGTAGGTAATAGCGCTTAAAGTGGGGTCACTGCCCGAAGGAAGCATACCGGTTGGGCCGATAGAACCGGCGACGAAACGCGGTTTATCTATAGTTGCAAAGCGATCGGCAAGTTCGCGGGCCAATTTTGCGGCGGCAAAATTTATTTCATATGTTTTAGCACTTAAGCCATATTCATCTAATTTTAGTCGGCTGGCAGTAAACGAATCAGTTTCAATCACATCGGCGCCGGCCTGTAAAAAAGAGGTATGCACATTCGCAACTGCGGAAGGTTTTGTTAAAACAAGCGCTTCGTTGCAGCCTTCATATGGCGCGCCGCCAAAATCTTCGGCGGAAAGCCCCATTTTTTGCAGATTTGTGCCCATTGCTCCATCAAAGATAACAATATTTTGATAAACAGCCTGCAAATAGGCGGAATCTTTTAACATGGCAAAAAGCTCCTGTTTAAAAAAAATAACGCTGGCGCGAAAACAGCGCGCAACTTTCCCGGCGCAACGCTGTGTTGAGCAGAATAAAAACATCCGCCACACACAAACACCATACATAGTATATATATATCATATGGCAGACGGCGCATATTTTACCGCGAAACAATGAGATTTTTGAGTGCGCGCCGCAGTTTTTGCAAAAGCAAATATCTGTGCTTGTTTCCCGTTAACTGGAAGTTCAACTCATTCTGTGCTACGATCCTACCATAGAGTATTTTTCGGCTGATTTGCAGCAGGAGCATATCAAAATAGTATGGCTTCATTTACACCACTTTTGATATTAATGGGCCTAACACTGGCGTTTGCCGTGCTGGTTACCATTATAACGTTTATACTTGGGCCCAAAAAACCCAACGCGGCCAAACTTTCACCGTATGAATGCGGCATTGAAGAAATAGATCCTCCGAAACAGCGGTTCCCAATTAAATATTTGGTCACTGGTATGCTGTTTATTGTGTTCGACATTGAAGCTGCTTCGATGCTGCCCTTTGCCGACCTGATGAGGCGGCTGGGATCACTTGGATTTTACGAGCTGGTAATTTTTATTGCAGTGCTTATGCTGGCGTTAGTGTATGTTTGGAGAAAAGGAGCGTTTTCATGGGAATAAATGATTCCGATTCCGCATCGAACAGGAATCCATGGGCGCCGGTGCAGTTTCACGCAAATTCACAAATTCCTAGGGCACAGCGCGCTGCGGAACCGCATTCTACCGGCATTTTGTTAACCCAATTAAATAAATTAGCCGATTGGGGCCGCAGCGGCTCTCTTTGGCCAGCTACATTCGGTTTGGCGTGCTGCGCTATCGAAATGATGTCTGCGGCGTCGTCCCGCTTCGATATTTCCCGGTTTGGCGCCGAAGTATTCCGCGCCAGCCCGCGTCAGGCAGATTTGATGATTGTCGCCGGGCGGGTTTCGGTAAAAATGGCGCCGGTTGTCAGGCAGATCTATGACCAAATGCCGGAACCGAAATGGGTGCTTTCTATGGGCGCATGCGCTTCGAGCGGTGGCGTGTTCAACAATTACGCGATTGTTCAAGGCGTTGATAAAGTTATTCCGGTCGATATTTTTGTTCCGGGCTGCCCGCCAACACCGGAAATGCTGTTATACGGCATAGAGCAGCTGCAGGAAAAAATTAAAAAGGGCATTCCTAATCCGCCCGACCCTATGGCAGAGCGACTGCACAAATAATTTTAAAAAAAAGGCGTTATATTGCATGTCAGAGCCACAAAACACCGATACCCTTTCGTCTTCCGCGCACACGCTGCAATCCACGGCTATGCAGCCCACGGCAGATTATATTCAATCAGTTCTGGGCGGCGATCTTTTAGAAGTTGTTGAATACCGCAATGAAGTTACCTTTGTAGTGCAGCCAAACAGAATACTTGAAATTTGCCTGGCGCTGCGCGATAACCCGGCGCTGCAGTATTCTTTGCTGGAAGATGTTACCGCGGTCGATTGGCCGGATAGAACTCCGCGATTTGATATTATCTATCACGCCGCATCACTTTCAAAACGGCTGTTTCTCCGATTGAAAACAAGGATAGACATAGATGGCGCAGATGACGCGCCGCATATTAGCAGTGTTACTTCGGTTTGGCCTTCGGCAAATTGGTTTGAACGCGAAGTATTTGATCTATTTGGTGTTGTGTTTGACGGCCACCCCGAATTAAAACGCATCTTAATGCCAAATGATTGGGATGGCCACCCGCTGCGCAAAGATTATCCCCTTACCGGGATTGTGCTGCCTGCGCCGCATTGGGGCGGACAAATTACCTATGGCGAGCCGCTGCCCCAAGGTGAAGGCCAATTGACACTGCGCAACGAAGGCGGCATTGCCAACACACCAGAAAGCGAAGGAGAATAGCCACATGCGCAATGATGTTGAAGCCTTGATTGTGCGCCTTGAAAAATCACTGCAAGAGTATACGAATATTCTGCTTGACTGTGAAGAAGATTCCTTGGACGCTGCCCCGTCAGACACCGAATGGTCGCCAATTGAAGTGTTTGGGCATATTAAAGCGCTGGATGATATCATCACCTATCGCATTGCTTCCACAGTTACCCAAGATACTCCGCAGCTGGTCAATTTCGACACAGACGCTTGGGAACAGGCCGCAGGATATACCGATTCCCCCTTAGACCAAACACTTATGGCGTTTGCGCGCCACCGTTCAGAAATGATATGGCAGATGCGCCACTTTGCGGACAGCGTGTGGGACCGCAAGGCGATACACCCAATTCGCGGCGAGGTAACGCTGATTGAGCTGGTTGAAATTTTTACGAAACATGAAGAAGAACATCTCGAGCAGCTAAAAGCTATTTTTGTGGAGAATTAAGCAATGCAAACTGATAATACACCGTTTTTTCAAATTGATGAAAGCGTTCAGGTAGATGATAAAACTCGTATTGATACAATGACCCTCAACATGGGTCCACAGCATCCGTCTACCCATGGAGTATTGCGGCTTATTTTAACGCTGAATGGTGAAACCGTTGTAAAAGCTGTTCCGGATATTGGCTATTTGCATACCGGTATCGAAAAAACCGCAGAATCGAAAACATATTATCAAACGTTGGTGCTTACCGACCGCATGGATTATCTGGCGCCATTATCCAATAATTTTGGGTATACGCTGGCAGTTGAAAAACTGCTGGGTATACAGGTTCCCCCCAAAGCTTTATTTGCCCGAATTGCTTTGGTAGAACTGCAGCGCATTGCCAGCCACTTGGTTTGGCTTGGCTCCGGCGCGCTTGATCTTGGCGCGCAATCGGTTTTTTTATATGCATTCCGTGAACGCGAACTTATTTTGGATATTTTTGAAGCCTGCTCCGGCGTTCGAATGATGACGAGCTATATTATGCCCGGTGGTTTGCAGGCAGATCTTCCGCCAAATTTTGAGCAAAAGGTACGCGAATTTATAAAAATATTTCCGCAAAGGCTGCGCGAATATCACGATTTGCTGACCTATAACCGGTTGTGGATCGATCGCACAAAAAATATATGTGCGCTTTCCGCGGAAGACGCTGTTGCGCTGGGGTTAACAGGGCCTGCGCTGCGCGCTTCCGGCGTTGTATATGATGTGCGCAAGATGTTTCCATATGGTGGGTATGAGAAATTTCAATTCGATATTCCTGTTGGGGAAAATGGCGATGTGTATGATCGCTATTTAGTTCGCATGCTGGAAATGGAGCAAAGCTTGAACATTGTACAGCAAGCGATAGACGGTATGCCGGAAGGCGCGTGGGTTGTAGATAATCCTAAAATTGCGCCGCCGCCGAAGTGGAAAATATCAACCAATATAGAATCTTTAATCCATCATTTTAAGCTATATACCGAAGGGTACTGCCCGCCTGCCGGTGAGGTGTATCAACGCATTGAAGCGCCTAAAGGTGAATTGGGCTTTTATATTGTCAGTGACGGCAGCCCTAACCCATATCGCATGCATGTGCGTGGCGCATCATTCGCAAATTTGCAATCGCTGCCCAAAATGCTGGAAGGCCAAATGCTGGCGGATATTGTCGCCGCCATTGCCTCTATTGATATTGTTTTAGGTGAAGTAGACCGATAAATATTTTTTGCAGAATAGTGCAGGATGATGTTCAATGATTTCTGAAGACGCCAAACAAAAAATGCGCGACGCCGTCGCAAAATATCCCGTAGCCAGATCTGCCTTGCTGCCCGCGCTGAGAATTGCCCAAGAAGAAGAGGGATATATAACGCCCCAAGGTATACAGGCTGTTGCCCAAATTATTGGCGTGCATGAAGATGAGGTAACTAGTATTGCCTCATTTTATACCATGTACCACGCTAAGCCCAAAGGAAAATATGTTGTTAAGGTGTGTAACAGCATTGGCTGCTATTTGCGCGGCTGCGATAATCTTTTGAAGCAGCTGGAAGATGAACTTGGTGTGCAGCCCGGCCAAACATCTGCCGATGGATTGGTTACGCTGGAAACCGCGGAATGTATGGCTTCGTGCGGAACGGCTCCTGTTCTTCAGCTGGATGATGAATTTGTGGAACAGTTAACCCCCGAACGAGTTCATGAAATAGTTTTAAAAATTAATAACTTCTCAGGACGTACACCTGGGGATTAGTAAGGGGCAACCACCCCTTGCAAATCCCAGGGTTTTTGTGTACCGTGCGGTGTTTCGTTTAAAATAAAAAAGATTTTGGGGACACCCCAAACCCCGCATAAGGGGTTACCACCCCTTACGAATCCCCAATGGGCGTCGTGCGGAATTTAGGTTTTATTAAAAAGATTTTGGGGACACCCCAAGCCCTGCGTAAGGGGCAACTGCCCCTTACGAATCCCTAGTGTGTACCGTGAGGTGTTTCTTAAAAAAAGATGTTTTTGGGGACACCCCAAACCCCGAGCAAGGGGCAACCGCCCCTTACGAATCCCTTGTGGGCGCCGCGAGGTGTTTCTTAAAAAAAAAGATTTTGGGAGGCGCCCCAAACCCCGCGCAAGGGGCATACGCCCCTTAC
>JAJYBV010000013.1 GCA_021778805.1 Chloroflexota bacterium | reverse complement strand
ACGGCTTGGCGGCATGTTCCCGCATATCCAACAATTCGCTCCGTTGATCTCCAGTTCATTGCAGAGAATAGGCTGTATACATAAGTTTCCTCCCCCTTCTCTATATTGTAAAAGATCCCTCTTTAATAATGAAAGTTCATCATCGTGTGGCTTGTTTCCCCACCTCCACCTGTGTGTAGCCGGTCAGTGTTTGTTCAACAATAGGCACTCAATGTACTCTGCTCAGTTGATCTTCATACTGATGAAAATATTAAAGTTCATCATCGTGTGGTGTTCGTTTTATAGGCGCCATTCGCGCCAATGCCGCGCGATATTTTTTGTGTTATATTAAGCCATCCCACCGCGCGGCCACACATAGGGATTCGCAAGGGGCGGCTCCAGCCCCTTGCGCGGGGTTTGGGGCGCCTCCAAAAAACAAATATTTCATCACCACCGGCATTCGCGGCCACATCTTTGTTTCATGGTACAATTGAAAGGCATACTTCCTTTTCAAGGCTGGAACATTACCTTATGGCAGCTACCTTTAATCTGCAAACGACACAACAGGCGCTTCGCGAAAACGCCCTGGACGGCTGGCTTTTTTATGACTTTCGCCGCTCTAATCCCATTGCGCATCGCGTCTTAAATATCGATACCCATCGCATGTTTACACGCCGATGGTTCTATTTTATCCCGGCAGACGCTTCACGGCAGCCCACAGCGCTGGTTAGCGCAGTAGAGCCGCATACGCTGCGAGATTTGCCCGGTGAACAAAAAATATTCCACAGTTGGGGCGAATTGCACGCGCTGCTGCAAGAAACACTGCGCGGATCCGCTAACATCGCGATGGAATATTCGCCGCTAAACGCCATCCCCGTTACCTCGTGGGTAGACGCCGGCGTTGTGGAATTGGTCCGCAGTTTTGGCGCAAATATTATCAGTTCTGCAAATATCGCCCAACAGTTCGAAGCGGTCCTTACACCAGCGCAAATCGATTCGCACCGCGCTGCGTCTCGGCTGATTATACAGGCAAAAGACGCATTATTTGCTTGGCTGCACGCTTATCTGCTTGAAAATTCGCCCAGTGATTTAACTGAATTTACCGTACAGCGCAAATTTATGGAGCTTATCTCTTCCCAAGGGTTGATTTTTGAACATGCGCCAATCGTTGCTATCAACGAACACACCGGCGATCCTCATTATGAAACAAACAGCGCACAAGCGTTTCCCGTCCGGCATGGGGACCTGCTGCTGGTAGATTTCACCGGCCGTCTCGCCAATATGGACGACAGCGTTATTGCTGACTATACGTTTATGACCGCGCTTTCCGCAACAGTTCCCGAAGAAGCCGCTAAACTCTTTTCCATCATCGTCCGCGCGCGCGACACCGCTGTTACGTTTCTTCGTTCCCGTGTGGAGGCGCATCTTCCGGTGATGGGATTTGAAGCCGATGACGCCACAAGGGCCGTTGTGGCTGAAGCTGGTTTTGCGCAGGCATTTTCCCATCGCACCGGCCACAACATCGGCGTCGATACACATGGCGCCGGCGCGAACCTCGATAATCTCGAAACACATGACGATCGTCTGCTGCTCACCAATACGTGTAATTCGGTTGAACCCGGTATTTATCTGAACCATATCGGCGTCCGCACCGAAATAAACACCCTTATCCTGAATGGCGCTGTCGAAATTACCGGCGCGCCGATGCAAACAGAGATTTTGCCGCTGCTTGCATAATTAATATATAAATTGGCCGATCTGCCCTGCTTTTTCGGCGGATCGGCTTGCCAATTTAGGAATTTAGTCACAATTTTCATCAATTCCTCAACAGTCATTCCTATTTTATTTCAATTCACCCCTCGCGCGATCTATGATATAGAAAAAAACTGTTTCATAGTAGCCGGATCATTGTGTATCCGCAAAATAATCAAAATTACATTTGGAAAAGGGGTTCCGCTATGAAAAAATTAATGAAGCTGGCGTTGGGAACAATCGGCGCCGCCGCGGCAGCGCTGGCAATCCGTGAGGCAATTCAGCGCGAAAAAGATAAACAATTGCTGGAAAATGGCCGTGAATACTGGAAAATAGCGTTGCCGCGCGATGACGTGCGGTGGATTGAAGAACACATCACAACATATCATATCCCTTCCGGAGATGTCGGCGTCCATGTTGATTTGTTTGCGCAAAACGCCGTCAATGCGCCAACTGTCATTGTTGTCCATGGCCTAAGCTCCTATGGAAAATTGATGATTCCCGCCATTCGCCGATGGTTCGACCGTGGATATACCGTTGTGGCGATGGATCTGCCCGGAAACGGCCTCTCGGGGGGATATCGCGGAGATTTTCCTGTTCCCCAAGCTGTGCAGTCAATCATTCATACCGCGTCTTGGGCGCGGAACCGCTTTGATGGCCCAATCTATCTTATGGGGCTTAGCCTCGGCGGAGGGCTAGCCTATTCGGCGGCAGCTGCCGGCGCGCCGGTTTCGGCAGTCAGCTGCTTAGATCTGTTTTTGTTTAATGATATTGATTCATTGAAAAAAATCTTGCCAAACCCGGATGTGCTTAATGCTTTACCCGTCGCGCGCGCCGCTTCGCTGCTGTTTGGCTGGGTGCGAATTCCATCCCGCTGGTTTTTTACTATAGAAAATGTAGTTTCGGAAGAAGAACGCCCACTTGTAGAGCCTTGGCTAACCGACCCGCTTTCCCCGAAAGAACTATCACTGCGCACCCTTGTCAGCGCGGTGTGCACCGAACCGGCGAGACCGCTGCGCGAAAACACAATTCCCATCATCATCTTTAATCAAACACACGATCGCGTGCTGGATCCATCTGTTACAAGACATAACTTTGAGTTGCTGAACGGTGAAAAACGCTATATTGAACTGCAAGGCTCCGAACATTGGAGCTTTAAATCTGATATGTGGGACACAATTATTCAAGAAAGTGATACATGGTTTCAAGAGCACCGCACACGCACAGCAAAGATCGGCTTCGGAACAGCAAAATCATAGTTGCAGCAATAACAACCAGGGATACGTAAGGGGCGGTAGCCTCTTGCGCTCGGTTTGGGGCGCCTCCAAATATTATTTTTATAAAAACCTACCGCACGGTACCCATGGGGATACGTAAGGGGCGGATGCCCCTTGCGCGGGGTTTGGGGGTGTCCCCAAAAATATCTTTTACGTTATGTGTATCTTGTCCCTCTGTGCAGTTCTTGTCAAAATCCCCTGAGTAGTTTCATTACCGCACATATACCCGCGTGATGACTCTGGCGCTGTTTGCCCAAAGCTATACGAATTTTCCGAAAGTGTGTTATGCTGGAAAGTGAAATATTTGCAGAGGTTTTATATTATGACAGCGTTTCATTACGCTATAGTTATCGGGGCTTCCTCAGGCATCGGACTGGAAACCGCAAAATTGCTTGCCAAACAAGGCGCACGGGTTGCGCTGGTTGCTCGGCGTTTACCGGAATTGCAAGCGGCGCAGCAGCAAATCAATGCGGAATACGGCGAAGATCGCGCCTTGGTGTTTCAGCATGATGTACATAACATACAAGCAGTTCCCGATTTGTTTCAACAAATAGCGCACGAACTTGGCGGGCTGGATCTGGTTTTGTATGCATCGGGCATTTTTCCGCAATCGCGGCCAAATGAGTATAATACGCACAACGACGCCGAAACTATAACCGTAAATGTTATCGGCGCGATGGCGTGGTTAAACGAAGCCGCGCAGCGATTTTCACAAACACATTCGGGAACCATCGCGGCAATCTCTTCCGTCGCAGGTGAACGCGGGCGCCGTATGGGGGTTTCCTATAATGCATCGAAAGCGGCGTTAACATCATATTTGGAATCTTTGCGCAATCGACTTGCCGTTAAAGGGGTATCGGTTGTAACCATTAAACCCGGCTATATCCAAACAGATATGACCGCCGGAGCAAAAATTCCGCCATTTCCGCCTATTGTATCTGCGCCGCGCGCCGCGGAAATTATCGTTGCAAAATTGCAAAAGAAAAACTCTTCGTTTTATGTGCCGGCTTTTTGGCGGCCAATCGCTTTCATTCTTCGCTCTATACCTTCACCTATTTTTAGGAGGATGAATATATGAATCCGGAACCCACTGCGCAAAAACAATTTGAAGCGCTGCCCATTTCGCGGATGGCCAAACTGAGCGGTTGGGCCATGTATCGCAGCGCCGAAACCTATGTGTGGCGGCCGCAATCGGCGGATGAAGTGCGTGAAACGCTGGAAATCGCTAAAGATTCCGGCAGATCAGTTATTGCGCGCGGCTCGGGCTACAGCTATGGTGATACTGCGCTCAACGGAGAAAATATCACTGTGGACCTAACCCGTATGAACAAGATTCTTCAGTGGGATCCGCAAACCGGAGTAATTCAAATCGAACCCGGCGCCACCATTTATAATCTTTGGCGGCATACTTTGCCCGACGGATGGTGGCCAACCGTTGTGCCCGGCGCGATGAGTCCAACTATTGGCGGCTGCGCGGCAGTCAACGCGCATGGCAAAAATTCCTGGCTGAAGGGCACATTTGGTGACGCGATTCTGAGCTTCGATCTGCTTTTAGCCAACGGCGATATGCAAACGGTCACCCGCGAAAGCGACCCCGAATTATTTCATGCCGCTATCGGTGGATTAGGCTTGCTTGGTGTTATGACAAGTGTAACACTACAAACACGCAAAGTACCCGCAGGATATTTGCTCACACGCCATTATCATGCGCAAAATCTGGATGAATTATTTGATGTTTTCGAGCAGCGATTAGCCGCGCAAGATGAATATTTAGTCGGATGGATTGATGGTTTCGCGGCTGGCGCTTCCTTGGGCCGAGGATTAATCGAAGCCGCCAATCATCCGGAAATGGAAGATGTATCAACGCTGAACCCGGCTACGCAAGATCTTTCACCAAATATAGCAGGAGTTTTTCCGCGCAGCCAAATGTGGCGTATTATGAATCCGCTGTTCCACGATGCGCCAATGCGGCTGGCTAATAACGCGCAATATACCATGGTGGCAAAATACGGCGCGAAAATGAAAAAAACACCGATGGCGCAGTTCCATTTCTTCCATGACTATATTCCGAACTGGAAAAAAGCTTTTGCGCCGGGTGGATTGCGGCAATTCCAGATGTTTGCTCCGGCGGAATCAGCAAAAATTTTATTTCGGGCAGCGTTGCAGGCTACGCACGACGCGCATATTCCTCCCTATCTTTGTGTGTTCAAACGCCACAAAACCGATCCCTTTTTATTGCGATATCAAAGTGATGGCTATTCTTTATCGCTGGATTTTCGGGTAACGCGGTCGCGAGATATCCCGTTGCAAAAGCTTTTGGAGCAATTGCGTGTATTAGTTTTAGAAAACGGTGGCAACTTATATATGGCAAAAGATGATTTTTTAGACGCCGCTTCATTTGAACAAAGCGTTGGGGCAGACCGCGCAGCGGAATTCCGCGCAATAAAAGACAAACTTGATCCTGCGTGGTTGTTTCAATCGAATCTATCCCGGCGTATTATGCCGCAGCCACTCGGCGAAGTAATTCTCGCATAGAACAAAAATAGCAAACATGTAGCTTTTTTGCTTGCGTTATACAAACCGGAGCGCAGAGAATATATTTTTAGGCACAGTTTCTGCTATAAAGGTGATAGATACGTGGCATATTCCCAATCGCGCTTTTGGAGCTACCCAAAAGTGACAGCTTTTTGGGAGCGGTCTGGTATGATAATAGTGCAGGCGCAAGATGCGTTTGCCAAATTTGCCGGGAGGCAGAATGTGTCTGTTTGTCCGCAGTGCCGCCACGACGTGCGCGATAATGCGCGCATTTGTTCCTGGTGCGGCTTCATCCTTAAAAATAATAAAACCGCCAATCACGAACGGCTGATTTACCCGGACTCCATATATCTCCGGAAAAATCTCTCCGCGCCGGCAGCTCAGAAACTGCCGCGCTTTCCCGTAACCGCAATAATATCAAACGCACAAGCGCACCCAACAAATACACCTCCAACCTTAGTCGATTCCCTCACAGAAGGCGACTTAAACCGCAAAATTGCCGGCGATTCCGCTAATACGGTGCTAAGCGGCGCCACAGACTATAAATTGCAGGATGATATCACCGGCGCCTATGAACCCGCGCCTTACCATATTTCGTATTCTGCAAAAATCGCCAACGCTACCCGTACATATGTTGCGCCGCCGCTGCCGCCAGCCTATACGAACAGTTCTCATGGCAGCGTTTCCTGGTTATGGGCGCTGCTCATTTTCCCCGCTGTTTTGCTGCTGAATCTTCACAACGCTTTGCAAGGAGAAATTTATTGGGCCAGCGTCAGCGCCGCCATTGCCACTGCCGGATTTTTTACCCTCGCTATGATGTGTATTTGGATTACCGCTTTATGGGTCGGCGCCGGAAAACGGCCGCACATTTTATTTGCCTCCACTGCGCTTACTTTGCTTGCCGCCGCTTCGGTTGTGTTCGCAAATATCGGCCCCGCGCTCAGCTCCATGCAGGCCGGGCAAATGGAGCAAAATGGACAGTTCGCTCAAGCAGCAGCGTTATATGGGGAAAATAGCGACACCGCTGGCGCCGCGCGGGTATATCTGGAATGGGGCAGTCAGCTCGTTGAAAAAGGCCAGTTTACCCAAGCAGAGATATATCTGAATAAAGCGATCGCTCTGTCTTCCGGCTACCAAAAACAACAGGCGCTAGATGAATTAGGGCAGATGTATTGGCGTTCCGGCAGCGCTGATTTAACGAATAAAGATATCACCGACGCCACAGTTGCGTTCCAAAATGCAGTTAAAATTGCCCCTAGCAGCTCCGGCGGCGAAATGGCTCAGCAAGCACTGAACGCGCCGCAAACAGTTTCTGGCGTTATGCAATTTCTAAATCTGCCAATGCCGGGGCTGCAGGTTGCGCTGGTCTCTCAGTGGAGCTACGATCCCACATTGCAGTTGCTGCAAACCGGCGGACAACGCCTGCAAGCCGTAACCGGCGCCGATGGCTCGTTTGTCATCTCCGGCGCTATGCCCGGTGTAACCTACGCCTTAATTTGGCAAGGCGCCAACGGCGATACCACAAATATCGGCGCCGATGGCTCCGTTCAGGTTACCGTCACCGTTCAACCTCTGCAAAATGCACAGCTTGGAGTCATTAACATACAAACCGGACAACGCGCGCCTTCCGCCGGAGCGCAATAAAATCTTTATCTATTTGCCGGCAGCCGCGCTTTTCCGACTGCCGATGTACTCCAAAACGCGATCCGCGGCATCGCGTGTCATTCCTTCCACCGCAGCTAAATCTTCCGCAGAAGCTTCCGCTATGCGCTGCAGCGAGCCAAAATGCTTCAGCAGCGCTTTTTTACGCTTGGGGCCAATCCCCGGTATATCATCCAAAGTTGAGGCAAATGCTTTTTGTGACCGCTTTTGCCGATGATAGGTTATCGCAAAGCGATGCGCCTCATCTCGAATACGCTGCAGCAAATATAACCCCTGCGATCCCCTTGGCAAAATAATTGGCTGCGAAATATCCGGCAAATAAATTTCTTCGTGTTCCCCAATTGCCCCATGGTTTTCTTTCGCTACACCAATCAATGGCGCATATATTCCTAATTCCTCCATCACCATGCGATCGGCGTTCAAATGGCCGCGACCGCCATCAATCACAATCAGGTCCGGTGTGGCACGAAACGAATCTCCGTCAGACTCTTCGCCATCAGCAGCGTCATTCTGTTTGGCGGTGTCAGATTCCGCCGCCACAAGCCGTTTAAATCTTCGGCGGAGCATTTCTTGATGACTGGCGTAATCATCTGCCCCGTTGACAGTTTTAATGCTGAACCGGCGATAATCGGCGTTCTTCGGTTTGCCATGCTCAAACACTACCATTGAGCCAACAACCGATGAACCTTGAATACTGGAGATATCATAGCATTCAATGCGCGCCGGTGGGGCTGAAAGCTGCAATGCTTCCTGCAATTCCGCGAGAGCCAGCGCAGTTTTTTGGCTGTCTGAAAGCCAGCGCGCGCGCTCCAATTCTAATGTTTCTTGAGCGTTTTGCGAAGCCATTTCCACCAGCCGCAATTTATCACCACGCTTTGGCTGCGTAATGGCTACACTGCCGCCGCGTTTTTCCTTCAGCCAAGCAATAAGCTCCGCGGCGTCAGCCGGCTCATACTCTACCAGAATTTCACCGGGGACAACCGGCGCATGTTCGTAATATTGCTGCAGAAATGAAGCCATAATTTCCGCGGTTTCGGCACCGTCGGTTCCTTTCAGCGCGTGGTTTTCGCGGCCTGCCAGTTTACCGCCCCGAAAAAAGAATATTTGGGCGCACGCTTCAGATTCTGCAGTTGCCAGCGCAATAACATCGCGGTCATCCGGGTGTTCAGTGTTAATAATTTTTTGTTTCGCCAATGCGCTTTCCACCGCCTCAACCCTATCACGCAGAACAGCGGCGCGCTCAAATTCAAGTTGTTCTGCCGCTTCAGCCATCTCTGTGCGTAAATCATCTAAAATTGTATCAAGTTTACCCTCTAAAAATAAGACAATCTGCTGAATCATCGCGCCGTATTCTTCCGGAGTTGTTTTGGCGACACAGGGGCCATTGCACCGATGTATGGCATATTGCGCGCAGGGCCGCGGAAAAAGCTTCAGTTTCCAGCCATTTTTATTGCCATCCTTTGGCGGCGCCCATGGTTTATCATCATGGCGGCAAGTGCGGAACGGAAAAATCTTATTCAACAAATCCAGTGTTGTATCAATAGCGCGAATATTTGGGTACGGGCCAAAATAGCGTGCGCCATCCTGCTGAACCGATCGCACGCGATACACCCGCGGAAATCTATCTTGCAAAGCAATTTTAATGTAAGGATAGGTTTTATCATCGCGTAAACGGATATTGTATTTGGGCTGATGTTTTTTGATATATTCATTTTCAAGAATTAAAGCTTCAGTGGGGCTGCCGACAACAATATATTCCATATCGCTGATATGCGAAACCAGCGCTTTAGTTTTCAGGCTGTGATTGGCGCTTTCTTGAAAATACGATCGCGCCCGCGAGGCCAAAGATGTTGCCTTGCCGACATAAATAATAACACCATTTTCATCTTTATAAATATAGATCCCCGGCTTGTGCGGCAAAGAATCCAATGTTGCGCGCAATTGTTCATTCATATAAAAATATTTTCTTGCAAAATAAAATATGGCTCATTAGCAGGATTATCACCGGCGCAATCAACAAGATGAATTTGCGCTTCAGGCGCAGCAGCAAAATGCTCCATTGCAATCTATCGGCGCAGATAATCGTGTTCATGCGGCTAAATTGGCCATTCCGCTTGATTTCATGCGCTATTCAGCGTATGATAGATCTAAGATTCTTAGATGTTTTTTCAGGCAGCAGCTCTGAAATGTTCTTATTTTTGCCCGCGTATACTTCGCTTTGCGCGCTGTGCGCAGTCTCCGGCGTTCGCGGCTGTGTTATGAGGTTAATTATACCGTATGCCAAATACCAAATCAAAGAGAACTGTCAAGAGTCAGTCCTCTAAAATTCAGCAAAAACATGCGCGCAGCTTTCAGGAAGAAGCTCAGCTTCGCCACAGGGTCGCTAAAAAGGCCACAGAAGTAGATGCGCGGCAACCATCAAAATTAATCGAATTTACAAAAGAATACCCATGGTTAACCGGTATTCTCAGCGCGTTGATTGTCATTGCGCTTGTCGGCGTTTTATATAACAGCCACATTGGATTTTTCGCGCAAACATCAACGGATCCCTGCGCATGGGCAAAAAATCCCGCAAAATACCCCGTTCCGGCAAAAATAATCTACACCTACAAATCTGCTCCGCAAAGCTGCATTGCCAGCACAACACCAGGATTGTACAGCGTCACCCTGCACACACTAAAAGGTGATATCACTTTCACGCTCGATCAGCAGTATTCTGCCGCAAGTGTGAATAGTTTTGTCTTTTTGGCGACACACGGCTTTTATAACGGCCTCTCCTTCTTTAACATTACAAATGGTATGGCCATAGCCGGAGATCCCAACACCATCAACCCAAACGCCAAAACCTCCACATATGGCCAAGGTGGCCCTGGTTACACCGTTCCTGCAAGTTATCCCAAAAGCACATCTGTGTATGCAGCCGGAGCTGTTGCATTAATGAATAACGGCAACGGCAAATTTGGTTCGCAGTTTTTTATCGCCACACAAGATGATTCAAGCCTGCTGCAAAATATCTATAATTACATGGGCAATGTATATATCGGATTAAATGTAGCGCAAAAGCTGCAAAGCGGCGATATTATCCAAAGCGTAAGCGTTTCATATAATATCAATGGGATACCGGGAATAGCGCCAACGGTTACACCAACGGCTGCAGCATCCCCAACAGCTACAGCCAAACCATAAGCCAAACCAAGAGCTATACCATTTGACATTTCGGGGAATATATGCGATAATAGGTATGTTAAACGTTTTATTCCTCGGTAGCTCAACGGTAGAGCAGGCGGCTGTTAACCGCAAGGTTCTAGGTTCGAATCCTAGCCGGGGAGCCTTTTCCGTATCTCTCTTTTAAAACCCAAGTAAGGCAGTTTTGCTTCAAACTTGGGTTTTTCTTTTATCCCAAAACTATGTTTTCAGGCGTCCCTCTTCCTAATCACCTTTTATTTGCTATTTTCTTTCGGGAAGCCACCTTGATGATGCTAAAATGGTGGATCCGTTATGCTAGAATAAATAGTAGCTGGGTGATTCTCCAGCTGCTTTAGCTACAATATTTTTTACCGGATCCCTTCCGCAAATCGATGGATCCAGCAAAACAAAACATATTTTCAAGACATGAAAGGGCGCAATAACTTACATGAGTACACCAGAAACCAGCGCTACAGAAACAGCAACCATTAAAGTAGGCATACAAGCGCCAGATTTTACTTTGGCAGATCTCCAAGGAAATAAAGTAACTCTTAGTTCATTTCAAGGCAAAAAAAATGTGGTTTTAGCGTTTTTTCCTTTTGCCTTCAGCTCTGCGTGCAGCGCGCAGTTACCTTCATATGAAGCTGAATTAGAGCGCTTCCGTTCGTATGACACCGAAATTATCGGCATTAGTATGGACGCCAAGCATTCCTTAACCGCATGGGCTAAACAACTTGGACTGACTTTTCCTTTATTATCTGACTTTTATCCACAAGGCAAAGTAACCGATTTATATGGCGCGCGCCACGCAGCCGGAATGCCGGAACGAGCGCTGTTTGTTATTGATAAATCGGGTAAAGTGGTGTGGGCGCATGTGCACCGCCCGATCGGCGAAGCGCCGGATAACGAGGAACTTTTCGCAAAATTGCGCAGTTTAGTATAAAAGGAATTAAATAACTATGGCGGTAATGTCGCGGCGGTGTATTCCATATACTCCCCGGTTGCTCAACGCAAGCGAAGCAAAATTTGCTTTAGTAACTACGGCTGGGGTGCATTTACAATCCCAAGAACCGTTTGACACCGAAGGAGATAATTCGTGGCGCGAATTTTCCGATGACGTGCGCGGCGCTGATTTAAAAGTAACCCATGATCACTATAATCATAAACACGCAGATTCCGATATAGAATGCGTCTTCCCTATTGATACATTGCGCGCATTGGCGGCAGAAGGTATTATTGGTGGAATAGCGCACAAACATTTGGGATTTATGGGGTTCTCCCAAAAACTGCGTGATTTATACGAACGCGCGGCGCCGGAAATGGCGGCGGTTATTGATAGATCGAATGCAGATGGCGTTATTTTAACGGCCGGATGCCCGCTTTGTCATAGAACCGTAGTGGCAATTCAGCGGGAAATTGAAATGAAGGGGATACCAACTGTTTTAATAACACTGGTACCCGAAGGCTCAAAGCAAATGGGGCCACCCAGAGCGCTGCACCCCAAGGGTTTTCTGCTTGGCGATTGCCTTGGCGGCGCAAACCAAACCACTGTGCATCGTCAAGTTTTGCTCGACGCTATTCGCCGTTGGGAGTCTCGCGAAGAGCCGGGAACTATTTGGGAACGCGATTATCCCGAATATGTGCGCGATCCTGCAATTCCAAATAACGGTGAGATGGTTTACGAATGATTCAATAATCATTCCTTGCTTCCAAAATTCAATCCCTTTGCCGTTTCGCAGGAAACTACCAGATACCCAAACCCCGCGCAAGGGGCGGATGCCCCTTGCGCGGGGTTTGGGATGTCCCCAAATTATCTTTTTATTTTATTTTTTTCGAGGGAAAATATTGTATGCCGAGCCGCAAGGCAACACTCAATTCAGCGGATATCCTACTAACGGCAGCGCTTGTTCATAAATTGACTGCGCTATTTGCACTAAACATGCGCCTTCCCCGCCATTGATTTTATTGACGACAATCGAAAGCCGCGGCGCATTGCCAGTGGGATTAGAAGTGTCATCAGGCGCACTTGAAATAAACCATTCCTGTGAAAACTTCGAATTTGCCACCTGGCCTGTGCCGGTTTTGCTGCCCATCAGTACAGGAGAATTTTTATACGTAGGGAAAGCTCCCGGGCCGCCGCCAATTGTGCCATATAACACATCGGCGCGCATTGCATAGAGCACATTTTGGGCTGCCTGCGGCGAATATTGTCCCAGCAGTTGCGGCGCATTAGAACTTACGGCAGCGGCAGACGTTCCATAAGGTATTTCTTTTAATAATACATGCGGCGCATATATATTGCCCATTGCCGCTACCGAGCTGTCGATTACCGACATTACCAGCGGGGTAACTTGCAATGAAGCTTGCCCATACCCTGCGTTAGCCAACGCAACCGGATCAAAATTATCACCCGATTGATAGATCCAACTATTTGCAATTGGCACATCAAAGGGGAGTGTGGCAATATTGCTTCCATAGCTTAAACCAAACCGGTTTGCATAACTCAGCCAGGTTTGCGCGCCCAATGTGCTGGCCACCCGAGCAAATATTACGTTATCGCTGTATGAATAAGCATGGCTTAAATCTACCGGATATGTAACATTAGAAGGAAGATTGCTTGTGTCGATAGTAAAACCGTCAACCGTAAAACTGTTCGATTGATTTTGATCAAATGATGATGTGTTGGTAAACTGACCGCTGTCATATGCCGCAATCAACGTATAGGTTTTGAATATCGATCCGGGAATAATAGAGTCAGCGGCTGGTTGATCGATTAACGGTTTATTGGGATCTTGCAGCAAGGTGTTAAAATATTCTTGCCCAACTGTATAAGGTACCCCTTGTGGATCAGTTTTTCCATCGGGAGCCGGGGTATGATCAATCAGTGTGTTGGGATTAAAATCCGGATAACTGACATACGCCAGCATTTCCCCGGTTTTAGGATCTTCAACTAAAATACTGCCTTCACCGCTGCTGCTATAAACACTGGGATAACAAAGGTGCGATAAAATAAAGCTATCTTGCCCTGCGTATGCGGCATAAGCAATTTGTTGGATTTTTTCGTTAATGGTTAAATAAATATTATTGCCATGCTGCGTAACATGTTCAATTTGCGCTATTGTATTGCGGATACCCTGTTTTATGCTGACATTTGCCGGCTGTGCCTGCCCGCTTAAAACATCATTATACGTTAATTCAAGACCCGAAATACCGAAGCCCGTAGGATCATAAAAACCGATAAGCGGCGCCAATGTTGGATCGGTATAGATGCGTTGCCATCCGCATGGCGCATTAGGGTCTGCGACCGAATAAGCCAGCTTAACGCCATTACGATCATAAATAGTGCCGCGCTGCGGAATATTGCCTTGCACGCAGGTTCTGGGATTATAGGAAAGATCGGTTAAATATTTCGCTTGCGCAACTTGCCAATAAACCAGCGCGCCGGTAATTATGAGAAACAGCGCCAAGAAAACATTAAATAATGTGCGAATTTGTTTTTTAATTTGCGTCATAAGATACCGTTTCCTTTCCCAGTTACAGATTCATTGGGAATTTTTTCGCCTATTCAACTGCCCGCCGCTCCAGGAATACATCCTTTGCTCATACGAGCAATTGAACAATGAGATTATCGCGTTATTGTATTTTTGTCTCTCTGCCGGCTTTTCCAAGATGGCAAAGAGTATTAGTGTATTATGGCAATTGATATCCTTCCAAAGGCAGCGCATATTGGTAAATTTCCTGAGCAATCGGTATAAGACACTCGCCGAAACCACCATTAATTTTATTGACAATAACAGTCAATTTGGGCGGATTAGTTGTCGGGTTTGCCACATCATCCGGCGCCAACGTAAGAAACCACTCTTGCGAATAATTTGAATTCGCCACCTGCGCAGTGCCGGTTTTGCTGCCCATTAACACCGGAGAATTATAATACGTCAGAAAATATCCGCCGCGTTCTGCTACAGTGCCATATTGCAGATCTGCCCGCATAGCAGCTTGAATAGCGTAAGCTGTTTGCGCCGAATACTGTCCAAGCAGCTGCGGTTTCTGATCTGCTATTGAAGAGGCCGGCTGCCCGTATGGCGCGCTTTTCAGCAACACATGCGGATCATATATTTTGCCATCTGCCGCCACAGAACTATCTATCACCGACATTGTCAGCGGAGTCATCTGATCATATCCCTGCCCATAGCCGGCAGCGGCCAGCGCATTGATAGAAAAATCCGCCCCTTGCTGATATATCCAGCTGTTTTGCAACGGAACCTCGAATGGTATTTGCGCAATATTTTGGCCATAGCTAATACCAAACATATTGGCGTAACTTAACCATTTTTGCGCGCCTAACCCAACTGTCAACCGCGCAAAAATAACATTATCGCTATACGCAAAAGCATGAGTAATATCAACAGGGTAGGTTGTGTTATTTGGTAAATGATTGCTGTTTATAATTTGCCCATTAACTGTAAATTCCTGTGCGTCGGTTTGGTCAAATGCTGTTTGCGCGGTATATTGGCCGCTTTCCAGCGCCGCAATCATTGTATACATCTTAAATGAAGAGCCGGGGATAACAATATCCATCGCCGGCTGATCGATTAACGGCTTATTGGGGTCTTGCAGCAATGTATTAAAATATTCCTGCCCCACAGTTAATGGGTAGCCTTGACTGTCTGTTTGCCCATCGGTGGCAAATGAATGATCGATTAAAATATTAGGATCAAACGTAGGATAACTTACCCATGCCAAAAGCTCCCCGCTTTGGGGATCTTCAACAATGATACTGCCTTCACCGCTGCTGGTATATTGGTATTGCTGTGGACACAATGTGCTGGTAATTAATCCATCGTTGCCGGCGTAGGACTGATAAGCATTTTTTTGAATCCGATCATCAATTGTCAGATAAATATTATTGCCATGCTGCACGGCATGTTCTGTTTGCGCAATAAGATTGCTGATACCTTGTTTGATGGAAGTATTTTGCGTCGCCGGAGGGCCGCTTAGTATTGTATTAAACGTAGCTTCCAAACCAGTTATACCAAAGCCCGTCGGATCATAAAATCCGATAAGCGGCGCCAATGACGGATCGGTATAGATGCGTTTCCATCCACATGGCGCATTGGGGTCGGGAACTGAATAAGCCAGCTTTACACCATTGCGATCATAAATCGTTCCTCGCTGCGGAGTATTGTTATAAGCGCAGGAACGCGGATTATAGGCTAAGGAAGTAAGATAATCAGCTTTGGCAACTTGCCAATAAATTAATGTGGCGCTGATGACCAAAAAAATAGCCAGAAAAGTATTAAAAATGCGCCGCATCGGATGTAAAACAGTATCCATGAATATCCCCGTCACGCTTCCATTTTATACAATTTATGGCTTATTTGCAGATTTCGTTGAAATTACGCAGACTCTGCTAAACCACCAACACCAAATCTCTATGGCAATCTGCAGAAACATCTTGAACAAAGATTAGGCCACCGTCCAATATCTCCCGGCGCCTCAGCGCTCAATTGCCACTATTTGCAGTGTAGCACCCAAACAATTATGTGTCAAAGAGCGAGCGGCGAATGTGATGAAGTTCACTTTCATCAAAATGTTGTACAATACAAAATGCGGCGCTACGAAATATAATCCGCGCAGGGAGATATTTAAGTGAATCCGGTTGAAGCGGCTAAAGAACAAGTTAGGAAGGATCTTTGTAAAGGCGGCGTACTCGATAATCGCCTGGAAGGCTATGAAGAACGCGCTCAACAAATTCAAATGGCGGAAAAAGTTGCGGCAGCCATTGAAACCGGCTCGCATACAGTAATAGAAGCAGCTACCGGCACAGGAAAATCACTCGCATATCTATTACCATTGGCGCGCACCGATAAAATAGCCATAATAGCTACCGCGAACAAAGCATTGCAAGAACAGTTATTTTATAAAGATATCCCATTTGTGCAGAAACATGTTCGGCAAATCAGCGCCGCTTTAGTAAAAGGAATGGGCAATTATATCTGTTTGCAGCATTTTGAAGAAGAACGCGCCGGTTTTCAAGGTCTCATTAAAGATAAATCTTTTGATGAGCTATCAGACTACATGCAAGATACGGAAGATTTTGACGGCGATTTAGATATGATTCCCTTCAGCGTTACACCGTCTTTACGTAGCCGCATTGCCGCAGATTCAGATGATTGCGCTTGGAGATCTTGTCCATTTTATGAAGATTGCTATGTGCATACTATGCGCGAAAAAGCAGCTAAGGCACAGGTATTGGTGGTAAACCATACATTGTTGCTGCTGGATACTGAAATGGAGGGCTGGTTGCTGCCCCAGCGCGATATCGTCATTATTGATGAAGCGCACCACCTGGAAGATGAAGCGACTCGCGCATTTACCGTTACCGTTTCTTCACGCAGCATCGATTTGCTGCTGGCGCAGAAAAGACTGCGCGCGCATTGCGACAACGAACCGATGGATCGCGCTATGCGGATGAACAGCGAAATCTGGGCAAGACTGGAAGAATCTATAAAATTTGGCGCGCGAACCAAAGTTACCTTAACCAACAAATATGAAGAAGGTTTATTATTGGCTTCGGCAATTGCCGATATTGGCTCAAGTTTTCGGAGAAACCGCCCGGAAATGATGGATGAACGCGAAGAACAGCTTTTTGATAAACTGCAGCGCCGCATAGCCGCAACAGTTGCAGATTTGCGGCTGGTGTTTAATGGCGCCAACAGCCAAAATTTAGTGTTTTACGCCGGTAAAGAAAAAACCAAACGCGGCAATTCCGCCATTATCTCCGTTTCAGCGGCGCCGATAGATGTTACAGAATTACTGCGAAAAAATTTGTTCGATAAAGTTAGTGTCATTGCTACATCCGCAACTCTTTCTGTAAATAATTCTTTTGAGTTTTTTAACTCGCGGGTTGGTTTGGATGAAGCTGAAACTTTGATTTTAGACCCGGTTTTTGATTATTACCACCATGCCCTGCTGTATGTGCCGCGTATGCGCTTCGAACCCGCTTATGGCCCCGAAGGCGTAAAATACCTGGACGAACTGGCCGAACAAATGGATATGCTGGTGCGCGCCTCTTCCGGTCGAGCTTTTCTGCTGTTTACCAGCATGCGCGCATTGGAAAGCGTGTTGGATCGCTTGCAAGAATCCCTGGAAAATGATCAATTCACGGTTTTGGCGCAGGGATTTGATATAAACAGATCTGAATTAGTGCGCCGTTTCCGCTCATCTGATAAGGCTGTGCTGTTTGGATTGCGCAGTTTTTGGGAAGGCATTGATATCGCCGGAGATGCGCTTTCACTCGTGGCTATCGATAAACTGCCGTTTGATCCGCCGGATGACCCAGTGCATGAAGCGCGGGTTAATTTTATGCGCGAAAAAGGATTAAATTGGTTTGGCGGCTATACCTTGCCACAAGCGATATTGCGGCTGAAACAAGGTGTTGGCCGCTTGCTGCGCACAAAAGATGATCGCGGCGCGCTGGCAATTTTAGATACCCGCCTGCTGACAAAGTCTTATGGCAAAAATGTTATCTTCTCGCTTCCGCCAGCGCGCCGAACTGTTAAAATTGATGAGGTGCGCAACTTTTTCGGTGGTGAAACCAGCAGTTAAGCTGCATTCTCCCACACTTCAGGTTGAGCCGAATATGAGTCATAAACCATCTCCGGCTCATTATCTTCATCTAGCCATAAACCAATAATTCTTTGGTTATGCCCCCATCGCTGCGCTTTTTGCGCAGCTTCCGCTAAAATTGCTTGCCGCTCACTCACCGGCACAACCCCATAATCACAACCATCATGCGCAACAACAATCATTAATTCTTTCCCTTGGTCTTTAGCAAGTTCAGTTATTTTTTGCTGAATATCAGTTATTTTTTCTTTTTTCTCAGTGGTTAAAAAAATCTCCGGCTGATGTTCAGTAACAAAATCAACACGTTCCAATCCAAAAAATTGCTTCACCCATTTTTTTACCGGATCTTTCAGCCAATGATCTGCGCAGGTTATTGCTGTGGCGTGTGATATTTTTTTCATTTAGTGTCTTCATCTTTCAAAAATTGTATAGTTCCACATGCCGCTTGGCTGGCCAAGTAACAAGTTACTGTTGCAAAATGTTTAAATGACAGCGTTTCCGCTGGATAAATTGCCGCGGCAGTGGCTTTGTGTGGAGAAATGCGCATTGAAGCTGCTTGAAAGAAAGCATCAGGCGCATTCTGCTACTGATTAGTAATCGGCAGGTTTATAAATTTGTATAGCAACTTGTAGAAATTAGTCCAATACCTATAGACAAATTAGAAATAATATTCTAAAATATAAATATGACACACCAATCTGCGTGTATCAATTGCGCTATGAAACATGCGCTGCAAATATTGCTGAGCTAATGTTTTTTAAAAGACTGTAGCATTTTCTTTTGCGCAAGATAATTTTTATACAAGATACAGGAAGTTGTATCAAAAAGGAGCGGAACAATGCAGCAAGATTTCCAAAACGAAGAAAATCCCATCACGCCGCAAGAAGACGGCAAAAATAGCGCAGCCATAACCGGTTCCGCGGCGTTTCAAAATGTTGCCATAAAGGGTAAATTTAAAGCTGTCGGGTTTGTTAAAATGGCCCCGGATGTTTTAAAAGCTATGTCGCACGCCGCGCAAAGGGCAGGCCGAACTGCCAGCGATGTGTGGGGCGAAGCAGCGCGAGAATGGCTCTTAAAAAAGTCCCTTGAAATTGATTACGATGTACTCAGCAATCAGCCGGATCGCCGTAAAGAATCTGCGCCGCTTACCGCAATGCGCACACGGGTTTGGGGTTCTATCGATACACTTATGGCAGATATTCGCGAAACCCCTTCAGCCGTTGCGTAGCCGCCGTACCATATGGCTCAAAGCGCTAAGCCAATTTTTTCATCCGAATACTTAAAAACAGCGCCAGCAAACTCACAAGAATTAAAGGCGCAAAAATAACTTCAGGCGTTTTCAACGCATCCCAAAATATTCCGCCGATCAAAGGACTGACAAACGCTATTGTATAACTTATGGATAACATAACACCATTCATCCGCGTGATATATTTCGGTGGTGATTTCAGTAATATTCTGGCTTGACCCATAATAAACAATGCCGCTGAAGTCATCCCGAATACACCGGATAACACAACGCCAAAACTCACCGGCAGAATATACCAGCCGACGCCGGCAAGCGCCGACAGAACAGAAACAAACACAAAAATTGTTTTGCTTGAGGTAAATCTTTCTCCGGTAACTGATAAAAACACACCGGCAATCAATTGTGTTACCGTCAAAACACTTAACGCGATGATGCCGTCACTGCGGTGTACATATTGATAATATACCGGCAGCCAAGCGCTTAATATAAAAAACATAGCGCTTCCACTGCCCAGCAGCATACCGCCTTCAACTGTTCTGCCCAACGGAAACCGATCACCGGCTGCGCTGGCATGTTCAGTCGCAAGCGGCAATATAGCGGCATCAGCAGACAAGTCTGAGCTGGATGAGAGCGCCAAATGGGAAGCCTCGAAGGGCGCAGATGCGGAAGGCTTTTTATTGCGATTTTGCTTATTTTGGGCAGATGATTCGCTTTGTGGCGCCATAAATTGAGATATTTGTGGAACCGGCGCTATACGAATCAGGAATATCCAAGCGATAAAGCAAATGAATACCGGAATTGTCCATACAATAAAGGTGGGACGCCAACCATGCAAAGCGTTATATAAAAACGGATAGGTAAACGAAGCAGATAATATTTCTCCCACCATTAGGCCGGATGAATAAATTGCTGTAACTTGGCCGATCCGGTTTGGAAACCACGTTTGGATGAACAGCGGCAAAGTGGTTTGCCCTAAAGTAACACTGAAACTTACCGCAAACATCAATAAAAACATTATATTTGCGTTGGGCGCAAACGTGCGCGCAGCAGAAAAAAACAATTCTCCGATGATTGAAAGAAAAATTGTTGCTTTTGCGCCGGCGCGAGCGCTGATAAAACTGCATGGAATAGCTCCCAGCGCAATAACCAGTGGCAAAACGCTGGTCATCAAGCTGGTTTGTGTATAATTTAGCCCCAAATCAGCTTTCATTAAAGGGAGAATTGGTGGGGTTTCCAGCAAAACGGAGCGCAAATTAAAGCCTGTAAGCGCCAATAATACTAAAAGCAAAATAAACAGCAAACGCCGCGGTTGTTCTGTTGCTTGGTTTTTGGTCTTATCTTCAGGAACTACAGTAGTTTGATCCAATTAAATAGCTCAACAATACAAAAAATAAAGAACACCGCGGCGTATTTCGGCGTTCAATTCCTATATTTGGAATTGGAGCAGTCGGAAATAACCGTTGAAGAATACTATGCAATAAAGCTAAAAAAAATACGCGCCGCTTGACGCGGCGCGTAGAAATTGCTTAAAGGTAAGCCGCAAAATCAGCGTTTTGTATACTGCGGAGCCTTACGGGCGCGTTTCAAACCGTATTTCTTGCGTTCTTTCATACGCGGGTCGCGTGTAAGCAGGCCGGATTGCCGCAAAGTGGGGCGCAAAGATTCATCAATTTTCACCAATGCGCGGGCAATGCCGTGGCTTACAGCGCCAGCTTGGCCGCTTACACCGCCGCCAATTACCTTAACGGTAATGGTAAAGCGTTCGGCAAGGCCGGTAGCTGCAAGTGGCTGCTGTGCGCGCGCCACTAACGTATCGCGGTTGAAATATTTTTTCGCTTCTTTTCCGTTAATAAGGATGCCACCGGTTCCTTCAGGGAACAGACGAACCCGAGCAACAGCGGTTTTGCGGCGTCCAACAGCAGGAATATACGCAGAATCAGTATTTTTCGGCATAAATTACTCTCCAACTCCTTCCCGATCAATATCATGGAACATATCCGGGGTTGGGGCTTTCCATGGAGTTGGCTGCTGTGCAGCATGAGGGTGATCCGGACCGGAATAAATTTTCAGCCGGGTTAACAGTTGATCGCGCATTTTATTTTGGGGCAGCATACCTTTAACCGCCTCTGAAATAACGCGATCGGGATGTTTTTCCATCATTTCCCGTAATGTGTTTGATTTCAAGCCACCGGGATATTGGGAATGCCGATAATACATTTTTTGATCTAACCGATTGCCTGTAACGACCAATTTATCGGCGTTAATGACGATGACAAAATCACCGCAAATAAGGTTTGGTGTAAACGTTGGCTTGTGTTTACCACGCAGTATCGTGGCGATTTGCGTGGCCATCCGGCCCAACACCAGACCTTGCGCGTCGATGACATACCACTGAGATTCGATCTCAGAAGCGCGCGCACTATAGGTCTTTGCCATAGTATTCTCCATTCTGTTGTTGCGCTGGCCACTGTAATGCGCCAGGATCATATTCGACATGTGTTAGGCAAAGTCCCTGCGGGGCAGCGGCGGCTCCCGGGTGAATCGGGCTGCGCACCGCCAAAATAGCGGCTGCGGCATCCGGTTCAATTTTGTTTTCTCCTGCAAGGAGCAAAACGCCGACCATACGGCGGACCATGCCAGTTAAAAAAGCATTTGCGGTAAAGTCGCAATACACTTCATCAGATACTTGCCGCACTTCCGCCAATCGCAGATCGCGAACGGTAGAAGGCTGCGGAAAACCTTTTCGTTTTGTAGGGCTTTGACCGAACACAGCGAAATCATGTTTGCCGGTAAAAGCCTGCGCACAAAGGCGCATTGCAGCAACATTAAGCTGTTTTTGAATGCGTAACGCAAAGCGTTCGCGCAGCGGATCGCGCACCGAATCGATAAACATAGAATAGCGATATGAACGCGAAAGCGCGGAACGCCGCGCATGAAAGCTTGATGATACTTCGCACGCCGACCGCACTGCAATAGCTGCCGGCAAAAATGCATTTGTTCCTCGAACAATCTCATCCAGTGTTCGCGTTTGGGCGGTATCGATATATGATATCACCTGCCCGCGCGCATGAACCCCGGCGTCGGTTCTTCCGGCGGCGATAATAGCAACCGGCGCATCATGCAAACTGCTCAGCGCAGATTCAAGCGAACCCTGAATAGTTGGTTGCTTAAGATCTTTTTGCCGTTGAAAACCGCGAAACCCTGTGCCGTCATAATGAATTAATAAGGCAACTGTTCGAGACATAGAGCAAAAATTACTCAGTTGCTGCTGCTGCTGCCTTAACTACAAGCTCTAACTGCGCTATTTCAGCGCCGTCGCCTGCTCTGCGGCCAATTTTTGTAATGCGTGTATAGCCGCCTTTGCGAGTTGCGTAGCGATCATAAAAACTTGTATCGAATAATTTAGCGATAACAAATTTATTATTAATGCGGCGGGAAACAACTTGGCGGGAATGCACTTCAATAGCGCGGGCTTTACGCGCTGCAGTCAAAGCTGCGCTTGCTTCATCTTTATTATTATTAAATAGGTTCAGCAGCCTGGTTTTGCGGTCTTCAAGTTCACGTATATACCGTTCGCGGACCTCATCGCGCAAAGGGACTTTTTGTACAGCAAGGCGTTCTTCATTCGTCAGTACTTGGGTATCAAGCGAAAAATGGGCTTCTCCTGCCAGCAACCACAGCTGATCAGCCACTGACTGATCTTTTACCGCGTCGAGAAGAAATGCCCGGGATTCGCGATGCCCACGCAAAGCGGTGGCAATAACCCGTTCCAATTCAGATTGTACGGCTTTGGCGCGCGCCACCGTAGTTTTAATTTTTTCATGAAGTACGACGCCTTCAATAAGATTACGGAAAGCTGCCCGACGCTGTGGTTCGGGCATATTTATGCGATTTCCGGCAATGCGATGACGCACGTTCTGCCTCCAGAATAAGAAATAGATAACTGAAAATTCAGTCTTTTAATTGATCCCTTGTAGGGAGAAATTTGCGTTCAACAAGTTTTTCGCGCAATTCAGTTAAGCTTTTCTCACCGAAATTGCGCACGGCCATTAAATCATCCTGACTCATAGTCAAAATTTGGCCAACACGAGTGATATTACTGCGTTTCAAGCAGTTGTAAGCGCGAACGGTCAGTTCGAGATCTTCAATCAGGGTATCGTAGACTTGCTGCGGTATAGCAATCGAAGAAAGAGTAGGAGCCGTCACATCAACTTCTTCGCCCATGGCAACGTGGTAATCGGCAATCATGGAGAAGTGCCGCACCAATAATTTGGCAGACTGCCGCAAAGCGTCTTCTGGGGAAGTAGAGCCATCGCTCCAGATATCCATTACGATACGATCGTAATTTGTCATCTGGCCGATGCGGGTATTTTCAACCGAATAACGCGCTTTTTGAATTGGGGTAAAGATTGCGTCGATAGGAATTTGGCCAATAGGCTGATCTTCCACAGCGTCTATCGAGCGATAGCCGCGTCCTCTTTCTACCACCAAAACCATAGAAAAACTGGCTTCAGCGCTATCTAATGTTGCGATATGCGCTTCAGGATTCACAATTTCGACACTTGAAGAAGCTGTAATATCCCGGGCAGTCACTTCACGTTCGCCGGTAACATCAATCCGCAATTCAACCGGGCTATCGGAAATAGAGCGAACCCGTACACGTTTCATATTCAGAACAATCTCAGTGACATCTTCTTTCACATGCGGAATGCTTTGAAATTCATGATTCACACCGGTTATACGAATTGATGTAACTGCGGCGCCGGGTAAAGACGACAATAGAACCCTGCGCAGAGAATTGCCAAGGGTATGCCCGTAACCGGATTCAAGAGGCTCGATAATAAATCGGCCATAGGTAGCCGTCGTCTCAACGACCTTAATTTGTGGCTGTGTAACATCAAGCGGCTGCAACACGGAAGTAGCTCCTTTTAGCGTTGATAGAACTCAACAACAAGCGCTTCATTAAAATTAACCTCGACATCCTGCCGGGCGGGTAACGCTTCTACAACCCCGCTCATTGCCTCTATATTCAGTCTCAGCCAGGTGGGAACAGCTTTTTGCGCAAGAAGTAAACTGCGTGTTTTAAAATATTCATTTGTTTTGCTGCTGTCGCGAACTGTAATCACATCGCCTTTTTTAACGCTGTAAGACGGAATATCAACTTTGCGGTTATTGATCTTAAAATGCCCATGATTTACCAACTGGCGAGCCTGCGCGCGCGAATCGGCGAATCCTAACCGATAAATAACATTATCAAAACGCGATTCAAGAATTTGAATAAAATTATCACTTGTTTTACCTGGGCGATGTGCGGCAATATCAAACTGCCGGCTGAACTGCGCTTCTAATACACCATATGAACGGCGCATTTTCTGCTTCTCGCGCAGTTGCGAACCAAATTCTGAAGCTTTGCGCGCGCGCGCTTGCCCATGCTGACCCGGGCGGGTATTATTCCGCTCTATAGCGCATTTGGGACCCATGCAGCGATCGCCCTTCAGGAACAGTTTCATTCCTTCACGCCGGCATAATTTACAAGCGGGACCGGTATACCGTGCCATGAATAACCTTCCTCCAAAAATGGAAATTTAAATCTCATCGAGATGCTCAAAGACCCCTTAACAGGGCCGGCGCTGCGTGTCGTTCATTCTCATATCGCCAGCTCGCAGTGCATACACGCAAAATACAGAAATAATCTGCGCTATGGCTTCCATAAACCATCCGCTTCTTTCTGTTGATGCCATGCCGGCGTGCTGAACATGGCCGATTGCAAAATACAAAAATTAGATGCGTCTTCTTTTTGGCGCGCGACATCCGTTATGCGCCATCGGCGTAACATCAACGATTGCGCTAACCTGAATTCCCATTGCATAGATAGCGCGGATTGCTGCCTCGCGGCCGGAGCCGGGTCCGCGAACAAACACTTCTACCTTGCGAAGGTTATACAAATTCTGCGCTTCGCGGGCGGCTTTTTCTGCAGCAACCTGCGCCGCATAGGGGGTGCTTTTGCGAGATCCTTTGAATCCCGAAGCTCCCGCGCTGCCCCATGAAAGCACATTTCCGTTGGGATCGGTCAATGTGACGATGGTATTATTGAATGTTGCCTTGATATGCGCGTGCCCGAAAGAAACTGTTTTTTTCTCACGGCGCTTGGCGCGGGCAACTTTTTTTCTGGCTTCAGCCATGTTTGGCCAAATCCTCCACTATCTTACTACTTCTTTGCCGCTTTCTTCTTGCCTGCGACGGTTTTCTTGACGCCGCGACGTGTGCGGGCGTTTGTGCGGGTACGTTGCCCTCGCACTGGTAAATTCCGGCTGTGCCTGATACCCCGATAACAGCGGATCTCTATGAGGCGTTTGATATTTAAATCAAC
Organism: Chloroflexota bacterium; assembly: GCA_021778805.1. Lineage (GTDB taxonomy): Bacteria > Chloroflexota > Ktedonobacteria > Ktedonobacterales > JACDGC01 > JAJYBV01. Next base: position 23,456 of record JAJYBV010000013.1, on the reverse strand, counting down.
TTTCCGGCGCAGATCTCCTTCAACAACTACATTATGATCGATGTAGTCACGCAGCACATTTACCTGTTCTTCCGTTAAATCTTTAACACGAATATCAGGATTGATGGCGGCGGCATTCAAGACTTTTCTGCTTGTCGTCAAGCCAATTCCAAAAATATACGTCAACGCTATCTCAACCCGTTTTTCTCGGGGAATTTCTACGCCGGCGATACGGGCCATATGGCGCTTCCTCCATTGTGACTTGTGTCGTCAGTATTTTATCCCTGACGCTGCTTATGCTTGGGACTTTTGCTGCATATTACCATGACCACTCCCTCGCGGCGAATGATCTTGCATTTGTCGCAACGGGGTTTCACTGATGCTCGAACTTTCATCGTTTGTTTCACCCTTCACCAGCCTCGATGGGCCGGCTTTTTTCAGCGGTTTCGCTTTGTTGTGCTATCCCGGCGGTGTGCGGTTTCCGCAGGCGCTTTAAATAACAGCCAAAGAGCCGATTGACCGAAACTGCTTTCGGAACCCGCTCCTCTTATAAACTGTATGCCGGAAACCTTCTTGCATTTCCCAAAGCCGGCTTCCGTTTACATCATACCTATGATTTATCTACGCTACATTCAAAGAAACGCTTATTGGCGGTTTCTCCAAACTATACGCCCGCGCGAAAGATCATATGGCGATAATTCCAAGCGAACTTTGTCCCCAGGAACTACCTTCAAATAATTCATTCGCATCTTGCCTGCTAACGTAGCTATCACTGTATGATCTTCCTGACCATTCAGTTTTACTCTAAACATTGTGTTAGGAAGAGACTCAATGACCGTGCCTTCCACTTCAATTACGTCATGTTTTGGCATGTCTGTTTTGTTACCTTTTCTTTCCCATCACTGGCCTGTTTGCAGGCCCGCATTTTCCGGAGCGCGATAAACAAACTGCTGTCTTCGGCGTTATTCGCGTCATTTTCAAACAGCGCTTGTTTTCTTGCCTAAATGTTTTTTTGCAGCATTGCGATTGCGGCTTATCCATCTGCGTTGCTCGCTATTGCGAGTAATGCGGCATGCAGTTCTGTTTGCGCATGCAAAAGAACTCTGCCACTTTCCACTCATACCACTAACCTACGAATTATATACGAAAAATTGGACAAACCGCAAGACATACGGCATTTTTACTATACCGCTTTTCATTAGTGTATACATATCACGCAAATCTGCCGGATAGTTCACGTTTTTGCTACGGAATTATTCTGAATAAAGCCTGTATTTTCCTAACATGGCCGCTTTTATTTATGCTTTTTAGGCGATAGAAAATTCTAGTCATTTTACCGGCGCGCTGAACATTACCTTTGGTGAACATTAATGCGGCAACGTTAATATCTGCGGACCGGATTCTGTAATGGCCACAGTATGCTCAAAATACGCCGACCAGCTTTTATCTGCCGTTACTACCGTCCAACGGTCGTTAAGTACCCGAGTACCTGCTTTTCCCGCATTTACCATTGGCTCAATAGCAATAACCATGCCGGCCTTTAAAACGAGATTTACCATATCTTTAGCAACGTAGTTCGGCACCAGCGGATCTTCATGCATCGTTCTTCCAACTCCGTGGCCGGTATAATGACGCACCACACTGCACCCGTTTGCTTCCACATATTCTTGCACTGCGCGGCCGATATCTTGCAGATAGTTTCCGGGAACTGCCTGTGCTACACCGACTTCGCGCGCTTTGTAGGTTACATCAATAAGATGCTGCGCTTTCGGAGAAATTTTACCAACCGGCACGGTTAAGCCGGAATCGCCAACCCAGCCATTAAAACTGGCGCCAAAATCTAACGAAACAATATCCCCTTCTTTTAATATCCGTTTTCCGGGGATGCCATGCACAATTTCATCATTCACCGAGGCGCAGATAACACCGGGGTATGGGGGAACGCCGGGTTGTATGACATAATTTTTAAAACAGCTTACTCCGCCTCTTTGCCGCAATTCTTCTTCTGCCATTTGATCTAGCTCTTCAGTTGTAATGCCGGGCTTAACGGCTGCAGCTAAAATCTGCAAGATCTCTGCAACATGCGCGCCTGCGTTGCGCATTTTTTCTATTTGGCTGGCAGACTTTAATATAATCGCCATTGTACTAACTCACTTCTTTTCCAACAAACACTACTGCCTGACCAACATGTTCAGGCAGTAGTATCATATCATATTTTCCAAATATCGCAGAAATTATGCTACAAATTCAGATTGTAAACCCATCGCTTCAAAAATATCAGCGCTTACTTTGGCAATCGGCTGATCTCCATCCACTTCAATCAGTTTCTTTTGCGCGCGGTAAAAATGCGTTACTTGTATGGTTTGCTGAAAGAAAATATTTAACCGATGCTTGATATTTTCCGGGTTATCATCAGACCGCTGGATAAGTTTGCTGCCGTCGATATCACATATTCCGGCGGTTATCGGCGGTTTACTGCGAATATTGTATACATGCTGATGCGCCTCGCACACATACCGGTTCAATAAGCGATCCAGCAGTTTTTCTTGAGGTACATTTAAATAGATTGCATAATCTATCGTCTTTTGCATCTGCGGCAATGCCAGGTCTAACGCCTGAGCCTGGTCGCGCGTGCGAGGAAAGCCATCCAGCGCTACACCGCTGGAATATTCCGGTTCACTTAACAACGCCAGTATGAGATGTATCGTTAAAGAATCTGGTACCAGATCTCCACGATCGATATACGATTTTGCCTGCATTCCAAGTTCTGTGCCATTTTGAATGGCGGCGCGAAATATATCCCCGCTGGATACGTGCCGCAACCCCAATCTTTCAACTAACAGACTTGCTTGGGTCCCCTTGCCCGACCCTTGGGCGCCAATAATAATGAGGTTCATTCGTTTTTCCTCCCTTTACATCCACAAAAAAACAGCCTCGCGGATGTTCCGCGTATTTGACGCCACGCTGCGCAAAAAAAACATAGTGTCGTGGAAGCGCCACGACATAACGGATCCACATTGGAGCGATGGTTATGTGAAACCATTTTGTCTTATTATACGTTATTTCGCGGATTTTGTACACACCACATTCATAGTTTCCGGCAGATCTTTTTGCCGTATTTCCCCACAACTTGACGGATTTATGCCGCAAATCACAACTATATATCCGTATAATCTCTGCGGCGCGAAACCAGCGCCACCAAAAAGTCTCTACTATTTTTTCTACCCATGTTTTTATGGCATAAGTGGTTGATTAACCAGCTTTTGATTTTACAAAAGGAAACCACCAATTCCACTTACCTAACAATTCCATCGTTGCAGGAACCAATAACGACCGAATGATAGCGGCGTCAATGAATATTGCCGATGCCATACCTAACCCGATTTCTTTTGCTGCCAGCAAAGAAGTAAATGTTATAGCGCTAGCGACAATTACCATTATTAAGGCAGCGCTGGTAATGACACCTGCAGTTTTTTCCAAACCCACTGCTATAGCAAGGCGATTGTTTCGTGTATTCAACCATTCTTCACGGATACGGCTAAGCAAAAACACCTCATAATCCATTGAAAAACCAAACAATATACAAAAAATTAATACTGGAATCGTATCTTCAACGAAGCCTTCACTGGTAAAATGAAGCAGATTTGCAAAATTTCCCCATTGAAATACCCACACCAATACTCCATACGCCGCAGAAATTGAAATCAGATTCATAACAACTGCTTTTATCGGAAGTAAAATAGAACGAAACATGATTGTTAGGGTTATAAGTGTTGTAATAAGAATGAAAAGAATCGCTTTAGGAAAATTTCCGTATAAATAATTATTAAAATCTAACGAAAAAGCTTGAACACCGCCAACAAAAAAGGAAACTTGCGCAAACTCATTATGCAAATGATTTCGGAACAAACCTACCAGCGCTTTGCCTTCCGGGCTATCTAACTTGGTATTTGTATATACCGTTACCATCGTTACTCCATCGCTTGCATTAGCAGTGACAAATTGCTGCAGCGCTGGGATAGCTTTATATGCTCCGGTAATATATGCTTGCGTTAATTCTTGAGCGCTTATAGGAGGAAATCCGGCTGTCTGCGGAAGATTCATAATACTATATACTGCTGTTACATTTTTTTGCGCCGCAAGCCATTGCGATACAGTTGCAATGCGTTGCAACGAATCGGCGGTTAAAATATCTGAGCCGTTATCATTACGCATAATGATATAAAACGCAGAATCTGCTTCCAATGGGTACTGTTGCTGTAAAATAGTATATCCTTGCCGTGCGGATGAGTTTTTCGGCAAACTATCTACACCAGGTGTTCCAATAATAAGTTTTAATGCTGGAAAACTCAAAACGCTTAACAGGACCATAACGCAAATAACAATTGTAATTGGACGTTTCATTACTTGTATCGCAAATGTCCGCCAAAAATTGTTTTTTTGCAGGCTATCAGTTGAACCTTGTGCTGATTTTTGCAAAAACGGAATTTTTATTGAATCTACTCTGCGCCCTATTATGCTGAGAACTGCGGGAACAAAGGTAAGGGACCCCAGCAGCGCAATAGATACAACAGAAACTCCGCCCAGCGCTAATGATGTCATTACTGGTATATTGAAAAATAACATTGACGCAAAGCCAATGATAACAGTAATACCGCTGAAAAATATTGCTTCACCGGATGTAGCCTCTGTCCACGATACAGCTTCTTTAATGGTTTTTCCTCGCAAAATTTCTTCACGGAATCTTCGAATATACAACAAACTATAATCAATTGAAAGCCCTAAACCCGCAATGGAAGCTATACTAAGTACGGAAACATTTGTTGTAAAGTGCAGTGCAATCAGGTATATAATTGCAAGCGCAATCGGCACTGCAATACCTGCTAGCATAATTGGTATAATCGCCGCAGTCAGCGCGCCAAATACCACAATCAGCACAAACAGCGCTATAGGAAACACTGCGCTGTCGGCTTTCTCAATATCCGTTTGCGCAACTTGGTTCAGTTCACTGTATATTGCAGCGTCCCCGGTTAAATATGCTTTTGCCGGAGAAGCTGCCGAACCTTGCGGCAAAATTTGCTGAAATGCAGGAATTTGCTGCTCTAAATTATCAATTGACGAATGAAACGCTACAGTTAACATAACAGTTTTATTATCAGCGCCTATTGGCATAGTAAGTACGGTATACACATTCGGAAATTGTTTGGCGCGCAAAATAAACGAATGTATTTCTGCTTGAAAAGAAGGATCCGTTACCGGGGTATTCGAGGATTGAAATATTACTTCAGCTTGTGAAACAGGATAATGCAATGTTTGTTGTGATATCTGTGCTACGGTGTTTGATTCACTACTTGGCAGTGTATAGCCGCCACCAGTAAGCACACCAGAAATTTTTGCAGCAAATGGCAGCGCTAACACCAGTACTGCAAGCCAAATACTAATAACAAGCCAGCGCAATCGATAGATAGCTCCGCCAATTTTTCTTCCGATAGTATAGGTTTTAGCCGGATCGGTTGTTTCCAATGCGTTCGACTGCGCCATTTTCTTCTTGATATCCATAAGAATAACGACCTTATATTGAATAGATATTTTCATTATATTGGTATGGCTGCGGAGCCGTCACCCTCCATTTGGATGGAAAAATTCATCTTGTGATTCTCACATTTCAAATCTCCGATGAAACCTCAAATGTTATAGGGTGATACCATAAATATCTAAACTATTTTGGCTGGCCGTTCGGGCGCACCGGTGTAAGCGCAGATACTTTGCCAAGCAGTTCCTCATCTTGATACGGTTTAATGATATATTCGCTGGCCCCCATTTGCAATGCGTGTTCTGAATGTTTTGGCGCCGAACGCGATGTTAGCATAATAATCGGCACCGTTTCAAACTGCTGCTGTTTGCGCAGCAGTGTCATAAACGCAAAGCCATCCATTCGCGGCATCTCTATATCCAGCAGAATTGCCGCCGGGGTACGCAGCGCCACTGCCTCTAAAGCTTCTTGCCCATCGCGGGCCTGCTGTGTTTCCCAGCCTACCGAAGCAAGGGTTGCGCAAACGGCGCGCCGCACACTTGGGCTGTCATCTACTACCAAAATATATGGCAGCATATGCGCCGATGGATTGCGGTACGGTGTTGTTAAATTCTTAGGAGCCTGTATACGATCGTTTGATCCAAAGCGATCATCACTCGACGCCTGAATATTCGGCACAATTACCGCTGCAGGCTCTTTGCCATTGGGCTGTTTCAGCATAGAAACCACATCTAGTATCAGCGCGACCTGCCCGGTACCGAGTGTTGTTGCGCCAAGAATATGCGGAACATATTTTAAGTGCGGCCCTAAATCTTTTGATACAATTTCGCGGTGTCCCATTTCGGCGTCTACAATCAGGGCTTTGCTTACGCCGTTCGTATAGATAAATATCGCCAGCATATCTCCGGTAATTTTTGCGGGATGCAAGCCCACATAAGAGGCAAGCTGCACAGCCGCACAGGAAGGCAAACTGCCAGATTTCGGCGCTTCAGGAGCCAACTCTGTTCCATCCTCAGTCCGATAGCATTTATCAATCCGCTGCAATGCTCGAATCGTTTGCGCAGGCAATGCATACATCTGCCCGGAGACCATAACCATTAATACTTTTTTCAGCTGAATGCTGGTGGGAATGCGCAAAGTAAATACTGTGCCTTCACCCTGCGCCGATTCTACTTCTACCGTTCCGTGCAGTTTAGTAACCGCATCGTGCACAACATCTAACCCAATTCCTCTGCCGCCTTCTTCGGTCACCGACTCTGAAGTGCTGAAGCCCGGCGAAAAAATAAGCTGAATAATTTCCTGCGAAGAAAGTTCGGCGTCCGGGGAAATTAATCCACGCGCGGCAGCCGTAGATTTTATTGCTTGCACATCTAAACCTTGGCCGTCGTCGGAAACCCGAACAAGCAAATTATTGCCCTCATTGCTAAAACTAACAACAATGGTTCCCGATGGATCTTTTCCTGAGGCGATACGTTCTTCGGGTATTTTAATGCCATGGTATGCAGCGTTGCGCACTAAATGAATAAGCGGGCCAGATACATCTTCAAATATTTTCCGGTCAACTTTAACGGATGCGCCTTCAAAAACAATTTTTACATCTTTGCCATATTTTTGCGCAACAGTGTGGCTTGCGCCAATCAATCGATGTTCCAGCATAGAAAACGAAACCAAGCGCGTTTTAATCAGCGCGTCTTGAAAATTTGCGCTCAGCTGGTTTTCACGTTTCAGTGTCGATGCAATTTCTTTGCGCGACTCGGAAATTTGATCGATAATGGTATGAATATCCATCGCGCCTTCGCTCAGTGAGCGAATTTTGGGATAAAGTTCATCATAGCGCTCTAAATGCAGTTCGGAAGTATCCTGCTGCTGCCACTGATTAGGGTTAGCGAATGGCGAAGGTTTCTGCGCTGCTGGGCCAAAACCTTGGGAATTATGCGCTAATGCGTCATAATTCCGTTCAATATCAGCGGTCGTTTCATAAATTTTATCGCTGGCGTTTACCACTTCATCCACATGCCGTTCCAGCCGGCTTAGCGCATCGCCAACGGAATTGCGATTCACCAGCAGATCGCTGAACATATTGGTTAATTCATCAATTTTGCTTAGGGGCAGGCGCACAATAAGATCAGAATCTTTCTGATCTTCTCCCGCTTGCGCTTCATCTTGCGAAGGATGATACGAGGCGTCCAGTTTTACAACCGTTCTTTCAGAGGAGCTATTTGAGGAATTATGCTCATGAAATTGCTCCGGCGCGCCAAACAGGCGCTCATAGCGCGAGCGAAACGTTTGCGCGATTTCGCTGTTTGCGCCTAAATCTGTTTTTTCGCCGAGCGCCATTGCTTCTAATGCTTGTAACGTATCCAGCATCAATGTTATAATAGCCGGAGTTATTTCCATAGTGTGGTCATTTAACGCAACCAATAAATCCTCAAAACTATGGGCAAGGTCGGCTAAATCTGTAACGCCAACTACCGCAGCAGCGCCTTTCAGCGTGTGCGCCGCTCTGCGAACAGATATTAAAGCTTCTTCATTGGCCGGGTTGTTTTCCAGTTGAAATAAACCATCGGAAATAGTACGCAAATGTTCATCAGCTTCTGCGCGGAAAATATCCAGCGCTTCGCTATCAACTGATTTTTTAATTAGTTTTTGCGCGTGCGATATTCCCTCATTACGAATATCCGAACTTAATGATAATAAATTTTCGGAACGGTTTGGACTAAAACTATCAAGTATTTCCTTACGAATCTTAATTTCCAGTTTTTTCCGTTCCTCTGTTTCAATCCTCGTCCGTATTTCTTCGCGCAGCGCATCTTCATCCAAACGCAGCAAACCGGATGGAATATTGCTTTCCGCAACGGCAGAAATGCTTGGATCAATTTCAGGGAACTGGCGCAGATTTATTTGCATTGCAGCCATTGTTTCTTCAAAATTCCGAATAAATATCTGCAAATTATCATGATAGTTGCCTGCGTTTTGCATTGCCGTCTGCAAGGTATCAATATATTGTTTCATCCTTGCGCTAACAACCCATAAAGTTGTCAGCGGCAATAAATTCCTTACCTGACTGGAACTCGTCTTTAAATCAATCCCTATGATTGGCCCCAGCCATTCTTCCAGCCGTTCAACTGAATTTTGCTGACCATTCGTAAATTGCGCATATTCCGAACGATCATTTTCAAATTTTTGAATGCTACTCCGGATAGTTTCAATCATGCCGGAAAGATGTTTAACAGAGCGAAGTAAAGCATTATGCTGCGCCGTAATCAGCGGCAATGTATCCGAATCAAGAACAGCATTTTGCGGAGCTTCACTAATAGGAACAGCAAGTGCATTGCCGTTATTAGAAGTAGAAGCCTGCACGGTATGTAGTTGCGGCCGCCGTTCAAAGAACGCAGAAAAATCCTGCTTGTTTTCTGCTAAAATGCCGGAATCATCTTTTTGTAATTTAATCAATTCCAGCAATTTTTTCAGTCGTTGCAGTGAACGCTGAAGCAGCGCAATCGTATCGCTATCCAGCTGCAACGTTCCATCCATCAGCAATTGCGCGGTTTTTTCTATTGGCATTGCAGATTGAGAAAGATTATGCAATTCCATCATCGCAGATGAGCCAACAATAGTATGCGCGGCGCGATAAATCTCCTCAAACCGCATTTTATTATCGGATGACTGCGACGCGGCTTTTAATTGCGCGCCGATTTTTTGAATATATCCATCAACTTCTTGTAAAAAAGAGCCGAGAATATTTGCGTAATCAAACGGATTAGCCATGCTCTACTTCTCCCACTCAGCAGTTATTAGTTGGTTGCGTTGGGATCATTCGGCTCTGAAATATCATTTTGATTTTCATCGTCCCACATCTGCTGAATTTTCTGCTGAGTTTGGTTTTGCTGTCCCGGATTGGTTGGATATTGCTGTTGATTTGGAATCGGCCGAGATTGCTGTCGATACGGAACGCTTGGATACGCTCCGGTTGGGTTTTGCGGATTTCGCTGCATAAACCCCGTTTGTGCAAAGGGATCTCCGGTTCCTTGGTTTTGCCGTGATGCCGGTGGCAGAGCCTGCTGTGGATACGGAGGCGGCGCGACCGGGGCAGAATTCTGATTCCATGCAGGCGGGTGCGGTGTTACCTTAACGCCTCCGGGAAACGGTCGCGAAGGATGAGATTGCTGTTGTTGCTGTTGCCGATTAAACGCAGGGTGGGAATCAGCCGTTCCGCGAATTTGGTATTCCGACCGAATTTTAAACTTGGAAATACTGATACGTAGCTGCTCGGCAAATTGGTACAGCACATTAAAACTGGAAACAATATCGGAATATACATGATAAATATTTGCGCTGATAGTCATTGCGCTGCCCATCGTCATAGCTGCAAGTTCTGAAAACCGGGTATTTTCATCAGATTTACTGGCAAGTGACTCTACCGCAGTAGAAAGTTCTGAAATGGTTTGTTCCAGCTTTTCAATAGATTGGTTGGAAGATTGCGCCAATTGGCTTCCAGATTCTACCAAGCCAACGCTTTCCTCCATATACCTGGTTACTTCATTGGTTTCATTTTGAATATTTTTCACTAACCCGCTGATTTTTTTGGTAGATTCCGAGGCTTTTTCCGCCAAAATACGAATTTCATCTGAAAATAAGGTAAGACCACGGGCATTTTCGTTACCAACAACACCCAACTGGATAGCAGCGTTTAAAGCAAGTACATTTGTACGATCGGCAAGGTCTTCAATACTTCGCACCACATTAGAAATATCTTGGGTTCGTTCACCTAACCGCTTAATTTTTTGCGAGGTATTTAATACGTTTGTGCGGATATCTTCCATTTTCCTTAAAGTATTTTCAACGTAACTTCGTCCCGATTCAGCTTCTTCTCTAGCCTGCTCGGTAGACGCAAGACTTAGCTGAGCAAATTTATTAAATTCAAGAATAAATGCGCCGAGCGACTGCAATTGATCGTTCACTGAATTAATTTGTTGAGATTGATTCTGCACACTATGGGTCATGTTCCCTACGCGCTCTTGAATTTTACTTGCCTGTTGTATAATTTGATGCGAGTTAGACTGCGCCAGCGCAATAAATTTCGAGAGATTTTCCACCATAAAGTTTAACGAATCCGCTAATACACCTAACGCATCCGGAGTAACAGCAGACTGAATTTCAAAGTTGCCGGAAGCAATTTCGGTAACATCGTGCAATAGCCGTTCTATTTGATTTTGTACTGATTGTGTATCATTTACATCATTTTTCTTCATTGGCGCTTGCTCAATAATTGAGTTAATAAGCGGTATCAGCGGATATAAATCATCATGTATGGCCAGCGCAGTGGGTTCAAGCGCAGCATAAGAGTCAAGCGCTTCGTGGGTTAAGAACGAAATATTCTCAACCTCTTTGCGAAGAACATATCTCAAACGAAGCAAAAAAAGAACAATACTTAATGTAAGTATAATAGATCCGCCGGCAGCAGACGCATACAGCGTAAATTGGCTTGTGCTCAGATCTTTTATCGAAGCTCCATATACTTTCCACGTCGCAGCGGTAAGGGCTAAAATTCCGGCAAATGGCAGTATAACTGAAAAAGTTAACGCTAAGGAAAATGCGGAATTCACTGAATACATTCGGCGTTTAGATATCGCCATTTTATAACTCCTGAATAATATTTTTAATTTTATTTTACCAGATAGTCATTCATTTTAGATGAATTTAATAGATTATCAGTATGCGCTATATATATAACACGCCTGCTGCCTGGAATAACCGCTGTACCGTTAACAGCATACTCCGGCAGTTTGGTATGATGAATAAATGAAGTGTCGTAAACTATATTTTGATTTGCTATCTCGCTCACTTCTTTTACTGCATCTACCAAAAATCCAACGAATATTTTTGCGGTATTGGCAACAATAATTCGCGACGCAGGTGTAAATTGACCGCTTGGCAGATCTAAAAATTGCCGCAAATCTACTACTGAAGTAATAGTTCCGCGCAAAGACGCTACCCCAACCACCCACGAATGCGTATATGGCACATATGTTATATTATTTGCCAGTTCAACACCAAGCACGTGTTCAACTGACCAGCCGATTTCCAAATCATTCAGCAGCGTTATGATATACTTTTGCTTGGCCGCTGAATCATCGGAATATTGACGAGCAATCTCGGGCGGATGCAACGGTATTGGTTGAGCGTTTTGCGGAGTTGAATCCGAGGCGCCAAAAGCTGCCAGCGCTTCTTTCAATTTATCCGCATTGATCTGCTTATTTCCGGGATCACTCATCGATTATCTCCAAGTATCTATTAAAGTAAACTTTTAATGCCCGAAATTAATTCGGCGCTATTAAACGGCTTGGTTAAATATAAATCTGCGCCCTGTAATATTCCCCAATGCCGATCTTGCGGCGTATTTTTGCCGCTGAGCAATATGATGGGTATTTGATTATAGCCATCCATATGTTTCAGATATCGGCATACTTGAAACCCGTTCTGTTTGGGTAAAACTACATCCAAAATAATGCAGTTAGGGCGCAGTGAAACAACTTTCTCAATGGCTTCTTCGCCATCGGAAGCAGTTACTACATTAAAACCTTGCTCGTATAATGGAGCCGCGATAAGCGCAAGGTCGGTCCAACTGTCATCTACAACAAGAACGGTTGGCTGTTTGGGTAAAGGGAATTGCACAATGGTACCTCAAAAATTAAAGTTGCAGCGCATCTTCTGCTATCTGATACGCTGCTGAAATGCATCCGACATGCCACCGGAGGCTTTCGTAAAAACGTATTGATTCACCACCTGAATCAGTTCACCTGCTTCAAATGGCTTGGTTAGATACTCTGTTGCGCCGGCTAATTTGCCGCGCATCTTATCTAAGAAACCGTCTCTGCCGCTTAGCATGATAATCGGCGTAGACACAAATTTTTTATTTTTTCGCAGTTGATGGCAAATGCTATAGCCATCCATTTGCGGCAAAATAATATCTAAAAATATAATATCCAAATCATTTCTGCTGGCCTCAGCTAACGCTGAGACACCGTCTCGTGCGATGATCACCTTCATTTGCACCCGTTGCAATGTCAACTGTACAATCTTGCAAACTGTTGGGCTGTCATCCACCACCAGCGCAATCGGTTCTCTATTCACAAAACACCTCACTCCCTTTTCATACCTTCAATATTCTTTGCTGCCTTTTCACAACATTGCTGCTTTTACATACCTAGGAGTAATACTGCTGACGGAAAAAAGCATCAGACTGATTCATTGCTCCTTTTCTGCGGTACAATTCTTCCTCTACTTCACTTAAAAAAGTGTGCCATGCGTTGCCTACGCGAGCGGTTAAATTTCCATTTCGGGCTAATTTAGGCTCTATTCCTGAAACAAAAACCATATTCAGTAAATCGTTTAACGCTTCCAGCACTTCATTTTGATATTCTTGCAGTGTTTTTCCGGTTACAATGCCGGCTAAACCTTTTGCCTCATCATACACAACCATTCCGCGATCGATGCGAATTAATCCATCCACATGATAATCATCTAATATTTTTCTATTTTCCATCAGTAATTGTTCTTGCGGCAAAACCCCAAACATCACCTGAGAAGTATCGGTGTTTGCAACATATTCACCGTATATTTTCAGTAATCCATTCATGGCGCCGCCAATAATATCCATTATTTTATACGAGCGTTCTGCGCCGGAATAATTTCCAATCGTATGCAATTCTTTTAATTGAACATGTAAGACTTGCAAAATTTTCTCTGCTAATTTTTCCTGATTTTGCGAAAAAATGAGCGTAAGCAAACCTTGCCCCTGAAGTTTAATAATCGTTTCCACAACTTTTGGTTCAGGTATCTGCAACGCAAATGCAATTGCATATATTGGATTTTCCCCATTTGAAAGAAGCAATATCTGAGCTTCTTCTGCCTGCAATTTCTGATAATCAAAGTTCTGCGGTGGATTTTGCACCCATTGCGGCAATGTTTCCCAATGAATATTTTGTGTGGTTATACGGCTCCATTCATCATTCAGGCGCATTGCTTCCAATAATATATGATCGATGTTTTTGGCAGAATTTCCCATATTTTTTAACTGTATTTTCGGCTGAAATTCAAAGGATCCATGTTCCCATTTTAAAGCGCGCGAAATCATTTGAATCATAGAGAACTCCATTCTCTTCTGATATTCCTGATTATCAATTAAGCGATTATCCAAAAAATCTTTTAATAGTTTGCTGATATCTTTTTGGTGATCTAACATAGCGTGCTGAGGATTTGACTGAGTAACACGACCGATGCTGTAAAACATACTGTACAGGTGTATCGCTGGCGTCGGATCTAAATTTACAGAAAGTATCTGCCCTTCCTGCAAACTTACCTGAAGTTTTATTTCTTGTCCTATTTGTGTTTGATCATCAGATTTGATGACGATCAATTCACCCGATTTACTGCCAAGCGCAAGAGTTTTTAATGTTGCCTGCAGCCCAAGTGTGTCGAGATTTCCGCCAAATATTTTTTGATTTGGGGTACCCATACTCTCTCCTCACTTTGTTTTTTGCAAAAATGTTATCAGTCTGTTTTCACAAAATATCTATATCTCATTTTCAATTGAAGATGTGATACATCTATCCAACGCCGGATTTTATTTGGTTTACATTATCAAGTCTGGCCGATTCCGGATACTCTACAATAACTGCAACGCCGCTTGTCCTCTGCGGCAATTTCCGGCGCTGCGCCATTAATTGCACAAACCAAAAGCATAACGTCATATCTCAAATATATTGTCTCAGGGTATATTGTACCACACGTTCAGGCATTAGAAAACAGATAAGAATTTCATTTGGCTCTGAAAAGATGTACCGGCAGTATACTCTGTGCGAGACATATCATTTATTTCCCAAAAATTTTCCGAAGAACAAAACCATAAACAGTATAGCAAAAAAAACTTATGTGTCAATTGGCGCCGCTATTTTTCCCGTTTTCAAACTACAGTTTTGTTTCTCTGGTTCTCAGCGTGTTTCTTCATTTTCTGTCGGTGAATTTCCTGCTGCGGCCGGTTCCGGAAGCTGGGCGTATACACCACGGTAATCCTCAGGAAGAGCTGCCGCAATCGCGCGCATTGTGTCATCGGTTGCCGATTGCATATCTGCGCGAGTATATTTTTTCCCGGAAGCGGCAAACACCAACGGCTGACCAAACCGAATATGCACCACGGGCTGGTGCGGCCAGTGATACCCTTTGCGCAAGACCAGTTCAGAACCCCAAACGGAAACAGGAACAACCGGCGCGCCGCTTTTTAAGGCGATCAAAGCAAAGCCTTCGTGCGCCTTTATTAGTTTATGGTCTTCGCTGCGATGCCCTTCCGGGTAGATAATAAGCGCCTGATTGGCTTTTAACACCGCCAAACAATTACGAATTGCTTCGGTGTCTCCTTCGCCACGATTTACAAAAAAAGCCTCAAGCTTGGTAAACAGCCACGTTAAAAACCGGCTTTTGGTATATTCTGATTTTGCCATAAAGTGCAGCATCCGTTTCATACTGAATGCTGTTGCAAGAATATCCCAGCCACTAAAGTGATTGCTGGCCAGCAATACGGCGCCGTTTTCGGGAATATTTTCAATCCCTTGGACATCAAACTTAAATAAAAACGGCAAAACGATGCTTAAAACAAAGCGGGTAAAGCCATAAAATCCGGGCCGCTCTTGGCTCCCGGGTATATATTTACCTGTAGATGACATGTGCGGCCTCCACAATTTGATCAACAACCTGTTCAATAGTTAATTCACTTGAATCAATAATAAGCGCATCGGGAACAATTTTGGTATTTGGCGCATCCATCTCGTCACGTTTGGCTAATTTTGCCAATACATCTTCTACTAAAACGAGTTGGCCGGGGTTCTGTTTTTGCAGATCCACAGCTCGGCGCTGTGCGCGCACAGATAGTGACGCGGTAAGAAAAATCTTTAATTGCGCTTCGGGCAGCACTACAGCGGCAATATCGCGACCTGCCATAATGACGCCTTTATTTACCGCAAAGTTGCGATAAAACGTATCTACTGTCTGTCGCACCTGCTTATGCGCCGCAACAGCCGAGACGATGGCGGTAACCGCCTGAGAGCGAATTTCCCATGTAATATCTCTGCCATCCAGCAAAATCGTTTCCTGCCGGCCATCAATTTCGGAAGGTGGTTTCAGTTCTACCGGCAACATTTCCGCCAGCAAACCACAAGCATTGGCGTCGGATGGGTCGGCGCCGGCGCGCAGTGCAGCATATGCCACACAGCGATACAGCACTCCGGTGTCGAGATACAACAAATGCAGCCGATCTGCCAAAATTCGGCAAACGACACTTTTCCCCGAAGCGGCTGGCCCATCTACAGCAATATGCAACGCAACGCTCATAAATACTACCTTTTGTGAAATGAAATGTACGATGGAGGCTGTTTATTTTAATGCCGCTGCAATTATGGCGGCGCATCGTTCTCACCTAGTATAGCATAAACTTGGGTAAATTTGTATCACATGTTCGTTTAACTTCTTCGAAGAGTTATGCGGGGCGCCTCCCAAAAACATTATTTATTTTATACAATACCGCACGGTACCCATTTCCGGGGATTCGTAAGGGGCGGTAGCCCCTTGCGCGGGGTTTGGGGTGTCCCCAAAACATTTTTATAAAAATACAACCACCGCACGGTACCCATTTCCGGGGATTCGTAAGGGGCGGTAGCCCCTTACGCAGGGTTTGGGGTATCCCCAAAAATCTCTTTTTTATTTTTAAACAACCACCGCACGGTACACATTTCCGGGGATTCGTAAGGGGCGGCAACCTCTTGCGCGGGGTTTGGGGCGCCTCCCAAAAATATCTTGTATTTTTAAACAACCACCGCACGGTACACATTTCCAGGGATTCGTAAGGGGCGGTAGCCCCTTGCGCGGGGTTTGGGGTGTCCCCAAAAATCTCTTTTTTATTTTTCCAAAGGGAAATATTGGTAGCCGGGCAGCAATCCGGGGATTCATGAAAACAAAAAAAGCTCTGCCGGAGGGAAGCCGGCAGAGCAAGAAAAAGGGAGCAGAAGAAAAAATTTGCTACTTAACACCAACCGGTGATTTTGATTCATCGGTAGAAGACATGCGATACATTTGTGTAGTTGAAATGCTGGCATGGCCAAGTTTAGATTGCACATCGCGCAGATCGGCGCCGGTGCGCAGCAAATTAACAGCAAAAGAATGCCGTAAAATATGCGGAGTAAGCCGCTCTACGCCGCACTGTTGGGCGTGGCTGCGCAAAATAAGCCAGAAGCCTTGGCGTGTAAGCCGAACACCATGATGATTGACAAACAGCGAAGTTTCATATTCCCGGGCAAGGTAGCGGCGAGCATTTGTAATATATGCGCGCAGCGCCTCTGCAGTTTCTTGATCTATCATCAGTTTGCGGCGGCGAGTATTTTTTGTTTCATTGTTACCGCAGAAAATAACTGAGTTATCCAGATCGATATCTTCAACATTCAGGGAGACAACTTCAGTAACCCGCATGCCGGTGTTATACAGCAGCACAAGCATAGCGCGGTCGCGGACGCCCATGGTAGAGTTCAGGTTAATTTTCTGAATAATATCTCCCACAATGCCGCTTTCAATAATTTTTGGCGCTTCACGGTCTACATGCGGCGCTACCAATGAAATGGTTGGGTCTTGACTGATATATTTGTGATCTATCAAAAAATGGAAGAAGGATTTAACTGCCGCAAGTTTGCGAGCAATTGAAGTTGGGGCATAAGGGTGCGCGCGCAAATCAACTAAAAACGCGATAAGGTGATCACTTGAAACGGTGTCCCAGCTATGAATGCCTTTATCGCTTAAAAACGCGCTTAACTGCCGCAAATCAGTTTTATAAGCCTCGCGGGTATTATTTGAATCGTTACGGCCTTCTAACCATTCTATAAAAGATACGATTAAATCGTCCACAGATAAGCCTCTTTTAAGATAAACAGTATTTCGTTTAGGCAAAGCATCATCTAAACGATAAGTATATAACCTAAGTATACGCCCCTGTGCAAATTTCTGTAAAGCTATTAGGACAATTAGCGAATTTTCCTACCATAAATATACCTGGCTAACAAGTTTTTGCTCTTACAGAAACACACACATTTACATAACACAGCTTTTTCTTTTTGGTCGCTGTGCATTGCCAGACATAACTTTTTTCATCACTCAACAATTTATTATCCCATGTTTTGTGTAAAAATGCAAGTTTTGGTAGTTTTTCTGCTTGGTTATTCATTCTACGCAAGCAAAATGCCTTTCCTGCCGCAAATTGTGATATGATAGAATATAAAATTTTCTGTTCAAAGGTTCGTTCACTATGCCCAAAGCTAAACAAACTCCCTCACCAAATACGCGAACACCGGGAACATATGGCAGCGAAGAAATTGCCAACAGCGAATTAGAACGATGGCCAAATGATTATTCCCATCGAAATTATCTTGTGCGGTTTGAAATTCCCGAATTTACCTGTTTGTGCCCGCGTTCCGGTTTCCCCGATTTTGCGGTTATCGTGGTAGATTATGCTCCCGACGCTTTTGTGGTAGAGCTGAAAAGCCTGAAACTGTATATCAACACGTACCGCAGCCGCGCCATTAGCCACGAAAGCGCAGTAAACACCATATTAGAAGATCTTTTGCATTTGCTGAATCCCCGCTGGATGCGCATTACCGGTGAATTTAATGTGCGCGGCAATATCAAAACAATCGTTACCGCCGAGCACCTTTCCGATTCATACCAAGGGCCTCGGCCGGAATATCAAAAACCGGGTTTTCAAGGAATTTAAGCGACGCAATTGTTGCGCTGTAGATTTTCCGGCTGGGTTACTGCGCAGGTTTCATGCTTTTTGGCAGATTGCGCAGTAATTTTATTAAAAAAGCCACCCGCTGCGGAATAAGATCTATTTGAATATACTCATCCGGGTTATGTGAATTTTGGCCGATTAAACCTAAACCATCCAACGTAGGAACACCCAGTCCGCCGGTTGTGTTGCCATCTGAAGCGCCGCCGGTGCTGAGCGTCTCTAATTCCAACCCCATCGAAAGCATAATTGCGCGCGCCTCAGCAATCAGCGCGGCCGAAGCTTCCAGCGGCTCCAGCGGCAAATGTTCCGCCGGGTCCTGCGTTAGTGTTACGGTAACGCCGGGCACCAGCCTTTCACTGTTTACTACGGCGCGAATCGCTTCTTTCGCCTGCAAAAACGCCGCAAGGTTTGCCGCGCGCATTTCAAATATTGCCGTTGCGCGATCCGGCACCACGTTGCGCCGGCCGCCGCCGGTAACGCCTCCAACATTCAAGCTTACAGTTGGTATAGATTTATGCAGCGCCTGCAGCCGGATGATTAACGATGATAATTCTAATATAGCGTTTTTTCCGGCGTCGGGCATAACACCGGCGTGCGCCGACAAACCGAATACATCCAGCGTATAAGCGGCAATACCTTTGCGCGCTGCTGTAAGCGTATGTAAAGCGCGCGTCGGCTCTAACACCAGCACCGCATCGCTGGAACGCGCCAATTGTTCAATATATGGCTTGCTGGTTGGAGATCCAATCTCTTCGTCGCTATTGCATATTATTGTAATAGATGCATATTCATTTTGCGCCGCTGCGCCTGCGCAATCCAACGCCGTCAAGATCGCTAATATCCCCGATTTCATATCAAAAATTCCAGGGCCATACGCCTTTCCATCGCGAATTGTAAATGGCCGTTCAACTGCCGCGCCGACCGGAAACACCGTATCCATATGCCCCACCAGCAACAAGCGCAGCTGACCGTTTCCACGCTTTCGGCCAATTAACTGATCTCCGGTTTGCGCCATAGCAATCCGCTCTACCGCAAATCCCGATTGTTCAAGCCGTTTTGCAACAAGCACGCTTAAAGCGTCTACGCCCGCCTTATTGTCGGTTCCCGAATCAATATTCACCCAGGCTTTCAGTTCATCCAGCAAATCTGGCAAGCGTTGTTCGGCGGCCAATACATCCGCGTCTTTAAAATCTGTCATAAAATGTTATTCATTTCTGCCTTTCAATCATTCTAGAAACTTGAGCCAAAAAGGAATAAGAGGATTCTGCCCCGCCAGGAGGCATGCTAACTTCGGCGTCTTCATCTGTATGCTTTATTTTTGATCAGGTCTCTATCTGTGTTCTGATATATCATCCTATATTCATTATCTTACAGAAGAAGATCATACATCCGCCACCATTTTCTTTGATAACAAACATCAATATCTTATTTTGGACTAAACCAAATAAGATATTGATGTTTGTTATACTTGTTACCGTCAGCTCAATAAGCAGTTCAAATTGCTAAAAATGCGCTTAAACAATTCATGTAACTTAGCATAAAAAATCGTATTTGGGAACACTTCAAATCCCGCGCAAGGGTCTGCTGCCTCTTACGAATCCCGGGCTTTTGCAGCTGCGCTTGTTCAGAAATTACAAAAGGAGAATACATGAAAAAATTTTGGTTGATAAGTATCAGTGTTTTTGTGATTATCGGTTTTGTTTCCTGCAACGCATCCACAACCGTTGCCGCTCAACCTGCCACTAACACACCGCAGCCGGCGGCAACAGCCACAACAAAGGCATCGCCAACACCGTTGCCGGCCCCAACAGATACACCAATGCCGGTTGCTGATATACCTGCATTTTTAACCATTTCCACTTCAACTGATATTTCTGCAATAAATTCTAACGATATTTGGAAAATTTATTCCGCGCCGACCTCGACGACGTTCAACTCATCCACGAAAAATTATCACTTTATGCATTGGAATGGCAGCAATTGGCAATTTGTTGCAGACCCGCAAGACATAACACCGGGAATAAATTTTACTTCAATTTCCGCGGATTCTTCACAAGATGTTTGGGCTGTAAGCAGCTTTGGAACGGAACATTGGGATGGAACACAATGGAATATGACGCAAACAGCGCCGGCGCCATCCGGGTTCACGTATTCGTTAGATACCGTATTAGCGCTTTCCGGCAATGATGTTTGGGCGGCGGGTATGGAGCAAAACAACGCGCAGCAGGGTCCGGAAGGGACCTTTCCGCTTATTGAGCATTGGGATGGAATGCAGTGGAACGTTATCACACTGCAAACGGGAATTTTTGGCCAACTGATTGATTTAGGCGCTTCGAGTTCCAGTGATGTTTGGGCCGTCGGCAATTTCACAAGCGATGGCGGATTTATCGAACATTGGAATGGCCAAACATGGTCCGAAAAACAAATCAATACTGTTGCCAGCAATATGGAACAAATTGTTGTCTTGTCACCAACTAATGTTTGGGCATCGGGAATTATTGTTAACCCATTTGCAGAGCACTGGGATGGAGCGCAATGGAAAATTGAAACACCTATGCCGCAAAATCCCCAAAATTATCTAAACGATAATTTAATTGTCACAGGCTCCCAAAATATTTGGCAAATGCAAAACTTAAATCTTGGTACCGCTGCCAACCCGACTTTTTTACAACAATGGTCCGGCAGTAGTTTTACAGCTTTGCCACAATTAAATATTCCGGGGAAACCGCCGGTTATTTCCGATATGCAGTTTATCAACACCAACAGCTATTGGGTATATGGAGATCTTTCCTCAAGCGGATCCAGCAGCCAAACAACGCCATGGTTTGCCTTTTGGGATGGCTCATCATGGACAGTGTACGGTGTTCAGCAATAGCAAGTCAAAACGCGCCGACAGGCAATCGGCGCAGCACGAAACCCAGGGATACGTAAGGGGCGATAGCCCCTTGCGCGGGGTTTGGGGCGCCTCCCAAAATCTCTTTTATGAAAATCTTTCACAGGGCAATATTGGTAGCCGGGCAGCAAGGGCGACCGCAAGGGTCGCCCCTACCGGATTGCATTGCCTCAGGTGTGACCGTGCGGTGATTATATTAAAACAAGCGCAATAGGGCGGCGTAGTTTACCGGGCAGTGTAGGTAGCCGTGTGGCGCTTGTGTACCGCGCGGCGTAGAGACCGGGTGGCGCTTGTGCTTCAGCGCGGCGTAGATAGCCAGGCGGCGCTCGTGTACCGTGCGGCGTAGATAGCTGCCCGGTGTAGGTTGCCGGGCGGCACTTGTGCTCCAGTGCGGTGTAGATGACCGTGCGGCGTAGATAGCTGCGCGGTGTAGGTTGCCGTGGGGCGCTTGTGCTACGGCGCGGCGTAGGTGGTCGGGCGGCGTAGGATGCCGTGCAGCGCTGGTGTACCGCGCAGTGTAAGTGGCCGGGTGGCCATTATTATAGAATTAATATTATTTTGCATAATATGTATATTTTTCGATAAAATTAGCATAAAAACATTCACAATCCACTATATTATAATAGCCATGATAATAACCCTCTTTTGGATCATAAGATATCTCATATACATTTCCTACTCCCTCATATTTCCATGGGATCATTGTTTGGGTCTCAGGATTTATTGCATTTTTTTGTAAACTAAACAATCGTTCTTGATCATACCTTTCCGGATATTGAGTTGGATATACTGCGGTATTTAATGAAATATATCCCTGTAGCATTTTTGCCAATCTCCAGACCACATAATTTAGTACATAATATGCTTCTTCTATCGGCGCATCACATATTATATCGTGCACGGGATAATATCCTAAATTCATTAGTAAGTATTCTTTTTCATCTCTATCCGATTCACTCATATCTCCAATAGATATTGTCAATATATACATATTTAGATCTTCTGAACTCACATTTGGGATTGGGCCAATAAATTCTGAGATATCCCATGATCCAAGCTGATTAAAGCCATATCCTTCATTATGATATTGAACAACATGTGCTATTGATTGCAATAATTGTGTTATCTCTTCTTTTTTCTGTATCGTTACTGGTTCAGAAACTAAAACTACTATAGTTGGTCCCATGAATATTTCCTCTCAGATTCATTTATTATTATTATTCTGTATAGCTTATAATTATGATTGCTTTCGATGTATTACTCCCCTTTATAAACCTGCCAAAATTGTATCTAATTCATCAAAATTTCTTGCTATTTGTGCACCGGTGTTTAATATTACACTACCTGCAGTATACCCATACTTAGGCGCATACAATATGACTGGCTTACCACCTGGATTCATCAATGGATTATTTAGCAATTTTGTTATTTGTGAGGTTTTCTTTGCATCACTTGTAGTTACCTCTATGATTGCTTTCTCGGTTTCTACGTCAATATCTCCCGCTGCCGCTCCAGATGGATAACGAATAATTTCCTGAAATTTTGTAACCTGCTCTCCCAAATGCTCTGCTACCTGACCCTCTAATTTGGTCCCTGGATTGGTAGATGAAAGCGCAGCATTTACTTTATCTGCAATATTTCCGCTACAATCCGTATTATGCACGACCACCGCAGTGGCGCCCACCGCATACGTGTGGTCTTCGGCCACCGTCAGGTTGTACCGCACGGCCACCCCAAAGATATGCTGCAGCGCCACTACCACCCCGTAGCTGCCATCCAGCCGCTGGACCTGCTCCCCAATCCGCAGATCCTCCGCGTTCACAAATCCCCGATCGGTGGTGAGGAACGGATGCTCATCGGTCGTGTGCAGAGTTTCTGCCGACGGGGGCGCCTGACTGCCGTGCGCTTTCACGTCTGCCGCTTGCTGCTTCACTGTTGCCGCTTGTGCTGTGCTCGACTGCGAATCCGGCGCAATGGTTACATCTAACAGGTTGTTGTCATGATTGATGAACACATGCTGCACCGTTTTCGTTTCCGTGTGCCCCGTCTTCGGATTATACGCCGTCACCGTGTTCCCAACCGCTAACGTCCCTATTGCCTGTTTGCCATGCGGTGTTGTCACCAGGGTTGCCGCCGCAAAGCTGTTCTGACACCCTCCTACTGATTCATCGGCAGTTTCACTTGCGTCTCCTGCCACAGTCTGTTCAGCGTCGGATTCGACCGTG
>JAJYBV010000090.1 GCA_021778805.1 Chloroflexota bacterium | reverse complement strand
CAATCATCAACTCCTCGTTATATATTATAATATATAACGAGGATATTGTCAATGAAAAAAGACCCGAAACTCCCTTCTTCTCAGGGGTTTTCCTTCTTTCCTCGTTAGACTTTTCGGGAACTTAGGTAATATGTAAAAAAAGTAACAAATTCATGCGGCATATTGAAATTGTTGCATTGGTGTTTGACTTTCAGAAAAAGATGTGTGTTTGGGGTTGCTCTGTTCAGAGGTTTATATGGTACTTTTCTAGTATATTGCGTATTGCTTAAAGTGTTAAGGATTTGGCTCCATACTAGTATTTATTTCTTAGCAAATATGCGGTTTTAAAAATAAAATGAAAGCGGGTATCCATTGTATGCCTCTTCGGTTTGTTAGCGATAGCGAAGCGCAAAATATTCTTGGTGTCGACCGAATTACTCTTGAACAATTAATTAAATCAGGTTCACTGAAAGCAGTTTCCGCTACCGGTGAACATACCCATTTTTTTCGAACTGCTGATGTTGAAAAATTGCGCGATACACTGCCGAAACCGCAGTCAAATCAGACTGCTTCCGATAACTTGGCTCCTTCGCAAGGGAAAAAACAGCGCCCGCCTGCTATGAAAGTGCATATTCGTCTCCAAGCGGACTTAAAGTGGTTTGATGTTACCGATGATGATATGCTCGCATGGTTCCAACAGCTAAGCCCCAATGCGTATGACCAGAATATAAAAAATTTGCGGGCGCATATAGCCCGCATGCAAAAAATTATCAACCTTATTGAAGAAGGGGAAAAGCAGTTATCTGCTGATGTGTCAGCCGAAAAATCCTAATAAAAAACTTATCAGCATAAAAATGCCCGATATAAAGCCCGACGCAATCAGCAGCAATACCAGCGATATCCAGCGCGGCAATGTTCCCCCAACTGCGGAGCACTGTGTTGTGATTGCTAATATATAGATGGTTAATGTTGTCTGAATAATCCAAAGCGCTATGGATACCGGACCAAAATTTGCTGATAGCAATGAAATCGATCCTGTTTTCAGCAAGATTGCGGTTATCCCCGCGCCGATACTGGAAGAAATGCAAGAAACTGCTGCGGCGCCTACACTGCCAAGCGCCAATGGCGTAAGCGCCCGTTCAAATCGGTTTTGCAAATTTCCGAATGACCCATGCGCAAAAAGACTAATCAGCAGCGTTTGCGCCGCCAGCACACTAAGATAGGTAATCGGGCTGAGCATAATGTTCGAAATGACATTAGCGTGGATATTTTGGGCTGAATAAAAAAAGATTCCGCGCTGTGGCACCGATAATTTTGCGACGCCGTTTATTGCTGCCGCTGCTGCGTTTAAAAGCACTCCAACTGCAATAGATATATACACCCAAAGCTGCGACGCTTTGCGGGCATATTCCGCAATATTTTTTAACGTTGGGCGCAAAACAATTGTCAACCATCCTTGCGCCAGATTGCCTTTTGCCGGATCCGCTGGGATATAGACGCCATTCTGCAGATAGGCATAGTGCTCCGGCGGCTTTTGTTCGTAAAATAAATCGGATAAAAAAGAAGATTCCTGCTCAGATTCTGCCATAAAGTTGGTTTGCTCCTCATAAAAACTACTGCATTATATGTGATTTTAAAACTTTTCGCCAAATTGCGCCGCAATTTTTCCCATTTAGCGCGGATATTTAAATTTTACTGTTGCCGTGTTATAATGTATATAGCCATTTTAATTGGTTGTTATATTTGGGACAGACCACATTTGTGGGCACATCAGTTTTTGAAAGGATTATTAGACCTATGTCTGATTACTCAACCAGTGAGTATAGAGAAACAGCGAATGTTTCACACCCATCGACGATGATGTGTTTCGGTCGGCGATATCTGGCCTCGGTCCCTTACCCCTTCCCTGTAGATGAACGCGAAGAACAGCGACAGAATTTTCAAAATAAATTACTGCGGGAAGTTATGGGAAGTTCACTGCTTTCCCCGGTAGCAGCGCCAAGCTCTATACTTGATATAGGCTATGGCTCGGGGTCTTGGGCGCAAGATTTAGCCGGTAAATTCCCGGAAGCGCATGTTGCGGGAATCGATATTCTTCCGCCGAAAGATATGGTAGACGGAAATGCATTACACGAAAACACCGAATTTATTCAAGCTGATATTTTTGATGAAAAACTGCCTTTTGCGGATGAATCGTTCGATGTAGTGCATATTCGCTCTATGGCCGCGGTTGCCCCGCCGCATTTATGGCAAGACCTTATTTGGGAAACCGCGCGTGTTACTAAAATTGGCGGATGGGTAGAAATTGTTGAAGAAGGCAAACCACAAAATACTACACCATCTTACGCTATTTTCGATGAATGGCAGCAGAAACTATTCGCCGCGCGTGGCGTGCAGCCATTTCCTGGTGCCTCTATCGGCAGCAGTTTCCCCGAAACACTGTTCGCGTCTCAAAAACGCTATAAATCCAGCGCCGCCGCAAGAATCGATGTCAGTTCAGAATCAGACCCTGTTGCGGCGCTTGCGGCTACGTATTTTATGGGCACGCTGGAATCACTTGGCCCTATCATTGCGTCTTGCGATTTTGCTTCAGAACGTGAAGTTCGCCGAGTTATTGAGTCGATCCGGTCGGAATTGCTTTCCGCTGCTGTTCCTCCTTCAATAACGCACTTCTTTACGGCTGCGCAAAGGGTCGCTTAATCGGGTATGGCTTACATCAAAACGCTGTACGAAAATCAGCCATCATCCGGCGCTGCGCTTCTAATTCCGGAGCTGCAGGCGCTGTATGATGGCAATTTGTTTTTTGCGCCGCCTATGGATCGTCCCTTTGTATACTCTAACTTTGTCGTAACTTTAGATGGCGTGGTCTCCTATAATTACCATGATTTTGAAACCGGTAACACCATCAGCGATGGCGACCCGGAGGACCATCTGATAATGGGCATTCTGCGATCTGTTGCGGATTGTATTATTTGGGGCAGCGGCAGTTATAAGGCGGCGCGCAAATTCCCTTCTACTCCGGAAGCTATTTGGCCCAAAGAAAGCTTGGCGTTCCGGAAACAACGGAAAACGCTTGGCTTAGCTGTTCATCCTACTGCTGTGCTGGTTACTGCATCCGGCCATATTCCCCTGGATGGCGCGCTGATTGCCGATAATGAACAAAACACTATTATACTTACCTCAGAATATGGCGCCGAACAGCTGAAATCAGCGCACGGCGGCACGCAAATTATAGCAATTACCACTGGTGAGCTGCTTTCTGCGGCGGCAATTAGGAAAACACTGTGGGATATGGGGTTTCGCTCGATTTTGTTTGAAGGCGGCCCAACGTTATTTGGAGATTTTCTGAGTGAAGGCGTGATCGATGAAATGTTTCAAACGATTTCGCCGCGATTGGCCGGCTCTTCGTCTGATCACCATTATTTGCGCTTAGTTGAAAATTGCGCCTTCCGCCCTGAAAATTCAATTAAATCGGAATTGGTTAGTGTAAAAACGAACGGCGCAATGCTGTTTACCCGCTATAAGGTAAGTACCCGCTGATTTTGCCGTATTTTTGTTGTACAGCAGCTTGCTCAACAGGTACCTACATGTGCAGATTTTCCAAAGATTATAATAATCGCCGATAGAAATTTTCAGCGGCGTGGTCTGTCATCGCTGCAATAAAGTCGCACGCTACCCGGCCGCGCTCTGCATCGGATTTGGCTTCGGAATAAAATTGCCGGTATTCATCTGGGTATAAATACAGCGCACTGGTGTTGAATGTTAAGGCTTCAAACAGCTTACCCAAAATATTATGCGCTCTTTGCTCAATAGAGGCCACAGTGTGGTTATGTATGACCAGCTCCATAGCAATTGACTGATACACTTTTGAACGACATTGCAACTCTTTCGGTATTTCCAGATCATAAGCATGCCGTTTGCGAACTTTGCCGTTTCCGGCAGATTTTACAGTAACACCGGTTACAAATGAATGAATCAGCCGTGAAGTAAGTGATTTTCGTTCACAGGCGCGTTCCCGCGCGCTGCCGATGCTTTCAATATTGCGAACCTCATCCGTCAATTCCTGAAACGCCTTTTGAATTGACGCAGCATCAAATACGCCCGCTAATGCTTCGGTTACTTTTTGCAAAGCCATGGGGTTATGCAACGACATCGATGTAATCATTTGCGCATGGATGCCATCCTCAATATCGTGCACAGAATATGCTATTTGATCTGCCCAGTCTACAATCTGCCCTTCAAAAGACAAATGATTTTCCGGTGTTGAATCAATTATCCAATGAACGAGTTTTTCCTCGGTAGGATAAAAATAATTTATAGGTTTTCCATCAGAAGTAACATCGCGTTTATGTTTTAGCAGCCCATCGAGAGTAGCGCGAGTTAAATTTAATCCGTTGTACTTGCTGCTCTTAAATTCCAGATTTGCTAAGATGCGCAAATTTTGAGCGTTGCTGTCGAAAATACCATATTTCTTATCCTTCATCAGCTTATTTAAAGCGCGTTCACCAGAATGACCATATGGCGGGTGTCCAATATCGTGCGCCAGGGCAATCGCTTCAACCATCTCGGGGTTAGCTTTGGCTATCAACGCTATTCCTTTTGCAATTTGAGCTACTTCAAGCGTGTGCGTAAGCCGTGTTCGGAAAAAATCGTCGTTTGCGACACCAAAAATTTGGGTTTTCCCTTGCAGTCTGCGAAACGCCGCGCTATGAATTATTCGTGAACGGTCTATTTCAAACGGAGAGCGTTCATCATCATCACGCATTTCATCGTTCCCAAAAAAGCGCGCTTTATCATATACGCCATAGGAAACGGCCGGCAATACTTTTTCTTCAATAATCATATCTTTTTTGTTCAGACGTTCACGAAATCCGCATGAGGCATATCGTTTTTGACGCCGCTGATTGCAGGAATTGGTAAATTCCGGTATTCAAGCAAATGGCGCGCCTTTACCTGTATTCCTAAACATGGCGGTAAAAGTGAAGGTCCCATTATAAATAAATTTGGGGAAATTTAATTTTAACTGTATCTGATATGATATTAAATGTCAAGTAGGGCCAATTGGGCAATTTTTTGCAGCATGTATTAACCAGAATGCCCGATACCTTGCGAAGTGTCAAGCGGCGTGGTATAGTGAAAGTGCGCAAATTATCTTGCCCATGAGGACAATTGTGAAAAAATACAAATTAAAAACACACAAGGCCACTGCCAAGCGGATTCATAAGACTGCTTCAGGGAAGTTCACCTATTTTAAGGTTGGTCGAAACCACCTTCGCCGCCGAAAATCTTCCCGGATCATTCGCTCCCTTGATAAAGTGCGCCAGCTTCACGAAGGCGACGCTAAAAAAATGAAACGCCTTCTTCCATACGTCTGATTTTTAGCAGATGGTATGTCTCAGCGGTTTTGGCCTTGACATGAGCCTGCCCGCTTGATTTCTTATAGAAAGGTTATCTTAAATCATGCCACGTGTAAAACGCGGGGTTACCTCGCATAAACGTCATAAAAAGGTGTTGGAACGCGCAAAGGGTATGCGCGGCGCCCGCAGCCGAGTTTACAGCCCAGCGCATGAAGCAGTGATGCACGCTTTAGCCTATGCGTACCGCGACCGCCGCAACCGCAAACGCGATATGCGCAAACTGTGGATTATGCGCATCAACGCCGCATCTCGGTTGTATGGCCTGAGCTATAGCAAGTTTGTGCATGGCTTAGCGCTTGCTAATATTACTGTGAACCGCAAAATGCTTGCTGATATGGCCGTATACAATGGTGCCGCTTTTGGTGAAATTGCCAAACAAGCTGCCGTTGCTTTACAAAAATAACTAAACATATGCCCGGAAATCCATTTCCTTCATTTGTTTCGAGCCTGCGAAATGAACTCGTAGGCTCGTTTTATTCGTTGCATACGCCGAAAGGCCGCAAACAACATCGCGCATTCTTAATTGAAGGCGCGCATTTGTTGCAGGAAGCGCTTTTAGCCGGCGTTATCCCATCTGTGGCGCTCTTTCGCGAAGACGCTTTGCTGAAACCGGAAAACGGCGCGCTGTATCAATCACTGATTGATCTGGGCGTTAATGTTGCTTCCGTTACTGAAGAAATTTTGGCTAAAATTTCCGATACCCAAACCCCTCAGGGAATCGCCGCTATGATCCCGCTGAGCGCTATTGATCCGGAACGCGCGCGCGCCGCACGACCGGCCATCAATCGGCCGCTGAGTATCATCTTAGATGAAATACGCGATCCCGGCAATATGGGCGCTATTCTGCGTTCGGCGCTCGCATCAAATATTGATGCAATTTACCTTACTCCCGGCTGTGCAGACATTTTCTCTCCCAAGGTTGTCAGGTCTGCCAGCGGCGCTATTTTCAAACTTCCTGTGTTTATCCGGCGTTCTTGGGCAGAGCTGGCTCTTACCTTTGCGAACCACCGTCGTTTCTATACGGAAGCCGGCGCGGAAACGCTTTACTATCACGTAGACCTTACCCGCGACTGTGTTTTTGTTATCGGTAATGAAGCGCACGGCCCTTCTGCCGCGGCGAGAAATTTTGCCGAAGACGCGGTAGCCATCCCCATGGCTAATAACGTAGAATCATTGAACGCCGCAATCGCCGCAAGTATTATTATGTTTGAAAGCCAGCGGCAAGCGCTGGCGTAAACAGCTGATTCTGTAGGTTAAAAAGCTAAGCTGGCCGCCATCGGTGTGAAATCTTCACTTGTATACCCGCTAAATTGTATGGGCAGCGCCGCCTCAAAAAATACTGCGGTTTTATTATTTTGCTGTCTGAATGCAATTTGCGCGGTTATAGAACTGCCCTGAAAACTTGCTGAAATAGAAACTGCGGTCCAGTTTTTACCTGCAATAACTATAGGCGCCGGTGCGCTTGCCGAATAGGTTGCATAGCCCTGAGTGCCGGCCAGCGTTGCCACCACAGATTGTATTTGCGCTGCGGTAAGTATTTGCGGCAAAATATATATCTGTGCGGTTGGCAGGCTGGCGCCGTTTGAGGTAAAAGTTGCCCCATTGATTAATGTATGATTCCACGAAATTTCCGAAGCTGTCCCTGTCCACGACGTGGATATATAAAGCGCAAAAGAGTTATTGGCTGCTTTATAAGTTGTGAATCCCGCTGGCTTTGCTCCGACTGGCTGTAAAGCAGACTTTGGAGTTGTTGTTGCCGTTGCTTTTGGTGTTGCGCTTAAAGAACTTGGCAATTTGCTGGCCGATGTTTTTAAAAAAGTCCACATGCGCGGATTCTGCGCGATTACACCGATGGCGGTTAGCGCGGTAATAATGAATAAAAAGCCAATAAATATCGAACTGCGCTGAGAATTTTGCAGGTTGTTCCGTGTTTTGACTGAACCTTGTTTCATATTGCTTTTGTTCCTGCTTAGTTCAAAAAAGTGAATGAACTGATCATTTCGGCAAATGGTGTTCCGGCAGAATCATCAAAACTTGCCGTTGGAGCGGAATATATTATGATGTATCCCTGATTTTCATGAATTAACGCTAAGCCGACACAGGTGTAAGATTGTCCGCCTACGGTATATTGCCCTTCGGCGCGAACCCATGTATTAGCTCCGCTGGTAAATTGCGCCGCTGCTTGTGTTACTTGAAAATTCTGCCCGTTTTGTCCGGTTGAAAAATTAGCCAGATAGTTAACTCCGATGTTATTTGGCGTAATGGCTCCGTTTGTTACTTGATTAATGACGGCCTTTGTTTTTAAATCGGGTGTTTCAAACGTGTAGGTAATTACATTGCTCAGTGTTGATGGCGCGTTGGCGTTCCATGAAGTAGTATAATCGAATCCAAAATGATGAGACGGATCCGTATATGCAGTATAGCCCTGTGGTGGCGCCGGAACCGTGGGTAGCGGTGTTGGAGTTATCGTTGGTGTTGCTGTTGGCGCGCTGGTAGCAGTAGCAGTTGCCTGTTGTGTTGCCGCGGGTGTTGTTTTAGCGTTCCCTAAGATGCCGGCCGCAATATTTGGTTTAGCCAGAAATAGCGCGCCAACCGACAGCGCCATAATAGCTAAAACTGAAAATAGAATAATAGCAATAAGACCGGTATTACTTTTTCGGGCAACCACTGTGTTTGTAATTACCGGCTGCGGCAGTTGACTGCCGGAGTTTTCTAAATGCTTGGATGATACAGCCGCCGGAGCTGCAGATTGTTTTTGCAGTTGTGCGCTGGGTTGCTGTGTTTTTGGCGGTTCTTCCGGCTGCTGAATTGTGCCATGAGCGCTTTGAATCAGCGCAGATGATGGCTCGTTCAAATCTTCCGGCTGAGAAATTTTAATGGAGTATTTTCGCTGCTGTGCATTATCCTGAGAGTTATTCTGCGTAACCAATTCGCCGCAACTTGGGCAATAGCCAAGCTGCAGCGCAGCGTTTGTTAATTCTCTTCCGCAATGGCTGCATCTCATAGTGGCGCGCCGTCCTTCCCCAAAAGCAGAATACAATGCGCATCTGCTTTATTCTAACCGAATCTTCGTGAAACTGAGAATATAATATCACAAATATGGTAGCACACGAACACGGGATCTACAATAGTTTGCCGGAATAGTTATAGACCAGAGCATACCTAACGCATAAAGCCGGAGGCAACATGCTTCTTGATGGTGTCGGAGATTCATCTTAATCCTTATTTAGGAGCAAGTCTCCATAATAGAGTGTTTCCGCTGATTTGGCTAGTTTACATCCTTTCCGTTTAACCGGTGAGAAATTGTATGCACAAACGCTTTGGCTCCTTTAGTAAGCAAAGAAGGATTTTTGCGTACAATTCCAGTAATCAATTTGACGCTGAAATCGCCGCGAATTGCTTCGGCGGCTTCGGATGGTGAAAGTTTTGCCAGCAGGTTAAGGCTGTCATCCCATTGCTTATCCGTATAGGCGGCGATGTGTTTATTAATTAAATAGGCAATATCCAAATTGCGGCCAAACTGTGTGCGCCATTGTTTATC
The DNA here is from genome assembly GCA_021778805.1 of Chloroflexota bacterium. Taxonomy (GTDB): domain Bacteria; phylum Chloroflexota; class Ktedonobacteria; order Ktedonobacterales; family JACDGC01; genus JAJYBV01. The sequence goes on along the minus strand of JAJYBV010000090.1, from coordinate 3,284 downwards.
AAACTCTCCAAGTTTTTTTGCGCTGACATCATTGCTTCTGATAGCAGTAGCGGCAACGCTGCCGGCCATTTTTCCGGCGTATATGGCAAATCGAATACCTTCACCAACCAATGTAGAGCCTTGGCCGGCGGAGTCACCTGCGGTAATGAGTCCATCGGCCACGAAATGCTCCATCATTCCTTCAGATGGAAACAGTCCGGTGTGGTATTCCAGCGGGCTAGCGCCGGCGAAGGCAGCGCTAAGCTGCGGCAAACGCTCTACAAAAGTCATAAGATATTTTCTGGCGTCTTCATCCACGTCCGGGCGAATTACGCCTACGCCCAGTCGCACCCTATTTCCGCCGTGAGGAAACGCCCATGCATAGCCGGATGGCGCTACTTGGCTACCCATAATCAGGTATAATTCGTTTTGCGGAAAATTTGGCGCAACTAAATCCCACTCCGCGCCGTAGCCATAGCGATGATATCCGCCGTGAAGCCCCATTCGTGAAGCAATTGTTGATGAAAACCCGGTGCAGTCAATGACTAAATTTGCGCGCCATTCCTGTGGCTCGTTCAGGGAATTTTTGCCTTTTACGCCCACAATTTTGTCATTTTCTATAATCGGCCCTTCAACCGGTGAAGCTGTGCGGATTACTGCTCCTGCTTTAATGGCTTGCGCCGCTAAATATTGATATAGTCCGCGAATATCTAAAACACAGGAAACAGGAGTATCATAAAAAAACTCACAAGCGTTATTTGGTGTCAGGAATGTAATTCTGGGTATAGGAAAATAGAGTTCCTGCGGAATATTCAGCGCCTTCATATCGGCGATCCATGTGCCGCCGCTGGTATGAATTGGGTACCCTATTTCCTTTTGTCTTTCTAACACTAAAACACGCAAACCGGCTTTAGCGCAGCTTTCCGCGGCTGCAAGGCCGGCCGGGCCTCCTCCGACAACAATAACATCCTGATGGTCTACTATATGTGGTGAAAGGGTATTCATCGAAAAGTCAGGCACAACCTCCAGCCTGCTGCTGTACAGAGGATTAGCCTGCTCGCCATCAGGCGAGCCTCTCTTTCTGTATGAAATGGCTTTAAAAAATTGCCATCAGTGATTCATTAAAAATGGGGCATGCAAAAACATGCCCGCGATGTGAACAGACTTCGGCTGTAAATTAACCGATCAGTGAAATAAACGTTTGAATATCGCCGCGAATAACATCTAACGACGATTGCCAAAACGCATAGGATCGCAGATCGACTCCGAAGCGCGACGCAAGTTCTGCCGCGTCGCCCATGCCGGTAGACGCGAGAAGCGCATCATAATTTTTCCGAAAAAGCGCCGGATCATCTTTAAAAGCAGCATAAATGCCGGTTCCAAATAGCAGACCAAACATGTATGGAAAGTTATAATAGGACCGCGAACCGCTGTAGTAGTGGTTTTTTGCCGCCCACATATATGGATGCAAATAGCGATCATCCAATCCGCTGCCATAAGTTTCGCGCTGCGCCGCCAACATAGCTTCATTCAGCTCGTCAACTGTAAGGTCGCGAGCAAGTCTGCCTTGGAAAACTGCTTGTTCAAAAAGAAATCTGCTGGTAATATCCACAATTTGTTGGGCAGCGCTTTGCAAAGACTCCTGTAGAATTTCAATTTGTTCATCGCGTGTAGCGGTGCGGAGAGCGCCTTCCTTCACCAATGTTTCACAAAATATGCTGGCGGTTTCGGCTAAGGTCATCGGTGTCAGTTTTTGCAGTGGCGTTTTATCTGCAAGGTTGAGATTATGATAGCCATGTCCAAGTTCATGGGCTAATGTTTTCATGCCGCTGTACGATTCTTTATAATTGGCAAGTATGCGCGATTCATCACGGCGCAGCCGCATGCAAAAAGCGCCATCACGTTTGCCTGCGCGCGGCTCGGCGTCTATCCAATGTTCACGGAATGCGCGCGCTGCAAAATCACCCATTTTCGGTGAATAGGCCGTAAATTGCTCAATAATAAAGGCTTCGGATTCCTCAAATTTCCATTCACGCGAACTTTGGCCGACCGGGGCAAATAAATCATACCAAGGCAGAGATTCTTTGCCTAAATATGCGGCTTTTGCCTGTAAATAGCGGCGAAAATCTGGGAAAGAATCCTTAGCCGCGCTCATCATCACCGTAAATATTTCTTGATCGATATGCGCCTGCGCAATGGATGACTCCAGCGCGGTACTCCATCCGCGGTGATTTGTAAGTGTGTTTACCTCCCCTTTAATACTGTTCAGCGCCGCCGCCAGAACCGGAGCTACTGTTTTCCATCCGGCCAACTCAGCTTCGTATGCGGCTTTTCGCTCTTCGCCATTTTGTGAATACGCTAAATTGCGAATAACACTCATGGGCAGCGATTGTGTTTTGCCGTCAATAGTTATATTTGCCATTAATTGGGAAGAAACGACCATATACAGCTTAGACCACGCTGAAGCTCCTGTAAGCGTCAGTTCTTCCGCAAGAACTTCTTCCTGTGGCGGCATTATGTGCTGGGCGTTTTCTTTAGCTAAGCGAAGCATGTAGGCGTGTTTTGCAGCGGATTCCGAATTGGTGATGAGCGCTTCAACATCTAGGGAACCAACCCAAGCGTGAAACCGTGTCATCAGCAGTGACCACGAAAGATTTATTTTTTGCAGTTCACTCATTTTAGATTGCGCCAAAGTATCGCGTGAATCTACGCTGACAAAGGCGCTGGTATATGCGTTGAGGACGGAAAGGGCTTCTATTGTGGCGTTTACTAACGGAAGCAGCGTATCTGTGTTTGCGGTGGTGTCTGCTAATGGCGGCTCGGCGTCTAAACGCTGAATATTCATTTGGTCAAAAACTTGTTGCATGGCGGAAATGGATTGTTTAACTAACTCAACTGCCTGTTGATATTCTGGCGAGTCTAACCCCGGAAAAACAACCGACATATCCCAATGTGGCAAAGATGTAGGCATAAGTTATGCGCTCCAGAGAAATAGTGTGCTTTGTTAGTAGTATAGCACAGTTTTTTAGGTCAAACACTGCGCTAAATTCTATTGCGGCAAAGAGATCCGAATAAATTTTTTATACTGCCCAAGAAAGGGAAAGCCAGGAATGGCTCTTTCAATGCCGCATGATTTGGCCGCACACCGAGCATTTGCAAGGGGCGATAGAGATTTGGGGCGCCTCCCAAAAATATCTTTTATAGTAGAAAAAATGACGCACAATGCGGTATACTATACAAAAAGCCTAATGAGGGAACACTATGGACTTTTTGCCGCCCAAAAACGATTTCGTTTTTAAACGGCT